>NZ_JBJEHY010000198.1:0-24950 GCF_051876515.1 Nocardioides sp. | reverse complement strand
TAGTCGTAGCCGTACACGGCCAGCACCGGCCCGAAGACCTCCTCGGAGTCGATCGCCATCGACTCGTCGACCCCGGTGAGCACGGTGGGGGCGATCTTGCGGCTGGCCGCGTCGGGCAGCTGCTCGCCGGCGGGCGCGGCGTCGCGGCGTACGGCCCCGTGCGCGACGGCGTCGTCGATGAGGCCCGTGACGCGCTGGAAGTTCGCGTCGTTGACGATCGAGGTGTACTCGGGGTTGGTGCGGATCGTCGGCACGATCGTGCGCCACGTCTCGAGCACCGCGTCGATGAACTGGTCCTTCACCGTGTTGGGCACCCAGACGTAGTCGGGGCACAGGCAGACCTGGCCGCCGTTGATCAGGCGAGCGCGCGCGATCTGGGCGGCCGCCTTGGCCACGTCGGCCTCGGAGTGCACGATCGTCGGGTTCTTGCCGCCCAGCTCGAGGGTGTGCGGCACCAGGTTGGCGGCCGCGGCCTGCGCGACGAGCGCACCGACCTTGGGCGAGCCTGTGAAGAAGAGGTGGTCGAACTTCAGCCGCGAGAACTCGGGGCCGGAGGTGACCTCGTCTATGACCACCGCGAGCACCTCGGGCTCGAACCACTTCGCGACGGCGTCGGCCAGCGCCTGCGCGGTGGCCGGGGTCAGCTCGGAGGGGCGGATCACGACGCGGTTGCCGGCGGCCAGCGCGGTGGCGGCGGGCAGGACCGTGAGCTGGACCGGGAAGTTCCAGGCGCCGATGACGCCGACCACGCCGAGCGGGTCGCGGCGCAGGCGGCCGGCGATGGAGGCGCGGCCGGTGACGGGGTTGAGCTTCTTGGTCCTCATCCAGCCGGCCAGGTTCTTGCGCATCGAGGCCAGCTCGGGCATGACGCCGACGATCTCGGTGGCCACCGACAGGGTCTGGGGTCGCGTACCGAAGTCGCGGTCGAGCGCCTCGGCGAACTCGTCGGCGTGCGCCGCCAGCATCGCCTCGACGCGGTCCAGCCACTCCAGACGGGTCGCCAGGTCGGGGATCGGGTTGGCCCGGTACGCCGCACGCTGCAGGTCGAGCAGCTCCTGCCCGGTGGGGGAGCCGGAATCCGCGGTGGTCTGCTGGTCGGGTGCGGTGAGCGTCATCGTGTCTCCTCGGTACGCGCGCGCCGGTCTCGGCGGCGGGACGGCGGGCGCGTCGGGGGACGGGCGGGCCGCGGTGGAAGCCAGAGAACCACAATAGAACGTGTTCTCGACAGGGGGCGGTCCGCGGAGTGACCCGTTGGTACCGCTCCTGGCTGGCCCCCGTACGCCTGCTCCTCCCGCTCCCGTCGTGCTCCCGCCGCTCCGTACCCCCGGGGCCCTTAGTAACGCGTAGTTATCTGGACGAGGTGGCGTCAATTGGGTGCACCCCGTACGGATAACTGCGCGTTACTAAGGGGCCGCCCCTCCGTGCCCCCGCTCCGGGGCCGGTGGGCCGTGGGGGCGGGGGCCGTGGGGGCGGGGGCCGTGGGGGCGGGGGCCGTGGGACCGGGGGCAGGTACGGCTCAGGCGTCGACGAGCCAGGTGTCGGGGCCGAACACCTCGTAGTGGATGGAGGCCGCGTCGACGCCGCGGTCCACCAGCCCGTCGCGCACCGACTCCATGAACGGCAGCGGTCCGCACAGGTACGTGCTGGCGCCGGCCGGCACCTCCAGCGCGTCGAGGTCGACCAGCCCGGCAAGCACGTCCTCGCGGGCGCCGCGGTCGGCGAGGTCCTCGTACCAGCGGTGCAGCGTCGCCTGCGGCAGCTTCTTGACCAGCTTGGTGACCTGGTGGCGGTGGGCGTGGCCGGCCAGCGAGCGGTCCGCGTGCACGACGGTGACCCGACGCGTGCTGCCCGTGTTGGACAGGTGGTGCAGCATGCCGATGATCGGCGTCGACCCGATGCCGGCGGAGATGAGTACGACCGGCTCGTCGCCGTCGCGGAGCACCAGGTCGCCGAACGGCGGGGAGACCTGCAGGGTGTCGCCCTCGAAGACGTTGCGGTGCAGGAAGTTGGAGACCTCGCCCTCGGGCACCTCGGTGCCGTCCTCGGCGGTGTACCCGGGGATCGCCTTCACCGAGATGCACCAGCGGCCGTCGCCGTGGTCACCGGTGAGGCTGTACTGGCGGATCTGCCGAGCGCCGTCGGGCAGCGTCACGCCGACCGAGACGTACTGGCCGGGCAGGCCGGTCGGCAGCGGGGAGCCGTCGGCGGTGGCGAGGACGAACGAGACGGTGTCGGGGGAGTCCTGGAACCGCTTGAAGACGACCAGGTCGGAGAAGACCTCCTCCGGTACGACGCCGGCCTCGGCGTACAGGCCCTTCTCGAGGGTGATGAGGTCGCGCGCCATGTGCCAGTAGACCTCGTCCCAGGCGGTCGCGACCTCCGGCGTGACCGCCTCGCCGAGCACCTCCACGATCGCGGCGAACAGGTGCTCGTGGACGATCGCGTACTGCGCCTCGGTGATGCCCAGCGAGGCGTGCTTGTGGGCGATGCGGGAGAGCAGCTCGATCGGCTCTGGGGAGCTCTCGTCGACCAGCATCGTGGCGTACCGGGCGATCGAGCCGGCCAAGGCCTTCGGCTGCTCGCCGGCCTTCTGGTTGCCGCGGTTGAAGGTGTCGCGCAGCAGCTCGGGGTGCGCGGCGAACATCTTCGAGTAGAAGAGCGGCGTGATCTCGCCGATCGCGGCGCCCACGACGGGGAGGGTGGCGCGTACGACGGCGGTCGAGGTGGCGGACAGCATGGACAGCTCCTTGGGTGTGGGAGTCAGGCGTCCGCGGGCCGCTCGGAGAGGCTGAGCAGCACGCGGGCGGTGGGGGACGCGGTCATGTCACTGATCGTCCAGCCGTCCAACGTCTGGAAGAACGCCTCCTGGGCGTCCCGCAGCAGTGATCGCAACCGGCACGCGTCGGCCAGCGGGCAGGGGTTGCTGCCCTCGCACTCGATGACCTCGCCCTTGCCCTCGAGCTCACGGGCGACCCGGCCGACGGAGGCCGTACGCCCCGCGTCGGTGATGGCCAGGCCGCCGTTGCGACCGCGACGCGTCTCGACCAGTCCGAGGGACTGCAGACGCGTCACGACCTTGGACGCGTGCGTGTACTTCACCACCATCTGGTCGGCGACGGCCTGGGTGGTCAGGGCGTGACCATCGTCGTCGAGGACCGCGAGCCGCATGAGGATGCGAAGTCCGAGATCGGTGAACCGGGTGAGTTGCACGAGGTTGAGCGTAGGTATTCCGTATTGGAAATGCGAATTAAAGCGGTGTGGTGTCGGTCTCGTCCTCGGGGGCTCGGGCGTGCGTCATGCGAACCGGCTGGTTGACGGCGTGCGTCATGCAGGTCGAGTGTGGAGACCCCGTCCGTCATGCAGGCGTCACCACACACGGTTCGTATGACGCGGACGACGCACGCCGCCGCCCCGCGCTCACCGATCCGTACGACGCAGCCAACCCCCGGCGAACAGCGCCCACAGCACCAGCAGCGGCTGGAAGAAGAGCCGTACGAGGCGCTTGGTGTCGGTGTCGAGACCGAAGGCGTCGGTGCCCTCCACGTACTGGGCGATGTTGCCCGGGAAGATCGCGACGAAGAAGGCCGCCAGCAGGCCGCCGATGAGGCGGCGCTGCTTGGGCAGGGCCACCAGGCCGGCGCCAAGCGCGATCTCGACGACGCCCGACCCGACCACTGTCAGGTCCTCGTCGACGGGGAACCACTCGGGCACCTGCGCCTGGAACTCCTGGCGCTGCGTGGTCAGGTGCAGCACCCCGGCGGTGACCATGATGGAGCCGAGGGTGAGGCGGGCCAGCGTCTGCGGAAGGGAAGCCATCCTCGGATCGTAGGAGCCCGGGCAAGGCGGCGGTACCCTCGCCGGCCCCCTTGCCCGTACGTGCCTAGGCTGGCCGGGTGACCACTTCCCGCGCCCTCGTCAGCACCGACCGTCCCGCCCGCTACGGCAAGCAGCTGGTCAACCACCTCGGCCGCAAGATGGGCGGCGAGTGGGACGAGGCCGCCTCCACCGGCTGGGTCGTGCTGCCCGACTCGCGCCTCGAGGTCACCACCGCCGACGGCGTCCTCGACCTCGCCCTCACCTCGACGGAGGAGTCGTTGGAGCAGTTCGAGGGTGTCGTGGGACGCCACCTGGTCCGCTTCGGGAGCCGCGACGAGCTCGTCTGCGCGTGGACCCGCGCCGACGGCAGCGCCGGCACCCGCCAGGAGCACCTCGAGGACTGACGCCCGGCGCGTGCTGCCGGCGCGTACGGGAGAAATGTCGCCGTCCGGCACAACCTCCCGCCCCGCCACCGGATCAACAGGGGTGTGGGAGGTGGCAGATGAGAACGACGACAACGGCTGAGGCGACCGCAATCGGCTTCGACGAGTACGCGGCCAGCGCCTGGCCCCGCCTGTACCGGTACGCGTACCTGCTCACCGGGCAGCACGCCGACGCCGAGGACCTCGCGCAGACCACGCTGCTGCGGACGTACCGCTCCTGGGACAGGGTGCGACGCGCCGACTCCCCGACCGCGTACGTGCGACGCACCCTCACCAACGCCTACCTCGCCTCCAAGCGGCCCCGCGCGGCCCGCCTCGAGGTGTTGGCCGACTCGCCGCCCGAGCCCGCACCGGGGGGTCGGGGCGGTGAGGTCGCCACCGACGACCACCTCACCCTGTGGCCGCACATCCAGTCGCTGCCGCCCCGGCAGCGGGCGGTGGTCGTGCTGCGCTACTACGAGGGCCTCTCCGAGCGGGAGATCGCCGAAGCGCTGGGCTGCTCGCCCGGCACCGTGAAGTCGTCCGCGCACCACGCGTTGAAGAGCCTGCGCACCGCCCTGGGCGAGGCCGGCACCACCTGGAAGGAGGCCTGAGATGACGTACGACGTCGAGTCCGAGATCACCCGCGAGCTGCGCTCCGTCGCCGACTCCGTGACGGTGCCGCCGATGCCGCGCCTGGGTGCGGAGGAGTCCGCGCCCGTGGTGCCGCTGGTCCGTCGCGCCTCGACCTGGCTGGTCGCCGCGGCCGTCCTCGTCGCGGCAGGGGTTGGCACCGCCTGGTGGATGCGTCCCGACCCGGACGCGCCCCAGCCCGCCCCGTCGCCGACGGTCACCGACTCGCCGTCGCCGGAGCCGACGGCCACCGACACCCCGGGCGCCGTGCCGACCGGGGCGCCTACGGTCCCGTACGTCGTCAACGGCGAGCTGTGGGTCGACGGCGAGCAGGTCGAGGGCGAGTGGGCGTACCTCCAGGTCGGCCGGTCCGCCTGGGTCGCGATGCGCGACGACGGCTCCTGGTGGTACGGCCGCGCCGCCCGCGCTCAGCGGCTCGACGCGCCCGGCGCCATCGAGCAGGGCGTGGCGGTCTCCCCGTCCGGCGACCTCGTCGCGACCGTCGTCACCGTCGGCTCCACGCCGTACGTGTGGGGGGTCGAGACCGCGAGCGGGGACGAGTTCGGTGGCGCCGGTTCCGGCGCCGAGCTGCCCACGCCGCCCGACGGCCCCGGCCCGTGGATCGCGGCCGTCACCGACGCCCGGCAGGTCATCACCCGCGACGGTGGGGGCAACCACATGTACCTCGTCGGCAGCTCCGCGCCGATGGTGCTCCTGGCTGACCAGACGCCCGGCTGGACCGTGGTCGCGGGCACCAGCCTCGGCCCCGTCGTCAGCGACGCGCAGTACGCGGTCGACGCTCAGGAGGGCGACGTGAGGCTCGCCGAGATCACGCAGGACGGGACCATCGAGACCACGGCGTCCGTACGCCCGCACGCCGCGCTCAGCACCAGTGAGTTCGGGACCTGGATGGCGTGGATCGGCCCGGGGACGCTCGGCGGTGAGGCGGCCGGGGTGCGCGAGGTGTCGCTGGCTCCGGTCGGATCAGGCACGGCAGGCCCGGACGACACCGTGCTCCGGGCGCCCGGTGGCTGGCTGTTCACCAGCGCCGGAACCTGGGAGGACGACCGGTACGTCGTGTTCACCGTGGTCAGCGAGCAGGGCACCGAGAGGGTCGTACGCTGCGACGCGCAGGCCGCGGCCTGCGTCGTGATCGACTAGCGCGGGCTGCGCGGCCCGCCCACCGGTTCGCCCACCAGCCCGTCGAACAGCACCGACGACACCGTCGCGGCCAGCTGCTCGGCCGGCAACGACCCGTCGGCGCGGTACCAGTCGACAAGCGAGTTGACGGTGCCGAAGACCAGCCGGCTGATCACGTCGGGCGGCACGTCCTGCCGCAGCGCCCCGTCCTCGACGGCACGCGCCACCAGCGCGGCCAGGTGGTCGTCGATCGCGCGCCGCCGCGCCAGCGCCGCCTGCTCGGTCGGCGAGTTGCCGCGCACCCGCAGCAGCAGCGTGACGGCGCTCTGGTGGGCCACCAGGATCCGTACGGCCTCCACCACCGTCGCCCGCAGCCGGTCGACGGCCGGCTCGCCGCGGGTGTGGTCGGCGGCGCGGGCCACCGCCCGGTCGAGCCCGTCCAACGCCTCGTCGAGCGCCGCGGCCAGCAGCGCCTCCTTGGAGTCGAAGTGGTGGTAGATCGCCGACTTCGTCACGCCCAGCTCGCGGGCGAGGTCGCCGATGGAGGTGGCGTCGTACCCCTGGCGGTTGAACAGCTCGACCGCGGTCCGCAGGACCGTGTCGGCGTCGTGGCCCGGCCGTCCCCGGGAGCGCCGCGAGGCGCCGTCCCCGGACGCCGCCGTCGTGGCGGGGGAGTCGGGTACGGAGTCGCTCACGGCCGCATCGTCCCAGACGTGGGTCGGGGTCCGGACCGGTTCCCCGGCCTCAGCCCTCGCCTCAGCCTTCCGCCGCCGCCGCGTCGGGCAGCGGCCACTGCTTGGCGACCAGTGTCAGCACGTCGTACGTCGCCACCGGCTCGTCGGCCGCGTTGGTGACCAGCGCGTCCCAGCGGACCTCGCCGTAGTCGGCGGAGATCCGCGGCGTCACCTCCTTGACGGTCAACGTCACCGTGATCGTGTCGTCCGCCTTCACCGGGGTGAGGAAGCGCAGGTTGTCGACGCCGAAGTTGGCCAGCACCGGCCCCGGGTCGGGGTCGACGAACAGGCCCGCGGCGAGCGAGACGACCAGGTAGCCGTGCGCCACGATCCCCCCGAACAGCGGGTTCGCCGCGGCCGCCTCGGGATCGGTGTGCGCGTAGAACGTGTCGCCGGTGAACTCGGCGAAGTGGTCGATGTCGGCCCGGCTGACCAGACGCGGGGCACTGACGATGGTGTCCCCGATCCGCAGCTCGGCCAGCGACTTGCGGAACGGGTGCGTCTCGCCGGTCAGCCGGCGCGACCCCTTCGTCCAGCGGCCGGTGACCGCGGTCAGCACGTCCGGCGAACCCTGCACCGCGGTGCGCTGCATCAGCGCCAGAACCCCGCGTACGCCGCCGAGCTCCTCCCCGCCGCCGGCCCGACCCGGCCCGCCGTGCACCAGCGTCGGCATCGGGCTGCCGTGACCGGTCGACTCGGCCGCGTCGTCGCGGTCCAGCACCAGCACCCGGCCGTGCCACGGCGCCAGCCCGAGGACGACCTCGCGGGCCACCTCGGGGTCGTGGGTGACCAGCGAGGCGACCAGGCTGCCGCGGCCGCGGGCGGCCAGGCGTACGGCCTCGGTGGTGTCGGCGTAGCCGATCACGGTGCTCACCGGGCCGAACGGCTCCACCTCGTGCGGCTCCTCCGCGTCCGGCCGGGCCCGCAGCAGCAACGGTGAGATGAAGGCGCCCTCGCGGGCGTCGGCGCCCACCACGGTGACGTGGTCGGGGTCGCCGAAGACCAGGTCGCACGACCCGCGCAGCTCGGCCACCGCCCTGCGCACCTCGTCGCGCTGGGCGGAGCTGGCCAGCGCACCCATCCGTACGGTCGGGTCGGCGGGGTTGCCCACGACGACCTTCGCCAGCCGTTCGCGGAGCGCGTCGACGACGGGACCGACCATCGCGTGCGGCACCAGCGTGCGCCGGATCGCGGTGCACTTCTGGCCGGCCTTGGCCGTCATCTCGACCACGACCGCCTTGACGAACAGCTCGAACTCGGGGTCCTCGGGGCGGACGTCCACCCCGAGGATGGAGCAGTTCAGGGAGTCCGCCTCGACGCCGAGGCGCACCCCGCGGTGCAGCACGGCCGGGTGGTTGCGCAGCACCGTCGCGGTCTCGGCGGACCCGGTGAACGCCACGTGGTCCTGCTCGTCGAGCTCGAACAGCAGCGTCCCGGGCGCTCCGCAGAGCAGCTGCAGCGACCCCTCGGGCAGGATCTGCGACTCCACGATCCTCCGCACCACGGCGTGGGTCAGGTACGCGGTCTGGCTGGCCGGCTTGACGATGGTGGGCAGGCCTGCGAGGAACGCCGGCGCCAGCTTCTCCAGCATCCCCCAGACGGGGAAGTTGAAGGCGTTGATCTGCACCGCGATGCCGGGCCGGGAGACGTACAGGTGCTGGCCCAGGAAGGTGCCGGCCCGGCCCAGCTGCTCCGGGGCGCCGTCAAGGACGACGACGTCGTTGGGCAGCTCGCGGACCCCCTTGGAGGCGTACGAGAAGAGGGTGCCGATGCCGCCGTCGACGTCGATCGCGCTGTCACGGTCGGTGGCGCCGGTGCGCCGCGAGAGCGCGTAGAACTCGTCCTTGTGCTCGCCGAGGTGGCGGGCGAGCTGCTTGAGCCGGGCGGCGCGCTGGTGGAACGTGAGCGCCCGGACCGCGGGGCCGCCGACGGTGCGGGCGTGGACCGCCATCGTGTGCAGGTCGATGCCGTGCGCCGACGCGCGGGCCACGACCTCGCCGGTGACGGCGTCGTGGGCGGGGTCGCCCGGCACGTCCGGCCGCACCCAGGATCCGGCGACGTAACTGTCCAGCACTGTGTCCACGCTGATCTCCCGAGTGTCGTACGCCGTCGTGCCGCCCCGGTCGGGCGTGCGGCCGTTGCGTGACCGCGGTCACTGTGTCACCGTAAAACAGAACGATCGGTCAGTAAATGGATCTCGGGAGGTCCCATGACGTTGCGTCCGGCCAGCGAGCCCGACGTCGCCGAGCTCGAGCGCGGGTTCGTGGCCAGCCTCGAGCGGCGGGACCGGATCGAGCCCCGCGACTGGATGCCGGAGGCGTACCGCAGGACCTTGGTGCGCCAGGTCGCCCAGCACGCGCACTCCGAGATCATCGGGATGCAGCCCGAGGGTGAGTGGATCTCCCGCGCACCGTCGCTGCGCCGCAAGGCGATCCTGCTGGCCAAGGTGCAGGACGAGGCAGGCCACGGTCTCTACCTCTACTCCGCCACCGAGACCCTCGGCACCTCCCGTGACCAGCTCACCGAGATGCTCATCAGCGGCGCCCAGAAGTACTCCTCGATCTTCAACTACCCGACCCGTTCGTACGCCGACGTCGGCACCATCGGCTGGCTCGTCGACGGCGCCGCGATCTGCAACCAGGTGCCGCTGTGCCGGACCTCCTACGGGCCGTACGGCCGGGCGATGGTGCGCATCTGCAAGGAGGAGTCGTTCCACCAGCGGCAGGGGTACGAGCTGCTGATGACGATGATGCGCGGCACCGACGAGCAGCGCGCGATGGTGCAGGAGTCCGTTGACCGGTTCTGGTGGCCGGCGCTGATGATGTTCGGCCCGCCCGACGGCGACTCGCCCAACACCGTCCAGTCGATGGCGTGGGGGATCAAGACCCACACCAACGACGAGCTTCGGCAGAAGTTCGTCGACATGAGCGTGCCGCAGGCCGAGGCGCTCGGCGTGACCCTGCCCGACCCCGCGCTGACCTGGAACGCCGAGCGCGGCCACCACGACTTCTCCGACCCCGACTGGGACGAGTTCTGGCGGGTCGTGAAGGGCGGCGGCCCCTGCAACGAGCAGCGGGTGGCGCACCGCAAGCGCGCCTGGGACGAGGGGGCGTGGGTGCGCGAGGCCGCCACCGCGTACGCCGCCAAGCAGCACGAGGAGGTCGCGTCGTGAGCGAGCAGGGCGTGGTCGGGCACGGGCAGCCGGAGCAGGTCCGCGCCGAGTGGCCGCTGTACGAGGTCTTCGTCCGCGCCAAGCGAGGCCTCAACCACGTCCACGTCGGGTCGCTGCACGCCCCCGACGACGCGTGGGCGGTACGGCACGCGCGCGACGTCTACACCCGCCGCAACGAGGGCGTCTCGATCTGGGTGGTGCGGTCGACCGACATCACCGCCTCCAGCCCGGACGAGAAGGACCCGCTCTTCGCCCCCAGCGGCGACAAGGTCTACCGGCACCCCACGTTCTACGCGATCCCCGACGACGTCCCCCACATGTGAGCGCCATGAACGAGTCCACCACCGCCGTCCCCGGTTCCGGGCACGTGCCCCCGCCCGACCTGCACGACAACGCGTACGCCGGCCTCGCCGCCGAGGCCGACGCCTTCGACGCCGCCCAGTGGGCCTTCGGGACCGGCTTCTCCGACCCGCTCGCCGGCATCGACACCTCCGTCCCGGACGGGCTCGACGCGGCCCTGCTCGGGGCGTACGCGCTCGCGCTCGGCGACGACGCGCTCATCGCGGCGCAGCGCCTCGGCGAGTGGTGCTCGCGCGCGCCCGACCTCGAGGAGGACCTGGCCCTGGCCAACCTGGCCCTCGACCTGCTGGGGCAGGCCAGGCTGCTGCTGGCCCGCGCCGCCGCGGCCGACCCGTCGCTGGTGCCGGACCTGCCCGAGCTCGACGGCTCGCCCGCCCCGCCCGAGGACCGGCTCGCCTACTTCCGCGACGCAGACGCCTTCCGCAGTGCGACCCTGCTCGAACGCCCCAACGGGGACTTCGCCGAGTGCGTGGTGCGGGTCCTGCTGCACGCGACCTGGCGACTCGCGCTGCTCACCCGGCTGCGCGACAGCGCCGACCCGGTGCTGGCCGCGGTCGCCGGCAAGGGCGTCGCCGAGCTCGCCTACCAGCGCGACTTCGCCGCCCGCTGGGTGGTGACGCTGGCCGGCGGCACCGACGAGTCGCGGCGCCGCGTCAGCACCGCGCTGGCCGAGGCGTGGCCGTGGTGGCGGGCGCTCTTGGCGCCGTACGACGCCGCCGTCCGCGCGGCGGCCGCCGGGATCGGCGCCGACCCGGTCGCGGTCGCCGCGGAGGCGGAGGAGGTGCTGGCCGAGGTGCTCGCCGCCGCCGGTCTCGAGGCGGCCGGTCTCGAGGTGGCCGGTCACGCGGACCTGCCGGACGGGACGTCCGTACCGACGGGTCGCGACGGCTCGCACACCGCCGACCTCGCCGACCTGCTGGTCGAGCTGCAGCAGGTGGCCCGGGCGCACCCGCGGGGGCTGTGGTGAGTGCCGCCCCCTTCGCCGAGGTGCCCGCCGGCGGCAGGAATGCGTACGCCTGGTCGGTGGCCGCCGAGGTGCGCGACCCCGAGATGCCGGTGCTGACGCTCGCCGACCTCGGGGTGCTGCGCGAGGTGCTGGTGGCCGACGACGGCGGCGTCGAGGTGGCGCTGACCCCCACGTACTCGGGCTGCCCCGCGACGGCCGAGATGCAGGCCGACGTGACCGCGCGGCTGGCTGCGGCCGGGTTCGCGCCGGTGACGGTGCGCCTCGTGCTGGACCCCCCGTGGAGCAGCGACTGGATCACCCCGACCGGCCGTGCCGCCCTCGCCGCCGCCGGGATCTCGCCCCCCGGACCGGCGCCCCGGCACGTGGGTCCGGTGCCGCTGCGCCTCGCGCCCGTGCGCCGTGCCCTGACCTGTCCGCGGTGCGGCGCGTTCGAGGTCGCGCTCGCCTCCGAGTTCGGTGCCACGCCCTGCGTCGCGCAGTACCGCTGCGAGGCCTGCGGCGAACCCTTCGACCACGTCAAGGAGATCTGATGAGCCTCGCGCCGGCGGTGAGCCGTACGGAGTTCCACGCGCTGCGGGTCTCCTCGGTGGAGGCGCTCACCGACGACGCCGTGGCCGTCACCTTCGAGGTGCCCGGTGGGCTCGCCGGCACCTACGACTTCGCGCCCGGCGCCTCGCTCACCCTGCGCCGCGTCGTCGACGGCGTGGAGCACCGTCGCTCGTACTCGATCTGCGCGCCCGTCGGGCAGCCGCTGCGGATCGGGGTCCGCGAGATCCCCGACGGCCTCTTCTCCCGCTGGCTCGTCCACGACGTGCGCCCCGGCGACGAGGTGGAGGTGGCCCCGCCCGGCGGGACCCTGCGCTGCGACCCCTCCGAGGGTGGCCGGCACCTGTGCATCGCCGCCGGGTCGGGGATCACGCCGATGCTCTCGGTGGCCGCCTCCGTGCTGGCGCACCCGGACGCCCAGGTGGCGCTGGTGTACGGGAACCGGTCGACCGCGTCGGTGATGTTCGCCGAGGAGCTCGCCGACCTCAAGGACCGTCACCACGCGCGCTTCGAGCTGCTGCACGTCCTGTCGCGCGAGCCGCGCGAGGTCGACCTGCTCTCGGGCCGCGTCGACGGGCCGCGGCTGCGGCGGCTGCTGGAGGCGCTGGTCGACGTCGGCACCCTGGACCACGTGTGGCTGTGCGGGCCGTACCCGATGATCCTGACCGCGCGCGAGGTGCTGGCGGAGCTGGGCGTGCCCGGGGCGAAGGTTCACGCCGAGCTGTTCCACGTCGACGAACCGCCGCCCGAGCTGCACCACGCCGACGCCGCGCTGGAGGGGGCGAGCAGTGACGTCACGGTGATCCTCGACGGCCGCTCCACCACCTCGCCGATGCCGCGGGGGACGACGCTCCTCGACTCGGCGCAGCGCGTGCGCGGCGACCTCCCGTTCGCCTGCCGCGGCGGGGTGTGCGGAACCTGCCGGGCGCGCGTGGCGTCGGGCGAGGTGGAGATGGTGCGCAACTACGCCCTGGAGGAGCACGAGGTGGCCGCCGACTTCGTGCTCACCTGCCAGTCCTTCCCCACCAGCGACGCCGTGACGTTGGACTTCGACGCCTGAGGCGCCCGTTGGTTGAGCGTCGTTGGTTGAGCTGTCAGTCCGTTGGTTGAGCTTGTCGAAACCCAGGAGGAACCGTGTCCGACCCCGTGCTCGTCACCCGTGAGGGAGCCGTCGCGACGATCACCCTCGACGCCCCCGAGACCCGCAACGCGTTGACCCTGGAGCTCAAGGTCGCGCTGCGCGACGCCGTCGCCGACGCCGCCCGCGACGAGTCCGTACGCGCGGTGATGCTTGCCGCGGCCGGCCCGGCGTTCAGCGTGGGGCAGGACCTCGCCGAGCACGCGGCAGCGCTGGCCGACGGCGCCGAGGCGGCGTTCGCGACCGTACGGGAGCACTACTCGCCGCTGGTCCGCGACCTGGCGACCATGCCGAAGCCGGTGGTCGCCGCGGTCGGCGGTACCTGCGTCGGCGCCGGGCTGGGGATCGCGCTGGCGTGCGACCACCGGGTGTTCGCGGAAGGGGTGCGCCTGGCGACCGCGTTCACGGGGATCGGCCTGACCTTCGACTCGGGCCTGTCGCTGACGCTGCCGGACGCCGTGGGCGTGGCGCGGGCCCGCGACCTCGTGCTGTCGGGCCGTACGTTCACCGCCGAGGAGGCCGTCGCCTGGGGGATCACCGGCGAGGTCGTCGCGCCCTCGGAGGTGCTGCCCACGGCGCTGGCGCTCGCCACCCGGCTGGCCGCCGGCCCGACCGTGGCGTACGCGGAGTCGAAGGCGCTCCTGGTCGCCTCCGGCCGCCTCGACGCCGCGCTGGCCGCCGAGGCCGACGCCCAGACCCGCTGCGGCGCGACCGCGGACCACGCTGCGGCCGTCGCCGCCTTCCTGGCCCGCGAGCGGCCGGCGTACGAGGGCCGCTGAGGGCCGCTGAGCGCACCTCCGCCGGACCTCCCCGCCCACCGCCTCACCCGCCGCCCCGCCTTACCGCCGCCGCCTTACCGCCGCCCCGCCTTAGTAGCGCGCAGTTATCCGTACGAGGGCGGCTCAACCGCACGCACCTCGACCAGATAACTGCGCGTTACTAAGGGATGGGGACCCGGCGACCTGACCGTACGGCTCAGCCGCGCGCGGCCTTCCCGCTGATCGCGTCCGCGACGGCCTTGGGGACCGCGGAGTCGAAGACCGACGGGATGATGAAGAACGGGTTGAGCTCGTCGTCGGAGACGCAGGCCGCGATCGCCTCGGCCGCGCGGAGCAGCATCTCGTCGGTGATCTCCGTGGCGCGCGCGTCGAGCAGGCCGCGGAAGACGCCGGGGAAGGCGAGCACGTTGTTGATCTGGTTGGGGTAGTCCGAGCGGCCCGAGGCGACGATGGTGGCGTACTCGCCAGCGGCGACCGGGTCGACCTCCGGGTCCGGGTTCGCCAGCGCGAAGACGATCGGGTCGGTGGCCATGCCGGTGATCCACTCGGCGGGCAGCACGCCGGGGGCCGAGACGCCGATGAACGCGTCCGCTCCCGCCAGCCCCGCGCGCAGGTCGCCGGTCACACCGCGCGGGTTGGTCCGCTGCGCGAGCTCCTCCTGGCTGGCCGAGAGCCCCGCCAGCCCCGGCACCAGGCAGCCGACGCGGTCGTACACGACGACGTCGGGGATGCCGGAGGTCTGCAGCAGGTTGACGATCGCGGTGCCCGCGGCCCCGGCGCCGGAGACCACGACGCGGCTCTCCTCGACCTTCTTGCCCACGCAGCGCAGCGCGTTGAGCAGGGCGGCCAGCACCACGATCGCGGTGCCGTGCTGGTCGTCGTGGAAGACGGGGATGTCGAGGCGCTCGCGCAAGCGGCGCTCGACCTCGAAGCACCGCGGCGCGGCGATGTCCTCGAGGTTGATGCCGCCGAACCCGGGGGCGATCAGCTCGACCGTACGCACGATCTCGTCGACGTCCTGGGTGTCGAGGCAGATCGGCCAGGCGTCGATGTCGGCGAACCGCTTGAACAGCGCCGCCTTTCCTTCCATGACCGGCAGCGCGGCGCCGGGGCCGATGTTGCCCAGGCCGAGCACGGCGGAGCCGTCGGTGACCACGGCGACCGAGTTGCCCTTGACGGTCAGGCGCGGGACGTCCTCGGGGTGGCGGGCCAGCGCGGCCGAGACGCGGCCGACGCCGGGCGTGTACGCCAGGGACAGGTCGTCACGGGTGCGCAGCGGCACCTTGGAGGAGACCTCGATCTTGCCGCCCAGGTGCACCAGGAACGTACGGTCCGACACCTTGTGCACCTTGACGCCCTCGATCGCGTCGACCGCGTCGCGCACCTGCTCGAAGTGCTCGGCGTCCGAGGACGAGCAGGTCACGTCCACCACGAGCCGGTCGTGGCTCGACTCGGCCACGTCGATCGCCGTGACCACGCCCCCGTGACCGGAGATCTCTGTCGCGACCCGGCCCACGACCCCGTGGTCGGGGACGGTGTGCAGGCGCATCGTGATCGAGTACGACGAGGTGGTGGCGGACCGGGGGGCGGAGTCGGGCATGGGCGTCCTCGGGAGAGTGCGGCGGGGGGATCGGCACCCGGCCGACAGGCGTTCTCCACGCCCCGCCGGAGCCCCTCGACACTACGCCTGTGAGCGGCGATCGCCCTGGTCGGGCGCGTACCGCCGAGTAGGTACGGCCGGCCCGCGGGCGGGGCTCAGCGAACGAGGTGCATGGGCGCCTCCTCCGATGCCGCCCCCGTGGCCGACCCCCGCTGTCCGGGTGCCCGTTCGGGGTCCGGGACCCGGGGTCGACGGGGCCCGGGGCGCTGGGCATGCTTGGCCCAGCACCGGAGCCGACGGGCCCGGGCAGAGCCCAGGAGAGTGCATGACCACCATCCCCACCGACGAGCTGATCGAGCGTTGGGTCGCGTTCTACGAGGAGGCTCACGCCCACCCCGAGCTCTCCCACGCCGAGCACCGCACGACCGAGCAGATCGAGCGGGCCCTCGACGCCCTCGGGGTCGAGCACTTCCGGGTCTCCGCGACCGGCACGGTCGGCGTCGTCCGCAACGGTGAGGGCCCCACGGTCGCCTTCCGGGCCGACATCGACGGACTTCCCGTCACCGAGGAGACGGGCCTGCCGTACGCCTCGACCGTGGTCGCCGACAACGGCGGCGAGCAGGCCGGGACCATGCACGCCTGCGGGCACGACACCCACTTCTCCACGCTGCTGGCCGCCGTCGACCACCTGCTGGCGCACCGCGACTCGTGGGCCGGCACCCTGGTGCTGGTGTTCCAGCCGGCCGAGGAGGTCGGCAGCGGCGCCCGCGCCATGCTCGACGGCGGCCTGTGGGAGCGCGCCCCGCGCCCCGAGGTCGTGCTGTCGCAGCACGTCGGTCCGCTCCCGGAGAAGATGGTCGTGCTCCGCGAGGAGAACATGTTCAACCTGGCCGACACGATCACCGTCACCGTGCACGGCAAGCAGGCCCACGGCTCGCAGCCCGAGTCCTCGGTCGACCCGATCGTGGCGGCGGCGTCGATGATCGTGCGGCTGCAGACGATCTCCTCGCGCGAGGTCGCGCCCACCTCGGGCGTCGTGGTGACCGTCGGCCGGATCCGCGGCGGCACCGCGCCCAACATCATCCCGGACACGTGCGAGTTCACGATCAACGTGCGCACCCCCGACCCCGCGGTTCGCGAGACCGTCATGTCGGCGGTGCACCGCATACTCGACGCCGAGGCGGCGGCCTCGCGGGCGACGGTGACCCACGAGGTCAACAGCACCTTCCCGCGCTGCTTCAACGACCCCGAACAGACCCGCCGCGTCCGCGCCGCGCTGGCCGAGGCGTTCGGGGAGGCGGCGATCATCGGGTTGCCGCACCCGGTGAGCGCGTCGGAGGACGCCGGTCTGCTCGGCGACGAGATCGACGTGCCGACGGTCTACTGGATGTTCGGCGGCTTCACTGGCGACGCGTTCGCGGACGGTCAGATGCCGGCCGGCAACCACTCGCCGCAGTTCGCGCCGGACGGCCGGGCGGCGCTGCGTACGGGGACGACCGCTGCGCTCTCGGTGCTGCGCACCTACCTGGCCGCTGGCTGAGGACGTCGCGTACCCGGACAGGACGACCGTGGGTTTCGGGGGTCCGTACGGACACCTCGGCAGGTTTGTCCTGTTCCTGTACGACTTCTTGGGTTTCGCGGGGTGTCGGCGGAGCCGGGGAGCGTGTTTCGATGGCACATGACCTCGGGGAGTTCGGACACGTACGCACGCGACTTCGTGGCGGCGATTGCCGCACGTGACGCCGCGGGGCTGGTCTCGGTACTGGCGCCGGGCGTCGACTTCCTCGGCCTCACGCCGCGACGGTTGTGGGAGGCCGACGACCCGGCCGGTGTCCTGGACATCGTGCTGGGGCACTGGTTCGAGCCCAACGACCGGGTTGTGGGGATCGCGGAGATGACCGAGTCGGTGGTCGCCGACACCCGTCGGCTGGGCTACCGGCTCGACCTCGAGCTGCCCAGGGGGCCGTACGTGGTGGAGCAGCAGGCCTACTACCGCACCGACGAGCGGGGCATCGCCTACCTGCGGATCCTGTGCTCGGGGTTCCGCCCGGCGACGGGCGTCGTCGTGGACCCGCCGGCGCCACGCTGGCCCGAGGCGTGACGGGTTGCCGCTCCTCCCTGTGCGCGTGCGGTGAGCCTCACTCCGGCACGTGGTTGGTCTCCCAGCTGCGCCGGACCAGCTCGCCGAGCACGTCGCGGTCGACCGCGTCGAGACGCTTGAGGTAGAGGCAACCCTTGCCGGTGGTGTGCGGGCCGAGACGCTCCAGCAGGTCGGCGTTGGAGCCGTAGAACGTGAGGCCGTACAGCGTCAGCGCCGTCTTGCGGGCGGCCACGCCGAGGGCGAACCACTCACGGGTGACGCCGTCAGCGGTCGTGTACGGCTGGCGGCCGAACCCGATCATCGAACCGCCCCACACCACCGGCTCGGCGCCCGTGACCTCGCGGATCTGCTCCACGACCTCGCGGGCGTCGTCGGCCCGACGGGTGTCGGTGACGGCGCCCAGGACGTCGTCGACGCTCTCCGTCCCGGCCTTGGTCTTCCGCTCCGCCATGCGCGCCTCCGTGGGTCGTGGGCCGCGGGCTGCAGCCGTACGGTCAGCCTAGGTCCGGGGACTGACGGAACTGCTCGGCGCGGATCGCGTAGACGTACTCCGAGGCCCAGGCGCCCTTGAACCAGACGGCCTCCACGAGGTGCGCCTCGCGGGTCATGCCGACCTGCTCCGCCAGCCGGGTGGAGGCGTCGTTGGCGTCGACGATGATCGCGACGACGCGGTGGACGCCGAGCACGTCGAAGGCGTACCGGAACAGTCCTGCGACGGCCTCGCGGGCGAGCCCCTGCCCGTGCTGGTCGCTGGCCAGGGCGTACCCCACCTCGGCCTGCCCCGGCCCCTCCCACTTGAGCAGCACCTCGCCGACCACACGCCCGTCGTCGCGACGCTGGACCGCGAGGACGAGCCAGTCGCCGGGCTCGTGCCACCGCGTCATGGTGGTCCGCTTCGCCAGGAACTCCTCGGTCGCGGCGTGGTCCTTCACGACCCACGGGGTCCAGCGCACGACGTCGGGGTCCGCGTGGAAGCGCAGCAGGTCCTCGAGGTCGTCGGGCCGGTGCGGACGCAGGACCAGCCGCTCGGTGAGGAGCGGCTGGTCCTGGGTCGGCCACGCGATCTGGGCGACGTCGAGGGTCGGCTCGGTCATGCGCCGACCCTACGGCGGTCCCGCCGGACCGTGCTCAGTCCCGGTCGCCCCGCAGCTCCAGGGTGGTGCCCGGGGGGAGGGCCTCGACCAGACGCAGCCGGGCCAGCGCCGGGTTGTCGGCGAGGACCTTGGCGCCGTTGGCCAGCGACCGCAGCGCGGCGGTCTCGGCCCGCGCCTCCTCCAGCTTGGCCTTGGCGCGCCACCGGTTGCGGTGCCGACCCGGGCGGAGCACGACGGTGGGGCGGCCGTCGCAGCGCTGCAGGGCGGTCATCCAGGGGTGGACGGTGAAGTGGGTGGTGGTCGGGTTCATCGGCGGCCTCCTTCCGGTACGTGGTGCCGATGCGTGGGACGCCCCCGCGGACGCGGGGACGGTGAGGTGGTGGCCGCCGGCCTCCCGGGCGCGCGGGGTCGTGCCCGTCGTGCTGACCGGGTACGCCGCAGGGCGCGCACGGGGTGCTGACCGGGGGCCACCACCGTGTGTGAGGGGAGTCGAACCCCGGTGCCTTGGCATGACCAGAGTGGGGAGGTACGACGCGCGGGACCCGCTCCGGCACACCGGTCGGGCCGCTGATCTCTCGGGGAGGACGGTACGCAGTCCGACCCCCGGCCCGCACCTGAATATCGGCGGGACGAGCGGGGACGACCGGGGTAGGCAGAAACTGTCGGTGGGCTTGCGTAGGTTCCTCGGCACGTCACCGATCTCGGGAGGAACCCCCATGGACATCGTTGCTGTTGCCGGACTCTGGCTCGACGGATCTGCCTGGGACGAGGTGGTTCCCTCGCTGACCGAGCGTGGTCACCGGGTCCGAGCGGTCACGCTCCCCGGCCAGGGCGACGGCACCACGTCGGCCACCCTGGAGGACCAGGTGGCGGCCGTCGTGGCCGCCGTCGACGAGTGCGGCGGTCCGGTGCTCGTCGTGGGCCACTCGGCTGCCTCGACCCTGGCCTGGCTGGCTGCCGACCGCCGCCCCGACGCCGTGGCCGCCGCGGCCCTGGTGGGGGCTACCCCAAGCCCGCGGGGGAGACGTACGCCGACTTCTTCGAGCCGGTGGACGGGGTCGTCGCGTTCCCCGGGTGGGGACCGTTCGACGGCCCCGACATCGCCGACCTCGACGAGGAGACCCGCGAACGCGTGGCCGCCGCCGCCGTCACGGTGCCGGAGGGCGTCACGCGTGGCATCGTCACGTACACCTCCGAGCGGCGTCGTGACGTGCCTCTGGTGATGGTCTGTCCGGAGTACACCCCCGAGCAGGCCAAGGAGTGGGTCGCCGCCGGTGAGCTGCCGGAGGTGGCTGAGGCGCGCCACGTGAGCTACGTCGACATCGGCTCCGGGCACTGGCCCATGTTCAGCGTGCCCGCCGAGTTCGCCGACGCCCTCGACGAGGTGGCGCGCAGCCTCGCCTGACGCCCGGTGCCGGCGGGCCGCGAGAGCCGCGTCAGCCGCAGATGCCGTAGCGCAGGAGCTCCGGGTCGACCTCGGGGTCGGTCTCGGGCGTGTGGGTCGTGGTCCCGGGGTCCGGCGTCTGCGTGCCGGTCTTCTTGCCGCCATCCTTGCCGGTGCCGCCGGGGGCCTTGGACGCCGAGGTGGAGTCGGCCAGCTGCTCCTTGGTGAGTGGCTGGTCGTCGAGGATGCGCTGCCACACGTCCTCGGCCTCCGGGAGCAGGACCACGCGGTTGGGGTCGGCGGGGTCGAGCTGCCACGGCGCGGTGACGAACTTGATCTTGTCCATGCCGATGCCGCGGAACTGGTAGCCGAGGCCGGCCAGGTCCATCAGGTTGTCGACGCCCGTCAGCTCGACGGACTCGATGAACGCGTTGAGGAGGTCGTAGACCTTCTTCGGGTTGGACAGGGTCTGGGCGCTCACGACCTTCTTGGCCAGCGCCGCGATGAAGACCTGCTGCCTCTTGATCCGCCCGGTGTCGGAGCCGTCGAGCACCCGCTCGCCGTACTCGTCGAAGCCGGACCGGATGCGGACGTAGTCCAGGGCCCGGTCGCCAGCGACCTCGCGGGTGCCGGGCTCGAGGGTGATCCCCGTCTTGGGGTCGTGGATGTACGTCGGTACGCAGATCGGCACCCCGTCGACGGCGTCCACCATCTCCTTGAAGCCGGCGAAGTCGAGCACGACGGTGTACTCCAACCGGATCCCGGTCAGCTGCTCGAACTGGGCGATCGTGCAGGCGGGGCCGCCCGCCTTGAAGGCGTCGTTCCAGATGATGCTGTCGGAGCCCGGGATGGTCTCGCCGCTGTCAGGGTCCTTGCAGTCCGGACGCGCCACCATCGTGTCGCGGGGGATGCTGATCCCGTACGCGCGCTCACGGTCCGCGGAGAGGTGGACCAGGATCGTGGTGTCGGAGACCCCACCGCCCTCCTCGCCGTCGATCTTGTTGTCTCCCGCCCGGGTGTCCTGCCCCATCACGAGGATGTCGATGGCACCCTTCGGGCCGGTGTTCTCCGGCCGCGGCTCGACGAAGTCGTAGTCGGGGTCCTTGATCTTGGCGCTGAGTTGGCGGTAGCCGTACACGCCGGACAGGGCTGCGACGAGGGCGAACGCGAGCACGGCGTACCCGACGACGCGACCGACGCGGCGCGGCGTCGAACGGCGCTTGGCGCGGCGGCCTCGGCGGGACCACTCCGGCGGGGAGGTCGGGTCCTCGGGGGTGCTCGTCGCCTCGCTCACTCCACGCCTCTCCTGGGCGCTTGTGTCAGGCCCCGTCGCAGAGTGGCGCGACCCGGACACGCCACCGGGGTGCCGCCGTGGCACCCGTGCTGGTCAACGCTACCGAACCCGTGGTCGGTGACCTCGCACTCAGGTGTCGGAGTTGAGCGTCGAGAGCAGCCTCATCGCGCCGTACACGACCGCGCCGAGAACGACCAGCGTCAGGACCAGCTTGACCAGACCCCACACGATGCTGAGCGCGGTCCAGATGATCCACACCGCCACCACGCCCAGCAGGACGAGGCCCAGGGTGCCCAGGAGGGAGGAACTGCCGGTGTCAGCCATGCCCCCAGCGTGGCACACGGACACCAGCGGCGTCGCCGCGCGATTCGCCGCCAACCCCTTCGCGCAACCCCTTCGCGCAACCCCTTCGCGCAACCCCTTCGCCAACCTTTTCGGCAGCCCGCTGCGTTGACAGGGTGTGGGCATGGACATCGACGGGTTCTCCGAGTGGGCGGACGGCTGCCAGCAGCGGCTGCTCCGCTCGGCGTACCTGCTGACCGGCGACCTGGGTCGCGCCGAGGACCTCGTCCAGGAGGCGCTCGTCAAGGTCGCCCTGCGCTGGAACCGGCTCCGCGACGGCCAGCCCACCGCGTACGCCCGCACCGTCATCGCCCGCGACAACATCTCGTGGTGGCGCCGGCACCGACGTGAGGTCGTGGGCGTCGACGGGCACGCCGCCCGCGACCGCGCCTCGACCACGGACGAGCCGGACGTACGGCTTCTCGTCCTCGACGCACTGGCCCACCTGACCCCCGCGCAGCGCAAGGTCGTGGTGCTGCGCCACTTCGACGACCTCACCGAGGCCGAGACCGCCCGGGTGCTGGGCGTCAGCGTCGGCACGGTGAAGTCCCAGAACGCCGCCGCCCTCGCACGCCTGCGCGAACGCGCCCCCGAGCTCGCTGAGCTCACCGGGAGGAACCATGACTGAGCACGGAACCGACCAGCTGCGCCACGCCCTCGGCGCCGCCACCGACGACCTCCCGGTCCGCGACCGGGGCGCCCTCGCACTGGCCGAGGCCGGCCGCGTACGCCGCCGTCGCCGCGCCGTGACCGCCGGCGTCGCCGTCGCGGCCGTCGTGGCGGCTGTCGTCGTACCGCTGTGGGTGGACGGAGGCGCCGAGGTGGCTCCGGCGCCGTCGCCGACCGGGACGACCGGGACGACCCCCGCCGAGCCGACCCCGACCACCCCCACCGTCGGGGCGAAGGGCGACGGGAAGCTCGGCGACCACACGATCTGGGACCCCGCCACCCTGGCCGACCTCCCGGTCACCTCCTCGCTGCTCCACGACCTCACCCCGCCCACGAGCGCGCCCAGCGTCTTCGACGACCCGGTCAAGGCGATCGGGCTCGTCTCCCCGGTGCCCGGGCGGGACCTGATGCTGCTCGGCCCCGACAACCGCTGGCGCAGCATCCCCGGCACCGCCGAGGCGGCCGGCACCTGGTCCGACGGCACCCCGCACACGCTGCGTCCCTCCCTGAACGCCAGCGGCACCCTCCTCGCCTTCGCCACGGTCGAGGGCGCCCGCGTCATCGACGTGAGGGACGGTTCCTCGACGGTGCTGGACTGGCCGGCCGGGACGTACCCCTGGGACACCCCGCCCGCACTGCACTGGACCGACGGCGACACCGCGCTCGTCGTCGACGACTGGGACCGCGCCTGGCGGCTCGGCCTGGACGGCAGCCTCACCGAGCCGCGGTGGGCGCGGCACTCCGACGGGGAGATGGTCACGGAGCCCGACGGCACCCTGTGGCAGTTCGACTGGAAGCAGCGCCAGCTGTGGCGCTGGAACGACCGCGGCATCGACCACAAGATCGTCGACCCCCTCACCTGGGGAGCCGGCTGGGTCGCTCGAGGCGACCGGGTCGCCGCCAACGGCAGCATCGACGCGCCCGACAGCGAGCTCGACGACAACGCGTACGCCGGTCCCGCCGTCCTGGAGTGGAGCCAGGGTGAGCCGGTGGCGTACGCCCCGATCCTCGACAAGAACGCGGTGTACACCGACAACGGTCACCTGCAGCTGCGGGGGTTCACCGACCACGACACGCTGCTGATGGTGGTCCGGGTCGACGACTTCGGCGACAAGGTCGACGACGTCGACACCTACCTCGTCGAGTGGGCCTACGAGGAGGGCGAGTTCACGGTCCTCGGGAAGACGTCCGGGGTGGGGCTGACCGAGGACGGCCTGCTCAACGGTGCCGTCGCCGTGGACGCGCTGAGCGAGATGGCTCGCTGAGGGGATCCTCCGGGGGAATCCGCTTGGCCGCTGCTCGACCCCGTGGTGGGATCGGGAGATGACCGAGCTGCGACGCCCCGAGGAGTCCCTGTACGCCCCTTGGCTGGACGCCGTCGCCGACTTCGCCGGCACCGCTGACGACGGGTCCGGCTCCTGGCAGATCGCCGGGTTCGGCCCGGACCGCGCCACCTTCGACGCGCTCCTGAAGGTGGTGGTCCGCGAGGGCGACACCAGCCGCCCGCTCGACGACGGTCTTGTTCACTGCAGCTACTTCTGGATCTTCGACGGACCCGGCGCGGACGCGGAGATGGTCGGCTTCCTCGCGCTGCGGCACGCCCTCAACGACTACCTCGAGCGGGTCGGCGGCCACATCGGCTACTCCGTACGCCCCGGCCGCCGCCGGGAGGGCCACGCCACCCGGGCGCTGGCCACGGTGCTGCCCGAGGCGCGGGCGTTGGGCCTGGACCGGGTGCTGGTGACCTGCGCGGAGGGCAACGATGCCTCGGCCCGCACCATCGAGGCCAACGGCGGCGTCATGGAGGACGTGCGTGAGGCAACCCGCCGCTACTGGATCGACCTCGCCGACCGCTGACGTCGACGACACCGCAGGCAGTTCGCGTCGCCGAGCACCCCTCCGCGCCCAACCGCGGTCCCCGGGGCACTGAACTGCCTGTGCAGTTGTGGCCGCCGGGACAATGGGGGCGTGAGCCACCGCATCGTCGCCCTCGGCGACTCGCACCTCGACCGCCTCGGCGCCCGGCAGCAGCGTCTGGCCTGCGCCCGGCACGCGGCCGGGGACCCGGCCGCCGAGGCGGCGGTCGTCAACGTCGCGGTCGGTGGCTCCCGGACCTCCGAGCTGGCCGAGCAGGTCGCGGCCGTGGACCCGGCGCCGGGGGACCTCGTCGTGGTCTCGATCGGCACCAACGACGCCGCGTCCTGGTACCCGGTCCCGCTCGACGAGGCCGTCTCCCACCTCGCCGCGACCTTCGCGGAGCTGGCCCGGCGGGGCGTCGGGCGGGTCGTCCTGCTGACCACGCCCGGTGTCGACCGGGCCCGGCTGCCGCAGTCCAACGACGGCACCGAGGCGGACCTGCGCGAGCACGCCGCCGCGTACGCCGACCTCGCCCGCGCCGGCGGACACGAGGTGGTCGACGCCGCTCGCGTCCTGGCCGACCTCGGCCCGGACGCCTTCGTCGACGACGGGCTGCACCTCTCCCCGTCGGCGTACGACCGGCTGCTCCCGGTGCTCGCCGCGTCGCTCTGCGGCCACCCGCCGGCCTGATCCGTGCTGGCGCCACGCCCGTACCGTCAGTACGTTGGCAGGCATGAGCCACGCCGCGCTGCTCGACCGGGTCCGTCGCCAGCGGGAGCAGCTTCCCGCCATGTACGACGCGATCGACCCCGCGCTCGTGCCCGAACGGCTCGCCCTGGGCGCCGACGACCCGTCCGAGCTCGACCCGGTCAAGGGCGTGGACCGCGCCGAGCTGCTGGCCG
>NZ_JBJEHY010000197.1:0-6837 GCF_051876515.1 Nocardioides sp. | reverse complement strand
GAGGACCAGGACGGCCACCTCGGCGCGGTCGATCGCGGTCGTCGTACGCAGCGACGCGTAGTACTCGTGACCCGAGGCCTGGTTCACGCGCTTGCGGATGCCGGCGGTGTCGATGAACTTCCACACGCGCCCGCCCAGCTCCACGAGCTCGTCGACCGGGTCCACCGTCGTACCGGCGACGTTGTCGACGACGACGCGGTCCTCGCCCGCGAGCTTGTTGAGCAGGGACGACTTGCCGACGTTCGGCTTGCCGACCAGGGCGATGCGGCGCGGACCACCCACGGCCTCACCGAACTCCTCCGGCGGGGTCTCCGGCAGCGCCGCCAGCACGGCGTCGAGCATGTCGCCCGACCCACGCCCGTGCAGCGCGGAGACCGGGAACGGCTCCCCCAGCCCCAGGTTCCACAGGCCGTACGCCTCGGCCTCGGTGCGCTGGTCGTCCACCTTGTTGGCGGCCAGTACGACCGGCTTGCCCGCCTTGCGCAGGATCTTCACGACCGCCTCGTCGGCGTCGGTGATGCCCACGGTGGCGTCGACGACGAACAGCACCGCGTCGGCCAGCGACACGGCGATCTCGGCCTGCGCCGCGATCCGCTCCGCCAGCCCGCGGGCGTCCGGGTCCCAACCGCCGGTGTCGACGACCGTGAACGCGCGACCGTTCCACGTCGCGTCGTACGAGACGCGGTCGCGGGTCACGCCCGGACGGTCCTCCACGACAGCCTCGCGCCGGCCGATGATGCGGTTGACCAGCGTCGACTTCCCGACGTTGGGGCGGCCGACGACGGCCAGCACGGGGGCGGGCCCGGCGGCCTGCTCGTCGGGGCCGAGCGCGTCGAGGTCAGTCATGATGCTCCTTGGTCGAGGGCCCCCGGCGGGGACACCTCCGTCGATTCTCCCGCAGGCAGCGGCCCCGGGAGGTCGCGACCCGTCAGGTCGCGTGCGCGGGCCGTGGAGGCCCGCAGGTGCTCGTGGAGCAACGCCGAGACGTGACCCACCTGTTCCCTGGTACGGGGCCATGTGACGGGCTCCACCCGCCACGGTGTCCCGTACACGATGTCGATCTGTCCCCCGGACGGAGGCAGTGAGTTCTTCGTACCACCCGGGGCGCGGGTCCCCAGCATCGTCACGGGCACCACGGGGGCCCCGCTGACCAGCGCCAGGTACGCCGCACCGCGCCGGATGGAGCCCCACTCGCCGTCCCCACGGGTGCCCTCGGGAAAGATCCCCACGACCTCGCCGGCGTCCAGGACCCGTACGCAGGCCTTGATGGCGCCCGGGTCAGCGTGGTCACGGTCGAGCCGGATCTGCCCCGAGGCCTTCAGCACTCCCCCGGCCCGGCTGGCGAACATCTCCTGCTTGGTCAGGGCGTGCACCGGACGCGGCCCGAACACCGCCAGCAGCGGTCCGTCGATCAGCCCCACGTGGTTGCTGGCCAGGATCACCGGCCCCGCGCTCGGGACGTTCTCCGTGCCGTGGACCGTCACCGGCCAGCGGCGCCGCAGCGCGAACTGCGCGAGCGGGCGAACCCAGCCCAGACGGTCGTGCGGGAAGTCGACCCGGCGCAGACGGCTGTCCGGCCCGGGCGTCACGAGACCGCCTCGGCCGCCTCCACCAGCGCCACGACCTGGCCGATGACCTCGTCGAGCGAGAAGTCGGTGGTGTCGATGTGGACGGCGCCCTCGGGCATGGTGAGCGGTGCCGTGGTGCGGGCGGAGTCGATGCGGTCGCGGCTGAGCAAGGACTCCTGCGTGGCCGCGAGGTCGCTCCCGCCCTCCTCGGCGGCACGGCGCGCGGCGCGGGCGGCCGGGTCGGCGGTGAGGTAGACCTTGACGCGCGCGTCGGGCGCCACGACCGAGCCGATGTCGCGGCCCTCGACCACGATCGAGCCCGAACCGATGATGGCCCGCTGCAGCTCGAGCAGGCGCGCGCGCACCTCGGGAACGGCGCTGACCGGGGACACCGCGGCGGTGACCGGCTCGCTGCGGATCTCCTCGGCCACGTCCACCCCGTCGACGGTGATGGTCGGGGCCAGCGGGTCCGTGCCGGAGACCAGGACCGGGGTGCCTGCGTGCGCGGCGACTGCGGCAGCGTCGGAGACGTCGACGCCGGCATCCAGCATCGCCCACGTCATCGCGCGGAACATGGCGCCCGTGTCGAGGTAGCGCAGGCCCAGACGGTCCGCCACGCCCCGCGAGGTGCTCGACTTGCCCGACCCGGAGGGTCCGTCGATGGCGATCACGTACGAGGGGGTCACGGCGTTGTCCACAGGCCGGAATCCTACCGGTGAGTCGTCCACCCGCGGGATTCAAGGGACGTGAGCAGCTGCTCACCACGCGGCTCGTCGACGACCAGCTCGACCAGACCGACCGGACGCGTCGGGTCGTGGTCGATGCGGATGTCCTCGATGTTGACCTCGCTGGCCACCGCGTCCGCCAGGAGCCGCGCGAGCTCGCCGGACTGGTCGGGGACCTGGACCCAGACCGAAGCGGTGGGACGGACCGGCGCGCCGTGCTTGCCCGGGATGGCGAGCGTGCCGAGCACGCCCTGCTGCAGCAACCCCTCGAGGGCGTCGCGGTCGCCCGCACCCACCGCCTCGATGAGTCCGTCGAGCTGTCCACGGACCTCGCCCAGCAGCTCGAGGACCGCCTCGGCGTTGGCGGCGACGATCTGGCCGTACAGGTGCGGCTCCCCGGCCGCGACCCGGGTCACGTCACGCACGCCCTGCCCCGAGAGCGCGAGGTGGTTCTCCGGGGCGCTGGCGAGGCGGGACGCCGTGAGAGCGGCCATCAGGTGCGGGACGTGCGAGGTCCGGGCGACAGCACGGTCGTGCTCGGCCGGCGTCAACCACACGGGCACGGCGCCGGTGAGCCGGACCATCGTCTCCACCGTCTCGACTGCCTCGACAGCCGACTCGAGGTGCGGTGTGAGCGCCCACGGGCGCCCGTCGAACAGGGCGGCGTGCCCGGCCAACGGTCCCGAACGCTCGCTGCCCGCCATCGGGTGTCCGCCGACGTACCGTCCCCGTTCCGGGTGGTCGGCCACGGCGGCCAGCGGGACGCCCTTGACCGAACCCACGTCGGTCACCACGGCCCCGGTGCCCGCGGTCGCGTCCAGAGCCGCGACGATGACGGCCCCGAGATGGTCCGGAGGGACGGCGACGACCACGATCGACGGAACGTCGCCCGCGGAGCGCGGGCGCCCGGCACCCAGACCGGTCGCCGTACGCACGTGCTCGTGGCTGACGTCGGAGAGCAGGACCTCCACGCCGGCAGCCCGCAGCGCCAGCCCCAGCGACGTGCCGAGCAGCCCGACACCGACGACCTCGACGGGCCCGAGCGTGTCACTCATCGGCGACGGTGTGGGTGCGTACGAGGTCGCGGCGCAGGTTCGCGGCGCCGTGCAGGTAGACGTGGGTGACGTCGGCGCGGGCCAGGTCGGTCTCGACGTGCGCCATCAGGCGCACCACCCGGGGCATCGAGCCGCCGATCTCCAGCTCCCGGGCACACGTCATGGGCACGTCGGTGAAGCCGAGCTGCCGGGCCGCGTACGCGGGGAACTCCGAGTGCAGGTCGTCGGTGGCGGTGAACAGGATGGAGATGAAGTCGTCGGTGCTGAGGCCGTTGTCCTCCATCACCGTGGTCACGAGCTCGGCGACCCGCTCCAGCATCTGGTCACGGGAGTCCACATCGAGCTGGGTCGCCCCACGAATCGCACGCACTGCCATGGGTCGAGCCTATCGGCGCGGGAGACCCACCGTGACCGGAACCCCGGCGGGTGGAACGCGCCGGCGCCTCACAGGGAGGCGGAGTCCATGAGCGTCCCGAGCTCGTTGAGCGTCAGCTCACGCATCTCCCCCACCCCGAGACCACGCAGGGTCAACGGTCCGATGGAGGTGCGGGTCAGGCGCTCCACGGGGTGCCCGACGTGGTCGAGCAGGCGCCGGACGATGCGGTTGCGACCCTCGTGGATGGTCAGCTCCACGATCGTGCGGTCGCGGGACACACGGCCGTGGCTGCCCTCGACCACGCGGACCTTGCTGACCTGCACCGGACCGTCCTCGAGCTCCACACCCGAGCGCAGGGCCTTGAGGGTCGCCTTCGTGACCTCGCCGTCCACCTCGGCGACGTACGTCTTGTCCACCTCGTGCGAGGGGTGCGCCAGACGCTGGGCGAAGTCGCCGTCGTTGGTCAGGATGATGAGTCCGGAGGTGTCGGTGTCGAGCCGCCCCACGTGGAACAGCCGCTCGGGCCGGTCCGCCACCAGGTCACCCAGGCACCGCCGGCCCTCGGGGTCCGACATCGTCGAGACGACGCCGCGCGGCTTGTTGAGCACGAGGTACACGTGCGGGCTGATCGGCGGCAGCCGTCGGCCGCTGACCCGGATCACCGCCGTGGCCGGGTCCACCTTCGTGCCCAGTCGGGTGACGACCTCGCCGTCGACCTCGACCTCGCCGTCGAGCATGAGCTCCTCGCACTTGCGCCGGCTCGCCACGCCCGACTGGGCGAGCAGCTTCTGCAGCCGGATCATCCCGTCGTCGTCGGTCGCGGGGCGCTGCGAGGCGGGGCGGGAGTCGTCCTGGTCGTGCGGCTTCATGCAGGGTCCGTTCCGGGGACGTCGGGGTGGGGCGGAGCGGATTCTCCGGCTCCATCATCCCCCGCCGAGCGCGTCCCGGCCTCCTCGGGGGTCGGCTGGGAGTCGAGGCCCGCGACCGCGGCCAGCTCGTCCTCCAGGTCGTCCAGGTCGGGCAGGTACGGCGCCAGCTCGGGCAGCTCGTCAAGGCTCTGGACGCCGATGCGCTCCATGAAGTACGACGTGGTGCGGTACAGGTGCGCGCCGCTGACCTCGTCCTGCCCGGCCTCCTCGACCAGACCGCGACCGAGCAGGGTCCGCATGACCCCGTCGACGTTGACGCCACGCACCGCGGAGACCCGGGCCCGCGACACCGGCTGCTTGTACGCCACCACGGCCAGCGTCTCCAGGGCAGCCTGGGTCAGCCGCGCCTGCTGCCCCTCCAGCACGAACCCCTCGACGACGGCGGCCATGTCTGGGTGGGAGTAGAATCGCCAGCCGCCGGCGATCGAGCGCAGCTCGAACCCGCGGCCCTGCTCGGCGTACTCGGCGGCCAGGGAGCCGAGTGCCGCCTCGACGTCGTCCACGGGGTGGCCGACCGCCGTGGCCAGCCGTACGGCGTCCAGCGCCTCGTCGCTGACCATCAGGATGGCCTCGAGAGCGGGTCGCAGGGGCACGAGCGGTACCTCCAGCACGGCCTCGTCCACGCCCAGGTCCTGCGTCTCGTCGACGGGTTCGGGGCTCATCGGTCGTCCTCCTCAGTCGGGGCAGCGCCGGAGGCACCGTCCGTACGGTCCACGGGCGCCCCCTCGAACTCGTCGATCTCGAAGTCGTCCAGGTCCTCACCGGTCCACCGGACCGTGAGCTCGCCCAGCGGCGTGACCTGGTCGAACGCCACCGCTCCCTCGCGGAACAGCTCCAGCAGGGACAGGAAGCGCGCCACGGTGGTGAGCCGGTCGGGCGAGTCGCCGCACAGCGCACGGAACGTCATGGTCGTGCTGCGCCGGAGCCGGTCGACGATGAGCGCCGCCTGCTCCTTCACGCTCACGGCAGGTGCGTGGATGTGCTGCAACGAGACCTCGAGGACCGGCTTCGGCTCGAACGCCTTGGCCGCCATCCGGGCGAACTCCTCCAGCCCCACGCCGATCAGCACCTCCGGCAGCAGCGTCGCGAAACGCTCCTCCAGACCCACCGCGCGCGGGTGCCGCAGCGCCTCGGACGCCAGGCGCTCGCTGATCACGGCAGCCACCTGCTTGAAGGCGCGGTACTGGATCAGGCGCGCGAACAGCAGGTCACGAGCCTCGAGCAGCGCAAGGTCCTCCTCGTCCTCGACGTCCCCCTGCGGCAGCAGCCGGGCGGCCTTCAGGTCCAGCAGCGTCGCCGCCACGACCAGGAACGAGGTCGTCTGCTCGAGGTCCCACTGGTCGCCCAACGCCTTGACGTGGGCGATGAACTCGTCGGTGACCTGCGACAGCGCCACCTCGGTGATGTCGAGCTTGTGCTTGGCGATCAGGCCCAGCAGGAGGTCGAAGGGGCCCTCGAAGTTGTCCAGGTGGACAGCGAACGGCGACGCGTCGGACGCCGCCTCGGCACCGACCTCACCGGTCAGGCTCATCGGGCGACGCTCATTCCTCGGTCAGTCGACGCACCAGGGCGCTGTCGTCCCCGTGCTCCGCGAGGTCGGCCAGCACCAGAGCCACGGCCTCGCGCACGAGGCGACCGCGGTCGACCGCGACGCCGTGCGTACGCCGAAGCGTGAGGCGGGCGTGCTCGATGTCGAGCAGCTCCTCGGCGGTGACGTACACGGTCATCTTCTCGTCGTGACGGACACGACCGCTCGACCGCCGGTTGGTCGCCGGTGCCTCCGGGGCCGCCTCGGGCGCGGTCTCGACGGCACGCACGCGGCGCGGCTTCGTCTGCGGTGCTGCGGCCTCGTCCACCGAGGTGGGACGGAAGAGGTCGTCAGCCGCCGGCATGCTCACTCGTCGGGCCAACGGCTCAGCACCTCCTTGGCGAGCATGCGGTACGCGTCGGCACCGGTCGACGAGGATGCGTACGAGGTGATGGGCTCACCCGCGACGGTGGCGTCGGAGAACTTCACGGTGCGCCGGATCACGGTGTGGAAGACCTTGTCGCCCCACGCCTGGACCAGGCGCTCCATGACCTCGCGGCTGTGCAGGGTGCGGCCGTCGAACATGGTCCCCAGGACTCCGTCGATCTCCAGACGGGGGTTGAGGCGCTCGCGGACCTTGTCGATGGTCTGCTTCA
>NZ_JBJEHY010000196.1:0-6859 GCF_051876515.1 Nocardioides sp. | reverse complement strand
CCCCCACGGCCACCGCTTCCGACGCGACCGGACGGAACCACGCCAGTGGTGTCGACGGGCTCAACCAGCGGCACCCCCGCCTCCAGGCAGCCGGTCGAGACCAGCACCCCGGGTTCGTCCGCCGGAAGGGCCGCGCCCCACTAACCTTCGAGGCGTGAAGCGGTTCGAGCGGACCCGCGCCGTCCTGGGCGCGGAGCTGGAGGCTGTACGTCGGCGGGATCCCGACCTGGACGCCGGCGACGTCACCGCTTTCACCCTGCCCCTGCTCGGATGGGCGAGCCTGATCGCTCTCGTGGGCGTCCTGCCGATCGTCGTGATCCGGATGGGCGATGGGGCGGACGAGCTCCTGATCCCTCTCATCGCCTCCGTCGCGCTGGCGGTGATCTGCTCGGCCGTTGTCACCTGGGTCACGGCGACCGTCATCTCCGCGTTCGTGACGGTGGCCCTCTACCGCAAACCCGCCAAGGGCGCCTCGAAGCTCGTGGTCCGCACCACCATCGACTCGTTCGACCGGATCAACAACTCGACCTCCACACTCATGCTGCTCGCCCTCGTCGCCGGGCTGGTCGCACTGGCCGTCGGGCTGCCGGCACGCAAGGGCGCCGACGCCGCGCACTCCGTGGTGGAGGATCTCCTCACCTCGCAGGTGGCCGTCCTGTTCGTGGGGCTCGCGATCCTCTTCCTCGCCGAGGCCTGCCGTACCGCGGCCGACATCATCGACGACCAGTCACCGGCCCTGGCCTGGCCGTGGGCACTCGTGATCGTCGGGGCAGCCTGGGCGGTGGCCACGGTCGCCGGACCACTCGAGTTCACGACGATGGTGCGACGCCTCCTCGAGGAGTGGCTCCCGGCGACCGTCGGCGACCGACCCCGGGCCGAGGCCATCAACGACCTTCTCCCCCGCTGGACCCGCTGGCTGGCCGCCTTCGGCTCCTTGCCCGTGATCGCGGCCATCTGGTGGGTGGAGGCGTGGCGCAACGACGGCCTCGCCGCGCTGCGCCACGCCCCCACTCTCGAGGTCAGTCGTCCCGGCCCTGAGCCCGATCCTGGTCCAGGCCCAGCTCCGCGAGGTTGATCCCCAGCCCGGCAAACGTCACCCGCTGCCCGGTCACGTCCTCAGCCACAGCCACCCACTCCTCGGGCAGCAGAGTGGCGTCGAGGAACTGGAACCCGATGACCTGATCGGCGTCCTCGACGTCGACGTACATGTCACTCGGGTCCTCCTCGACGGCCAGGCTGGCCACCCACCGGCGGCCCGGTGCCAACTCGAACCAGACGAACGCGACATTGCCCTCACGGTCGATGGTCACACGCATGAGCACTCCTTCTCCCTGAGCCGGGTACGGCCCAGCGTCTGCGCGACCAGAGGCCGCGGTCAGGCGTCCGCCTGTCAAAGGAGTCGTCCGAGGGGACGGACAGATGCTCTCACGCACCCCGGGCGTGACCTACGGTGACCCCATGCTCCGTCTCCTCCTCGCCCGCCTGTTCTGGACCGTCAGCCGTTGGCGCCTCCGGACGGAGCCCGCGCCGACGACCCCGACCGTCCTGGTCGGTGCCCCGCACACGTCGAACTGGGACTTCATCCTGATGCTGGCGATCGCGTGGCGGATGGGCATCGACGCGCACTGGCTGGGCAAGGAGAGCTTGTTCCGCGGGCCGGCGGGACCGGTCATGCGAGCCCTGGGCGGGATCCCCGTGGACCGTGCCAACGCCGGCCAGGTCGTCGGCGAGATGGTGGGCCGCCTCAAGGACGGCGGCGTCTTCGGGCTGGTCATCGCCCCCGACGGCACCCGCGGGGCGCACACGCACTGGAAGTCCGGCTTCTACCGCATCGCGCGGGAGACCGGCATGCCTGTCACGCTCGGGTACGTGGACCGTACGACCATGACCACCGGCCTCGGCCCGACGCTGAGCATGACGGGCGACGTCGCGGCCGACATGGACCGCATCCGCGCGTTCTACGCCGACAAGGCCGGGTTCCACCCGTCGCAGCGGGTGGAACCGCGGCTCCCCGAGGAGGACCGCCCCTCCGCCCCCGAGACTCAGGGGTAGTTCGGGTTGTTGCCGGTGGGGATGTCCACGCCACCTTCAACAGGTTGTCCCACAGCGGTTGACGGCTCAGGTCCAGCCACTCGGCGATCTGCTCACCCAGCGTGAACCGGGTCAACGCCTCGAGCACCCCGCGGGTCAGGATCGTGCCGTCGATGTCCTTGCCGAGGTCGAGCAGGATGTTGGCCAGCTTGATGCCCTCCTCGGTCGGCGCGAGGATCGGGTCCAGCACCTGCTTGGCCTGCGACTCGGCCGTCTCCCAGCTCGCCGGGATGTACTCGTCCTTCACCCCCAGCATGTACGCGCTCACCTGCCATTAGTGCAGGAACGCGTCCTTCTCCGCCGTTGGGATCGGGACCTTCCACGCCTTGAGGGTGCGCATCACGGTCGTCGGCAGGCTGTGCCAGGTGACCATGATGTTGGCCTGGCTGATCGGTACGTCCTCCGGCGCCCGGTTCGCCCAGTGCGGTGACTGCGGGAGGATGTGGCGTACGGCCGCGTGCGCCATCCGCGTCTTGACCGCGGTCACGATCATCTCCCCGCCCGGCTTGTACGCGTTGAGGGACCCGATGTCGTAGCCGAGCTTGGCGGTCTTGGAGATGCGGTCCTTCATGTCCGCCCCGCCCTTGGAGTATTAGACGGCCAGCGCCTCCTTGGGGATGACGGTGCTGAGCATGCCGCTGGCGAAGCCGTACAGGACGCCCAGGTAGAGGCCCCGCTTCGCGTTGAACCTGGCCGCCACGTCGAGCTTGGCGCGGTCGACCCACGGCGGCAGCTGCCGGGCGTACTCGATGAAGTCGCGCAGCTCGGTCGGGAGGCCCGCGGGCAGCGGGTCGGAGTTCTTGACCCAGCCGCGCAGCAGCTCGTTGACGCGGGGCACCTGCCCGCTGTCGAGGAGCCGCGCGATCACCGGGTCCGCCTCCTCGTCCCACACCAGGCGTGGGTCGACGCCCAGCCCAGCCCCGGCCACCGACCCGGTCGGCGCCCAGGTCCACGGCGCCCGGGCGGAGGCCGGGGCCATCAACCCGAACGCGCCCATCGCCGCCGCTGCGCTGCCCGCACGCAGAAGATGTCGCCTGCTCATGTCGTCCATCGATGCCGTCCTTCCGGAAGACCCACCAGAGTCGAGGAAGGGCGCCGCTGACCTGCCTTCATTCATAGCAGAGTGTGACGCGAATCACCATTGACTTATTTGTACGTTCTTGCAGTTCGCGCGGGCCTAGATCTCTTCTCTTGCTGCGTTTCCACGTTCACCTGTGCGGGAACATCCGCCCCGGCCCGCGCGAGTACGGCGTCGGTGAGCGATGCTGGGGCGCGTGGACGACCTGCACGTGACCCCGGGCCCCGGCGCGCCCCGCGGGCTCACCGTGCCCGGCGACGAGCTGGTCGAACGGTTCTCCCACGCCTCAGGTCCCGGGGGTCAGGGCGTGAACACGGCCGACTCCCGCGTCCAGCTCAGCCTCGACATCGGTACGACGACCGCACTCAACGACGCCCAGCGCGCCCGCGCGCTGGAGCGTCTGGCTCCCCGGCTGGCCGGCACGGTGCTGACCGTCGCCGCCGAGGAGCACCGCTCGCAGCGGCGCAACCGTACGGCCGCGCGGGAGCGTCTGGCCGCGCTCCTGCGCGAGGCGCTCGTGTCTCCGACCGTACGACGTCCGACCCGGCCGACGGCGGGTTCGAAGCGGCGCCGGATGGAGGCCAAGAGCCGGCGCTCCGAGACCAAGCGGAATCGGCAACGGCCGGCGACGGACTGAGGCCTGCTTCCCGGGGCGGCGCGGCTCTGGCGCGTGCGTCATACGTTCCGGTGGTCCTGGCCGTGCGTCATACGTTCCGGTGGTCCTGGCGCGTGCGTCATACATCCCCGCCGCCGGAACCCCGTCCGTCATCCGAAACCGCACCTATACGTACGGATCTGCATGACGCAGCGCCACCCACCACCCACGACGCATGACGCAGACGCGGGCGTGCGACCCCCTAGCCTCTGACGTACGTCAGGTGCACGGTCCCGTTGCCGAACTCCTGCCGCGCCGCCAGCCGCAGGTCGAGGCGTGCGCCGTCGGGAAACGCCCGCAGGCCGCCGCCGAGCACGACGGGCGCCACGAAGAGGTGCATCTCGTCGACCATCCCTGCGCGGAGCGCCGCGGACGCCGTGGTCGGCCCGAAGATCTCGACGCCGCCCTCCGCGGAGTCGACGATCCGGCGCAGCCCGTCGAGGGTCAGCTCGTCGACGAGGCGGGCGCGCCCGCCGGGCGTCAGGTCGGCGTCCGCCATCGTGGAGGACGCGACGACCTTCTCGATCCGCTGCCACTCCCGCGCGAACTGGGCCTCGTCGGGCGTCCACTCGTCGCGGTGGTCGACCTCCCAGTACGTCATCATCTCGTACGTGCGCCGCCCCAGGACCTCCGTGGAGACCTCCGCGCACCGGGCGAGGTGGACCGCGAAGACCTCCTCGCTGGGCGTCGACCAGTCGAGGCTGCCGGCGGTGTCGGCGACGTGCCCGTCCAGCGACATCGTCGTGCTGTACATCAGGCGTCCCATGCTGACCTCCCGTGCGGCTGCGGATGACCGCCCCGTCCAGTCTCGCACCGTCGCCGCTCCACGGCACCTGCCCTAGCCTCGGACCATGCCCGACGTCGACACTCCCGCGCTCCAGGCGCTGGCCACCTCCGGCCTCCCGTACACCGTGACCCGCCACGGCCGGGTCGGCTCGCTGGCCGAGGCAGCAGCCGCGCGCGGGGTCGAGCCGAGCGCCCTGGTCAAGACCATGGTCGTACGCCGCGGCGAGGGCGACCACCTGTTCGTCCTGGTGCCGGGCGACCGGGAGATCGCGTGGCCGAAGCTGCGGTCACTGCTCGGTGTGAACCGGCTGTCGATCCCGGACGCGTCGGTGGCGCGCGAGGCGACGGGGTACGAACGCGGCACCATCACCCCGTTCGGCTCGGCGACGCCACTGCCGGTGGTCGCGGACGAACGGATCGTGGGACGCACGATCTCGATCGGCGCAGGCGCCCACGGGGTCGGGGCGACGCTCGCCGCCGACGACCTCATCGCCCACCTCGGGGCGCAGGTCGCCGACGTCACCGACCCCGCGTGAGTCGAGGCTCGGGCGTCAGGCGCTCCAGATCCAGTTGAGCAGGCCCTCGAGCGGCTCCGGGACCGACTCGAACGCGACGGCCTCCCCCATCAGGGTGGCGAACTTCGCCTTCCGGGCGCCGTTGGCGGCGATGTAGCGGCGCAGCTGGTCGATGGGCTCGGAGTCGCGGTACGACGGCTGGTCCTGGAAGTTGCGGAACGTCTTCAGCTCGCCGCTGGCCTCCAGCAGGGGCGTCATCTCGGCTGCACCGATGGCGCGTACGAGCTCGAGCTCCAGATCCGGTCGGCAGGCGAAGAAGCCCTGCCGGGTGAGGTCCTCGCCCTCCTGACGGTTGAGGGCGCCGGCGACGAAGCGCTCCTCCTTCTCGTCGTACAGCCCGCCGACGCGGTGGCCCTGCACCGCGGCCTCGGCGATGGCGCGGCCGAAGTTGCCGGCGCCCCCGATGACGGTGACGGTGATCTGCTCGGCGTCGAGGTCGACACCGAAGCGCGGGGCGAGCGCGACGACCGCGGCGCGGTCGGACTCGCCCTCGACGAGGAGGGTGATGGGCTTGGGCACGGGAGGATTCTCCCCCGCGTGGTCATCCGGCCGACAGCGGGCCCGGGCAAGCCGATGCAGGTCGACGGGCTTCGCTCTAGATTGCTGGGATGCCCAACCCGCGGACGATCCCCTTGCTGCCCTGCGCCGACATCGACGAGATCGAGCCCTTCTTCGCCGCCCTGGGCTTTCGCACCACCTACCGCCAGCACCGGCCGTACCAGTCGCTCGCCCTCAACGGTCACGGTATCGACCTGCAGTACTACGGGCTGGACGGGCACACGCCAGAGTCCTCGCACAGCTCGTGCCTCGTCATCGTCGACGACACCGGTCCGATCTGGGAGGAGCTGGCCGCGGGGCTGCGCGAGGCGTACGGGAAGCTGCCGATCACGGGCTTCCCCCGGATCACCCGCCCGCGCGCCCGGAAGAACGCCGACGGGGTGAGCGGTTTCAGCCTCATCGACCCGGCCGGCAACTGGCTGCGCTTCTTCCGCGACGGCAGCGCCGACACCTCCCCCACCGACCTCACCCGGCTGGGCGAGGCGGTCCAGAACGCGGCCGTGCTCGCGGATAGCAAGGGGGACGTCGCCCAGGCCGCCAAGGTGCTCGCGGGCGCCATCAAGCGCGCACCCGCGGACGACCCTGCGCAGGGCGAAGCTCAAAGCTTCATGCAGGAACTGTCCGCGCGGCTGTCGGACGGCTGAGCTGCTTGCGGCGGTTCAGACGTTGAAGCGGAACGATCAGGCGGGGTTTCGGCTGTTGTTGGTGATCGTCGATCGGTGCCGGAAAGCACGGTCTGACCTGGGGAAACGCGTTCGGAGGACCGTTGGACATCGTCGGCGAGGATCGGTCCCGGCCGGACTTCTTGCGGACTATTTGCGGACCGCTGGCTCAGTCATCGGCGTCCTGATCGAGGATCGCGTTGGCGACCTCGGACGGGAAGAGCGTCGACCAGATGATCTCGCCCGAGCCAGGGCTCATCTCCGCCAGGGGCGACGGTTCGGGCTGCCAGTCCCCGGGCGTGACACCCGGGACGCAGTCGAGGAGCAGCGCGAACATCTGCGGGTCCGGCACTCCCTCGGCAATGATCGAGAGGTAGGCCTCGTGCCCGTTCTCTGCCCGGACAAGGGCCTTGATCCGATGGTTCCGGAACTCGGCGACGGCGAGCTGGCCAGT
>NZ_JBJEHY010000195.1:0-6876 GCF_051876515.1 Nocardioides sp. | reverse complement strand
GATCGCCGCCTCGCCCAAGACCATCCTGTTCATCAGCCACGACCGTGAGCTGCTCGCCAACACCGCCACCCGGATCGTCACCGTCGAGCTCGGCTCGGCCGGCAACCGCGTGTGGACCCACCCGGGCGGCTTCGCGTCGTACCACCAGGCCCGCCAGGACCGCTTCGCACGCTTCGAGGAGCTGCGCAGGCGCTGGGACGAGGAGCACGCCAAGCTCAAGGCGCTGGTGATGATGTACAAGCAGAAGGCCGCCTACAACGACGGTCTGGCCAGCCGCTACCAGGCCGCGCAGACCCGGCTGCGCAAGTTCGAGGAGGCCGGCCCGCCGACCGAGCAGCCCCGTGAGCAGCAGGTGTCGATGCGGCTGGCCGGCGGCCGTACGGGCAAGCGCGCCGTCGTCGCCGAGGACCTCGAGCTGACCGGCCTGATGAAGCCTTTCGACCTCGAGGTCTGGTTCGGCGAGCGGGTGGCGGTGCTCGGCTCCAACGGCTCGGGCAAGTCCCACTTCCTGCGCCTGCTCGCGGCCGGCGGCAGCCGTCCCGACGTGGAGCACCAGCCGGTGGGGGAGGTGGCGATCGCGCCCGTCCCGCACAGCGGCCACGTGCGGTTGGGGGCCCGGGTGCGACCCGGCTGGTTCGTCCAGACCCACGAGCACCCCGAGCTGGTCGGCCGCACGCTGGTGGAGATCCTCCACCGCGGTGACGACCACCGCAGCGGGATGGGGCGCGAGCAGGCGAGCCGGGTGCTCGACCGCTACGAGCTCGCCCACGCCGCCGAGCAGGTCTTCGAGTCCCTCAGCGGGGGCCAGCAGGCACGCTTCCAGATCCTCCTCCTGGAGCTGTCGGGTGCCACCCTGCAGCTGCTCGACGAGCCCACCGACAACCTCGACGTCGACTCGGCCGAGGCGCTGGAGGCGGGGCTCGACGCGTTCGAGGGAACGGTCCTCGCCGTCACCCACGACCGGTGGTTCGCCCGGGGGTTCGACCGGTTCCTGGTCTACGGCGCCGACGGTGAGGTCTACGAGTCCGACGGGCCCGTCTGGGACGAGGGGCGCGTGCGCCGCACCCGCTGAGGCAGGCACCGGAAGGGGACATTCCGCCTACCGGGACACGATCGGTGTGGTCGGGACCACAAGCCTCACTCTTTCCTCGTGCCGATCGTGACGGGAGTCACTGTCGCCGTGATCCCGAATGGAGAACCCCGTGCAATTCCTCACTCAGATTCGTAACCGCCGTCCGGCGCTCGCGCTCACCTCGATGGCCCTGGCCGGTGCCCTGGTCCTCACCGCCTGTGGCGGCGACGGTGGCAACAACGACGAGCCGTCGTCCAAGGAGCTCACCAAGTCCGACATCTTCACCCAGGGCTGGGTGGGCGAGCAGAGCGACGCCGACCCCGTCGCCGGTGGCACCCTGAGCTTCGCCGAGTACGGCGAGGCCCGCAGCTTCGACACCACCAAGACGTACGCGACCGGCGCGACGGGCGGCAACGTCCTGGCGGCGCTGTACGACACCCTGATGCGCTACGACCGCGACGCCGACGCCTGGGTTCCCCAGCTGGCCGAGTCGCTGGAGAGCAACGACGACCAGACGGTGTGGACCCTGAAGCTGCGTGAGGGCGTCACGTTCTCCGACGGCACCCCGGTCGACGCCAAGGCCGTCGTGGGCTCGCTGGGCTACTACATGGCCAACTACGGCTACGGCAGCATCACCATGCTCACCAACGGCGCGAAGATGAAGCCGATCGACGACCTGACCGTCGAGTTCACCGTGGCCCGCCCGTGGGCGACCTTCCCGGCGATGCTCTCCGGTGGCCCCGGCATGATCATGGCCCCGGCCGCGTACAAGGACCCCGCCAACTTCAAGCCGATCGGTGCCGGTGCGTTCGAGCTGGAGAAGTACACCCCGCAGAGCGAGACCCTGCTGAAGGCCCGCCCCGACTACTACGGCGGTGCCCCGAACCTGGAGAAGCTCCGCTTCGTCACCCTGGGTGCCGACTCCGCCAAGGTGGAGTCGCTGGAGAACGGCGACGTCAACGGCGCCTGGATCCGCACCGACAACGTGGTGGAGAAGGCGCGTGAGGACGGCCACGAGGGCTACGTCTACGTCTACGGCTCCGGCGTCATGATCAACATCAACGGCCGCGAGGGACGTCCCGGCGAGGACATCCGCGTCCGCCAGGCGCTGGCCATGGCCTTCGACAACCAGAGCTACGTCGACCGCGCGAAGGAGGGTGCGGGCATCGCGTCCAAGTCCCTGTTCGCCGACTCCTCGCCGTGGTCGACCGGTGTCGAGACCCCGGACGTGGACGTCGAGGCCGCCAAGGCGCTCCTCGACGAGGCCAAGGCCGACGGGTACGACGGCAAGATCGGCTACCTTGTCGCCTCCGACCCGGCCGCGCAGGCCGCCGGTGTGCAGGTCGAGGCCCAGCTCGAGGCCGTCGGCTTCGACGTCACCCTGGACGTCGCCGAGAGCATCACCGACCTGGTGCAGCGCGCGTACGTCGACCACGACTTCGACCTGACCCAGGGCGCCTCCAACGTGCCCGACGAGGACCCGTTCGGTGCGCTGTACGAGTGGCTCTACTCGCAGTCGCCGACCAACGGTGGTGGCTACGCGAACGAGGAGGTCGACAAGCTCCTCGGTGAGCTGCAGGCCGTCGGCGACGACCCCGAGGCCGGTGCCGAGGTCATGAAGAAGATCGAGACCATCTTCCAGGAGGAGGTCCCCTCGATCATCGTCGGCCCGAACGCCGTCTTCGTCGTCCTCGACGACAACACCAACGGCGTCATCCCGACCACGCAGGGCATCCAGTTCTTCGACGAGGCCTGGATCGCCAAGTGAGACTGAGCCTCACCGGCACCCGCCGGTGAGCACCGCGAAGGGCGCGGGTCGGCACCAGCCGGCCCGCGCCCTTCCGCGTTGACGCTCAGTTGCCGAACGGGGAGCGGGGCATCTCCTCGTCCTGCCCGGGCTGGGTGGGGGTGGTGCTCGTGGACGCCTGGCCCTCGTCGGAGTCGAGGACCAGGTCGGCGCTCATCTCGCGGCCGTTGCGCACCCAGGTCACCGTGACCGTGTCGCCGGGACGGAACCCGCGCACGGTGGCGACCAGCGAGTCGGCACCGCTGATCTGGTGCTCGCCGACGCGGGTGATCACGTCGTCCGCGCGCAGGCCGGCCTTGCCGGCCGTGGTGTCCTCGCCGACCTCGCGGACCAGGGCGCCGGTGGCCCCCTCGGTGCTGTCGGTCACCGAGATGCCCAGGCGTGCGTGGGTGGGCGTCTCGCCCGCAGCCATCTGCTCGATCACGGGCAGCACCTCGTCGATCGGGATCGCGAAGCCCAGGCCGATCGAGCCGGACTCCGACTGCTGCCCGTACGCCGACGAGCTGGACGCCGTACGGATCGAGGAGTTGATGCCGACGACGGCGCCGGTCATGTCGACCAGCGGGCCGCCGGAGTTGCCGGGGTTGATCGCCGCGTCGGTCTGGATCGCCGGGTAGGTGGTGGCGTTGCCGCTGGAGGCCTGCCCGACGTTCACCGGTCGGTTCAGCGCGCTGACGATCCCGCTGGTGACCGTGGAGTCCAGACCGAACGGGGAACCGATCGCGACCACGGACTGGCCGACGTCGAGGTTGGCCGACTTGCCGATGGTGGCCGGCGTGAGCCCCGTGACGTCCTTGGCCTGGATCACCGCGGTGTCGGTCAGCGGGTCGGTGCCCAGGACCTCGGCCTGCGCGGAGGTGCCGTCGGCGAAGGAGACGCGCAGCTCTCCGCCCTCCCCGGCCCCCTCGACGACGTGGTTGTTGGTGAGGATCTGGCCGTCCTCGGTCAGGACGATGCCTGAACCGGACCCGGAGCCCGACTGCGAGCTCACGTCGATGCGTACGACGCTCGGCAGGACCGCCGAGGCCACCGCCTCCACGGAGCCCTCGACGGCCTTGGTGTCGCCCTGGTCGACCACGTTGGCCGCGATACTGGTCCCCTTGGCCTCGGCGCCGCCGGACGCCTCGTCCCACAGGGCCGCGCCGCCCACACCGGCGGCGCCACCGACGATGAGCGAGGTGAGGACGGCCGCGACGAGCGTGGTGCCGCGACGCTCCTTGGGGCGGCGCACCTCGAAGGGCGTGCCGCCGGGGTACGCCTGGGCTGCCTGGTGGGGCTGGGCTGGCTGGTGTGGCTGGGCACCGGGGTGAGTGTCGTGCGGCGTGGAGGCGGGGAAGCCGACGGGGCCCGCGGGCTGTGGGCCGGGGGCGCCCGCGCCGGCGGCCCCGTCGGCTGGCTGGGAGGGGAACACGGCCGTCGGCTCGGGAGCGCCGCTCGGGCGGATCGGAGCAGTCTGGTCCATCGCGTCGTCAGGGCGGCCGCTGGGGGAGTCGGGGCGGCCCGTGGGGTCCTCGGGAGTGTTCATGCCCCCACGATGCGTCGGGTCCCTGTGTGGTTTCTGAGAGCCTGCTTTGGGTGACGGAAGAGTTCGGCCCCGCTGGAACCGCCGCGGCGGTCAGGCAGGCAGGCGCCGCACCACGTCGCCGGGGCGTACCGTCCCTCCGGCCACGACGCGCGCGTTGAGGCCGCGCAGGCGCAGTTCCTTGCCCAGCTCGGAGTTGACGAACTCCATCGCCTCGCGGCCGAACCGCTGCACGAACTTGGCGCAGCCGTTGTGCGGCTTGGCGGTCACCTCGATCACCGCGCCGTCGTCGCCCAGGGCCAGTCGGGTGCCGGTGGGCAGGTTGGCCCGGGAGATGTCGAGGTCGACGTAGAGCTGGTCGCCGGCCTCCGCGCGCCCGGCGTCGTCGTCGGCGAGCAGCCCGACCATGCGCGAGCTCATCACGTTGATCTGGGCCTCCAGGTGGCGCCCCTGCTCCACTGCGTGCGAGGTGGCCCGGCTCAGCCAGTTGTCGCCGACGAGCCCCAGCTCGGGGTCGAGGAGACCCTCCGTGAGCACCTCGCGCGCGAGCCGCTCGGGCCGTCGTACGACCAGGGTGAGGGTGCCGACCTCGGCCGGGGCCTCGCGCAGGTACGCCTCGCGCGACGCCAGGTGGCTCGTGGGGTGGGCGCTGACGGCGGGGATCTGGCTGGGGTCCGGGACGGTCTGGGTCACCCGGACATCCTCACCCGGACGGTGGCACGTGCAAAGACGCCCCGACCGAGAATCTCGGTCGGGGCGTCCGCGACGGTGACGCGTCGGATCAGGCCCAGCGCTCCTCGGCGGGAACGAAGGTGAGCTGGCGGTCGCCGGTGTAGATCTGCTTCGGGCGAGCGATCTTCTGCTCCTTGTCCGTGATCAGCTCGTTCCACTGGGCCAGCCAGCCCGGCGTACGACCGATCGCGAAGAGCACGGTGAACATCTCCGGCGGGAACTGCAGGGCCTCGTAGATCAGGCCCGAGTAGAAGTCCACGTTGGGGTAGAGGCGCCGCTTGACGAAGTACTCGTCCTCCAGCGCGATCTTCTCCAGCTCCTGGGCGATCTCCAGGAGCGGGTTGACCCCGGTGACCTCGAAGACGTCGTCGCAGGCCTTCTTGATGAGCTTGGCGCGCGGGTCGTAGTTCTTGTAGACGCGGTGACCGAAGCCCATGAGCTTCTCCTCACCGTTCTTGACGCCCTCGATGAACGCCGGGATGTTCTCCTTCGACCCGATGCGGCGCAGCATGCGCAGCACGGCCTCGTTGGCGCCACCGTGCAGCGGGCCGTACAGCGCCGCGACACCGGCCGCGACGGCCGAGTAGGGGTCGACCTGCGAGGAACCGACGGAGCGGACCGCGTTGGTCGAGCAGTTCTGCTCGTGGTCGGCGTGCAGGATCAGCAGCACGTCGAGGGCCTTGGCGATGCGCGGGTCGGCCGCGTAGCTCTGCTCGCTCATGCGGAAGAGCATCGAGAGGAAGTTCTCGGTGTAGCTGAGCTCGTTGTCGGGGTAGACGAACGGCTTGCCCTGCGCGTGGCGGAAGGCCCAGGCGCCCAGGGTGGGCATCTTGGCGATCATCCGGACCATCTGCATGTGCCGGTTCTCGGCGTCGGAGATGTTCACCGCGTCCGGGTAGAAGGTGGACAGCGCGCCGACGGAGGCCATCAGCATGCCCATCGGGTGCGCGTCGTACCGGAAGCCCTGGACGAACTCCTTCACGTTCTCGTGCACGAACGTGTGGTAGGTGATCTCGTGCACCCAGGTCTCGTACTGCTCCTTGGTGGGCAGCTCACCGTTGATCAGCAGGTAGGCGACCTCCAGGAAGGTCGACTTCTCCGCCAGCTGCTCGATCGGGTACCCGCGGTACTCGAGGATGCCCTTGTCGCCGTCGATGAAGGTGACGGCAGAACGGCAGGACGCGGTGTTCACGAAGCCGGGGTCGTAGGTGGCCAGACCCGGCTCGTCGTCGGTGAGGCGGATCTGCCCCAGGTCCTTCGCGGCGATCGTGTTGTCGCTGATCGCGATGTCGTACTCCTTGCCGGTCCGGTTGTCCCGGACCGTGAGGGAGTCGGTCGGCTTGGCCGCTACGTCTGTCACGTCGGCTCCTTGTTCGCAGTGCTGCGCATGTGTGTTTGTCGTCACCAATTTATCGGCGCCCCACTGGGACGTCACAGGCGGGGTTCCGAAAAATCCTGCTCGCGGACCCGTCCCCGGGGAGGATGGCCGGTGGCCGGCCCGGGGCGGTGGCCGCACGCTCCACCCTAGACCCCCCGCCGAAGGCGCTGGCGAGGCCGAGGTCAGGCCGCGGGACGTACGTCCGTGCTTTTGACCCACGTACTTCCTGCCGCGTACTCTTGCAAGTCGCGACTCCTGCCGCGCTCTTCGCCGTGCCGTTCACTTGGCCGACGGGGGGTGCAGATCCGGACGTCTCGTCCCGCCGGTCCGCCGGTGGTGCGGGTAAGCCGGGCCGTGTTCGTCAG
>NZ_JBJEHY010000194.1:0-7051 GCF_051876515.1 Nocardioides sp. | reverse complement strand
CTCGACCTCACCGAATCCGCGTCTTCCGGCCATCCCCGCAACCTCCGTTTCTAACCCCATGCTGCGTTGGCAGAGGGAGTCCCTGTGGGGGACTGGTGGGGGAAACTATGTCATCTTGGGGGAATCTATGACCACTCCTGACCACGTTTTCCCTGCTCAGAGCCCTATTGTGCTCCTGCTCCGATCTGCTTTGCAAGCAGGGGGTTGGGGGTTCGAGTCCCCCAGGCTCCACTGAAGAACCTGGAGGCTCCACTCCGGGTTCTTCTTCATTTCGGGGGACGCGGGCCGACCTGCTGTCAGCGCGGTCCCGGACCGGTCGCAGAGAGGGGCGGGGGGCCCGCTCAGGAAGGCCCCGCCAGCACCCAGCGCAACCGCTCCTCCAGCGCGGCCACGACCTCGGCGGGCGGCTGCGTACGGCCGTCGGTGACCCACGCGGAGAGGTGCACCTGGAGGATCGCCACCACCATGCCGACGCCCACGGACGGCTTGACGTCCGGGATCTCGCCCGCTGCGACGGCGGCGCGGATCCCGGCCGCGATGGTCTCCTGGCCCGAGCTCCACACGCTGGCCTCGACGCCGGTGGCGGCGCGGTGCGGGGTGGAGGCCCAGCCGACGGTGCTCCACAGGTTCATGTCCAGGTAGGTCGGGTGCGCCATCAGGAACTCCGCGACCGCCCCGATCCCGCGTACGACCCGCTCCAGCGGGGTGCCGGTGCTGCCGGACCCCTCGACGTGCGCCAGCAGCTCGGCCATCCGGTCGGCGTGCAGCGCGTCCCAGATCTCCTCCTTGCCGGAGAACTGCTTGTAGACGGTCGCCAGCGACAGGTCCGCCGCCTTCGCGACCGCCGCCATCTTCGTCCCCGCGAACCCGTGACGGGAGAACTCCGCCTCCGCGGCGGCCAGCACCTGTGAGCGGTACAGCGACCGGCGCGCGTCCTCGATGCTCGGGGCCGGCGGGGTGGTGGGCATGGGTTCCTCGGTCTCGACGGGATAGGCGGGGTCTCGACAAGCTCGACCAACGGGGTGGGGCTCTTGCGCGGTCCGATCGTACGGTGCAGAATCTCGGTTCTGTTCAGTGTAACCATGATTCTGCGACCCGAGGAGAGGCGTCCCGCCCATGGCCAAGCCACCCCTGAGCATGCGCCCCACCGGCTGGTTCCAGGTCGCCTGGTCCGACGAGGTCCCCGTCGGCACCGTCCGACCGATGACCTACTTCGGACGCGACCTCGTCGCCTGGCGCGGCCACTCCGGCCAGGTCACCGTGATGGACGCCTACTGCCAGCACCTCGGCGCGCACCTCGCGTACGGCGGGGAGGTCGTCGAGGACGAGGTGCAGTGCCCCTTCCACGGGTGGCGGTGGAACGCCCAGGGTCGCAACACCTGCATCCCGTACTCCGACCGCCCCAACATGGGCAAGCGGATCCAGACGTTCCCCACCGTCGAGAAGAACGAGGCCATCTACGTCTGGCACGACCTGGAGCGGCGTGAGCCGTACTTCGAGGTCCCCGACGTCTTCAGCGCCTGGGACGACGGCCGGAGCGCCGCCGACTACCACTCCCGCAGCACCCTGTACGACCCCGCGCTCGAGCTGCACCCGCAGTACGTGCTCGAGAACGGCGTGGACTTCGCGCACTTCAAATACGTCCACAAGGTGCCGATCATCCCGCAGTTCACGCGGCAGGAGTTCGACGAACCCATCTCCCGCGTCGACTTCACCATCGCCTTCGAGGGCGAGCCCGGGTCGATCGAGGAGGTCGACAGCTGGGTCGAGGCGATCAACTGCGGCATCGGTCTGGCCGTCACCAAGAGCCACGGGATGATCGACAACCGCACCGCCACCGCCGTCACGCCCGTCGACGACCGCACCTGCGACGTCCGGTTCTCCGTGTGGATCGGCCGCGAGGACGGGGTCGACGAGGAGACCTCAGCCCGCCGGGCCGTACGCAACGGGCAGGCCGTCATCGACCAGTTCGCCGCCGACATCGTCATCTGGTCGCACCAGAAGTACGCCGACCCCGCCGCGCTCGTCCGTGGGGAGTACGCCGGCTTCACCGCCCTGCGCACCTGGGCCCAGCAGTTCTACCCCGAGGGCGAGCGCATGCCCGTCGGACTGACCCCGCCCGACTGAGCGGCCCCGACAGCCCGACCCCGCGACGCCCGCCAGCCCCGTACCACCAGGAGAGACCATGAGCAAGCCAGCCCCCGTCCGCGTCTACCAGGTCGCCACCGGCAACGTCGGCACCGAGATGATCCGCCGGATGGCCGACCACCCCGACCTCGAGATGGTGGGCGTCCACGTGTACTCGCCCGAGAAGGTCGGCAAGGACGTCGGCGAGCTCGCCGGCATCGGCCCCATCGGCGTGCTCGCGACCGGCGACCTCGACGAGCTCATCGCCGCCAAGCCGGACGTGGTCACCTTCCACGGCGTCTTCCCCGACGAGGAGCTGTACCTCACGGTGCTCGCCGCCGGGATCAACATCGTCACCACCGCCGACTGGATCACCGGCCACCATCGCAACGCCAACCACCCGCACCCCTCGGGACGGTCCTGGAACGACATCCTCGACGAGGCCGCGAAGGCGGGCGGGGCCACCTTCTACGGCACCGGCATGAACCCTGGCCTCAACCAGATCCTCGGCATCGTGCACACCGCCGACGTCTCCGAGATCCGCAACGTCACCACCATCGAGTCCGTCGACGTCTCCTGCCACCACTCCAAGGAGACCTGGATCGAGGTCGGGTACGGCCGCCCCGTCGACGACCCCGCGCTGCCGGGCATGCTCGAGAAGTACACCCGAGTCTTCGAGGACTCCGTGTGGATGATGGCCGACGCGTTCGGGCTCGAGCTCGACGAGGTGGTTTTCGAGTACGAGCTGGGCGCGTGCACCGAGGACGTCGACCTCGGCTGGTACGTCCTGCCGAAGGGTTCGCTTGGCGGCAACTACATCAAGTACGTCGGGATGAAGGACGGCGTGGCCCGCGTCGAGACCCACCTGGAGTGGCAGATGACGCCGAAGACGGAACCCAGCTGGGACATCAAGGGCTGCTACATCACCAAGGTCGACGGCGACCCGCAGATCTACTCCAAGCACATGATCTTCCCCCGCCCCGGCACCGACCTCTCCAACCCCGAGGACTTCGCCAAGATCGGCATGACGGTCACCGGGCTTCCCGTCCTCAACTCCATCCGGTCCGTCGTCGAGGCGCCGCCCGGTGTGGTGACCAGCGCCGATCTGCCGCTGCGGGCGTTCGCGGGGCGGTTCGCGCTCTGAGGGACCTCTCCCGTCGACCCCAAAGTGGGGCGATGTCCCCACTTTGGGGACAGCCCCGGCCGTACGACCGAGTTGGGGACGGTCGGAGAGGTTTTCGGGTGCACGGATCCTCTCCCAGCGACCCCAACCTCGACCGACCCTCTCCCGGTGACCCCACGTTGGGGTGATTGACCCGATTTGGGGACGGTGCCGGCGGCGCGGCCACCGCGATGGGGCAGGCTAGGAGGCTGCACCACCCACCACCTGGAGGACCCATGTCGCCACGCCGCACCGCGCGCCGTACGGCCGTCTCCCGTACGACTGCCCTGGCCGGGGCGACCGCGCTGACCGGCGCGCTGCTCGCCGGTGGCCTGCTGACGGTCACCGGCACCGCCGCGCACGCCGACTGCGCGGGACCGTTCGACGGCACCGGGGACCACGTGTTCTCCGGGATCGCCGAGAAGAACGACGGGCCGTACACGCGGTTCTCCGTGCAGCGCGTGTGGGAGGGCGACGACCTGGCCGCGGACGTCTGGGTGCTCGCCGGCCAGGAGCAGGCGCCCTGGCCGCTCAGCCTCCTCGTCGGTGTGTCCAGCTCGGTGGACGCCGAGTTCGAGGTCGGCCAGCAGTACGTCGTGGGCACCACGGAGGAGTTCGCGACCAACGTCTGCCAGGTGGCGACCCTCGACGAGCTGTCCGTCCCCGAGGATGCCCGTCAGCCCGTCGCGGGCGGCGAGAAGGGCGCCGAGCTGCCGATGGGACCGCTGGGGCGGACCGTCCTGGTCGTCGGCGTCGTGGGTGGGCTCGTGCTGCTGTTCCGAGCGCTGCGGCGTCGGGTGCACGGGCCGCGCTGAGACCGGGTTCGACGGGCTCAACCAGCGACAGGCTCAACCAGCGACAGGCTCAACCAGCGGTTACCGCGGCCCGCGCCGCAGCAGCGACCGTGGGTTGAACGGCGCCAGCCAGCGCCGCCACCACGGCGCCCGCTCCCTCAGCTGCGCGGTCGCCGCGCGTACGGCCGTCCAGTGACCCGCCACCTCCGGCGCCTCGTCGGTGAAGGTCGCCACGTCGGCCCGTTCGGCCAGGGCGACGTCCACGTCCAGGGCTCGCGCCTGGTCGGGCCGCGGACGGCGCGGTACGTCGAGGCCCAGGTCGGTGGCCGTGTCCACGACCTCCGCCCAACCGGCCAGCGCCACCACGTCGGGGTCGGACCGGCTGCCGCGGCGGCGACGGCGTACGAGCTTGGCGACGGGGATCGCGCCGACGACCAGCACGGGCACGAGACCCAGCAGGTAGAACGGGCGCCGCTGCTCGGCCCGCTCCCGCTCCTCCTCGGCCTCCTCCTCCTCGCGGCGTTCGCGCTCCTTGCGCTTGATCTCCTCGGGGCTGTCCGGTGGCTCCTGGTTCCACTTGTTGGGCAGGCTCTGCTTCGGGGGATCGATCTGGTCCGGGGGCGTGTCGCTCATGAAGGTCTGGGTCGGCAGTCGGCGCCACGACCCGTCGCGCACCCGCACCTCCACCCACGCCTGGATGTCGCGACCGCGCACGACGCCTCGACCGGAGATCTCCGCACCGACGACCACGCGGGCAGGGATGCCCAGACGGTTCGCCATCAGCGCCATCGCGGCTGCGTACTGCTCGTCGTTGCCGACGATCTGCGGCGCCTCCACGAAACCCTTCCCCAGCCGCTCGGCATCGTGGCCCTTGACGAACCGTGACTGCCAGCCCGGATCGCCGTCGCTGTAACGCCCCGCGATGTAGAGCCAGTCGGCCAGCTGGAACAGGCGGACCATCGGCGGCTTGGACCGGTCGCTCATCACCTGCACGGGCGCGTCGAGGAACTCCGCGGCGTAGTGCAGTTCCCAGTCGGGGGAGCGGTACTGCTTCATCTGCGGCGTCAGGGTGTCCTTGGGCAGCAGCGATGTCACCAGGTAGCTGTCGCCCACCTTGACGCCCTTCTCGGTGATCGCCGCGTCGGTGGAGCGGTTGAACCGGACACCGTTGCGCAGCTTCCGGTCCGGGTCGCGCAGGAACTCGATCGCCTGCGGCTGCCCCACCACCGGAAGCCAGTCCAGCAGCCAGGCGTGCTCCACGGTGATCCGCGCCTGACCCTTGCGGCCCTTGGAGGGGTTGGTGATCTGCGAGGAGATGCGCAGGAACCGGTCCTCGTAGTCGTCCGCACGGTCCGGCACCGCGTACCAGCTGGTGCCGTTGTAGCCGTCGAGCACCGCGATCCGCAGCATGGTCCCGTCCGGCACCCCGTCGACGGAGAAGAGCACCTCGTTGCCGATCGTCGGCTCGTGGACCGGGCGGAAGTTGCGGAACACCGTCAGCGGGGTCGTCGTGCCGCTCGTGTCGTACGCCGGCAGCGCCTCCCGCAGCACCCAGCGGGTCCGCGACGGGCTGCTCGAGGCCATCGGCAGCACCACGGCCACCGCCACGGCCACGCACAGGACCGAGGCCAGCGTACGAGGGGTCGACACCGTCGTCAGGCGGCGCTCCGCCTCCGTCAACGGTGCCCAGCGCCGGCGCGGGCCCACCGGGAGCCGGCCCCGCAGCCGCCGCAGCGAGCCGAGGCTGGCCGCGCTGCGGGCCGACCGGTGGCCGATCCACAGCAGCGTCGCCGCACCGAAGCCGAGCCCCTGCAGCGCCACCGAGAACGGTTCGGCCGTGCCCAGCACGAGCGCGGCCCCGAGCACCGCGACCAGCGGCACCACGGGCAGCGACGGGCGGGGCGAGGTGATCGCGAGCGACCCGGACAGCCCGCCGGCGGCCATCGCCAGGAGGTACGGGATCAGCATCACCGCACCCTCGGAGTCCAGTGGTGGCAACGTGCCGACCAGCTGCGCCCACGACGAGCCGGTCCCGGTGACGACCTGGCCGAGCGTGGTCGAGTCGGGGATGCCAAACCAGTCGCCCCACTCGCCCAGGGCGAACGCCCCCGCGGTGAGGACGTACGGGATGAAGAGGGTGAGGACGACCATCGCCGGCCCGAGCCGCAGCGCCGCCAGGGCGTACGCCCAGCCGAGGCCGACCGCCATCCCGAGCGCGGCCACCGCCACCCAGTTCCAGCCGGAGAAGGTGGGCTGCAGGCCGGCCAGGGCGATCGCGGTCAGCAGGGCGACCGCGAACCCGTCCAGGGAGGCGTAGCGCGGCAACGGGGCCAGGGAGTACGCCATCAGCGGACCGCCATCAGCGGCGGGAGGTCCTCGAGGGTGCCCACGGTCCGCACCGTCCACCCCTGGTGGCGGCCGACCCACGCCCGCTCACCCCTCGAGGCACGGATCACGACGACCTGCACCTCGGGCGGCAGCGCCCCGAACCGGCCGAACAGGTCCTCGGGCACGCTGTCGCCGCCCGTGACCAGCAGCACCAGGCTCGTCGTCGGCGAGACCACCTGCATGTTCGCGACGTCGTCGTCGACCGAGCCGGCGCCCTCGCCGCCGCGCTGCACCCGGCACAGGGCGTCCAGCACCGAGTGCACCGGGAGCCGTACGACCATCTCGTCGCCGCCGAAGAAGTTGAGCTCGTGACCGGTCCGGGCGGTCGCCGCGGCCAGGGAGGCCGCCACCTCGACGGCCAGCTCGAAGGAGTCGTCGTCGGCGTAGGAGGAGGCCTGGCGGTCCAGGAGCAGCGCCGCCTCCGTACGCCGGGAGTCGTGGTACTGCCGCACCAGCAGCTCCCCGGCCCGCGCCGAGGAGCGCCAGTGCACGTGCCGCAGGTCGTCCCCGCGGACGTACTCGCGCAGCGCGTGGAAGGCGAGGTCGCTCATCGAGACCTGGTCGCTGGGTACACCCTCCA
>NZ_JBJEHY010000193.1:0-7096 GCF_051876515.1 Nocardioides sp. | reverse complement strand
GCACGCCAGCTCCTCCGCCGCACGGATCGCGTCCACCCGCTCCGCATCCGACAACGCCCCACAGCCACCGTCGGCCAGGAACGCCGACAACCGCGACCGCAACGCAGACAAGTCGGCAGCACCCAGCCCGGCGCCGTCACACACGGCGCCGCTAGCAGCGGTCGAGGTCCCCGAGAAAGTCACCCACCCATCCTTGTTCGAACACATATTCGAATCAAGCCCGTCTGGACCGGTCATCGGCCAACGCGCCGAGGGCAGGTGGCCGCTCCCGAGAATGTCGGACCCGCGTGGAAGTCTCGCCCCATGAGCCAAGTCGCCGTCATCGTCACCCACCAGACCCTGCCTGGCAGGCGTGAGGAGGTCCGTGCCGTGTGGGAGAAGCACATGGCCCCCGCCGTCGCCGCGTGCGCCGCACCCTGTCCTTGCCGCTGGTCTGGACGCCGCGCGGCTGAGGAAGCGCGGCACCGAATCCGATCGCACCACAGCCGTACCTCCTGCGACGATCGCCACATGGCCATCCACGTCTCCCCCGTCGACGAGCGCGACAACACCTGGGAGGACGGTTCCCCGCGTTTCCGCGTCTACCTGCACGGCAGCGAGGACGATTCCACCCGCGGCTGGACCGACACGTACGACGTCACCGGGGCCGACATCCTGCAGGTCATCGACTGGGCGCAGCGGCAGGCCGGCGACACCCTGACCTACGCCGTCGCGCTCGTCTCCCACGACCCGCACCAGGAGCGCCGGTGCACCCGTCCGGGCCTCATCTGGCTCGTCGGCATGGACGGCAACGACGTCACCATCAACGACCACGAGGATGACGTGCAGCGCCGCATGCTCGCCCGGCGCGCCGCGCCCGTGGGCGTACCCGCCGTCGACCGGATGCCCGCCCGCGTCCCGGACCCGTACAACGACGGCACCCGTCGACGCTGAGCCGACGCTAGGGTCGATCCATGACTGACCTCGACGCCGTGGAGGTGCGCATCTGGGACCTGCTCGCGCCGTACCGTGACGAGCTCGAGGACGCCACCATCTACTCGATGCCCTCACTGCGGTGGCCCGGCGTCAAGGGTCATGACTACTTCGCCGCCGTCCAGCGCAGCGCCAAGAAGGTCAGCCTGTACGCCATCGCCGTCGAAACCTGGCCCGAGGCCCTCGACGGCGCCTCGGCCGCATTCGCGAAGCGCCGCACCGGCAAGGCAACCTTCTCCTTCCCCACGCTCGACGACGAGATGGCCGCCGAGGTCGAGGCGTTCCTGGCCCGGCTGTACGTCCCCTACCGCGCCCACCACGCCGGCGCCCCGACCGCCTGAGCCGGGCGTACGGCTGGCAGGCTGGGGCCGTGGACGTCCCTGCCCTGCTCAGCGCCTGGATCGCCGAGGCGCTCTCGGTACGCGGCAACGCCACCCCGCTGACCGTCTCCCGGGAGGTGTGGAGCCGCCACGAGCAGGACCTCCGTACGGCCGGCGACCTGCTGTACACGTGGCAGCTCGACCTCCTGGCCACGGCGGAGGGCATGGCTGCCGACGGGCACCTGAGCGTCGCCGCTGACGGCACCTGGACGCTGACCGCCCCCGCGGGCGCACCTCTCCCCCGACGAGTCTGGACCGCGGAGGAGATCGCGGTCGCCGTCGACGGCTACCTGCGGCTCCTGGCCGCCGAGCACGCCGGGGAACCCGCGCACGTCGACGAGGTCGTGGCCGAGATCGGGCGGGCCACGGGCTGGAGCGGCGACGCGCTGGACCGCATGCTCGCCAACATCTCCGCGGTCGTCCAGGAGCACGGCCTCCTCCCCCTGAGCAGCATCCGGCCCCGCTCCAACGTGCCCGTCGGCGTACGCCCCGCCGTGGCCGACGCCCTCGCCGACATCTCCTAGAGGCGCGATCTCTGGAGGACTGTCAGCGGCGTGCGGCAGGATCGCCGCATGCCCGTCGAACTGGTCCGCGCCCCCGCCCTGTCCGGCGACGTCCCGTACGCGTACGCCGCCGTCGCCCCGCCCGGCAGTCTCGTGTTCACGGCAGGCGCCTGCCCGCTGGACGCCGACGGGGCCGTCGTCGCGCCGGGCGACCCGCGCGCCCAGGCCGAGGTCGTGATGGCCAACCTCGTCGTCGCCCTCGCCGCCAGCGGCTGCACGCTGGCCGACGTCGCCAAGTCCACCGTGTACGTCGCCTCCGCTGACCGCGACGACCTCGTGGCCGTGTGGCAGGTGGTGCGGTCGGCGTTCGGGGACCACGACGCACCCAGCACGCTGCTGGGCGTGGCCGCCCTGGGATACCCCGACCAGCTCGTCGAGGTCGAGGCGGTGGCCGTACGTGGTTGAGGCGTCTCGCGGCAGACCGGTGGACCTTCCCCCTGCGGCGCCGCACTGGCTAGGCTCCCCGGCCATGGCTGACAACGCCCCAGCGGACACCCCCGAGCACGCACCGGCGTACCCGCCGGCCCCCTGGCACATGCACGGCCAGCTGTGGCTCTCCATCGTCAAGGTCCGCGAGGCCGTCGACGACCTGCGTCCTGCGGGCATGTACGGCGTGGCCATGGTCGACTACCAGGAGCCGAGCCCCCTGACGTACGGCGAGCTGCTCGTCGGGCGGGTCGTGAAGACGCCCGTGGAGGGCGTCACCATCACCGACATCTGGGTCGACTCCCCCGCCTCGGTGGCGGGCGGCCGCGAGATCTGGGCCATCCCCAAGGAGCTCTGCGACTTCTCGCTCGAGGCTTCGCGCAAGGGGCCGCTGGCGCGCACCCACTGGACGATGAGCACCGGGGGCGTCGAGATCGCCACCGCCTCCTTCACCGACATCTCCCGGATCGCGCCGCGCACCCCCTTCAAGGCCAACACGTGGCAGCCGGGGATCGAGGAGACCGGTTTCGAGGACCGGTCCTCCCCACTGCAGGGATCCGCGAAGGCTCTGCTCGCCCACGGCCGGTGGACGTTCAACCCGCTCGGCCCGCTCGCCTGGTTGCACGGGTCACGGACGATCGCCTCGTTCCGCATGGTCGACTTCGAGATGCGCGTCGAGTAGTCCGATGACCTCCCCGCGCCTCACCCGCTACGCCCGCGACGGCCTGCACTTCGACGTCACCGACCGGGGGCCGTCCGACGGTGAGCCGGTGGTGCTGCTGCACGGCTTCCCCCAACGCGCGACCTGCTGGGACGAGGTGTCCGTACGCCTCAACGAGGCCGGGTTGCGCACCGTCGCGCCGGATCAGCGCGGGTACTCGCCAGGAGCCCGGCCCACCGGACGCCGCGCCTACCACCTGTCCGAGCTGGTCGCCGACGTCGTCACCTTGATCGACCTGCTCGGCGGCAGCGCGCACGTGGTCGGCCACGACTGGGGCGGCAACGTCGCCTGGGCGCTGGCCTCCGCGCACCCCGACAAGGTCCGTACGCTGACCGCCCTCTCCGTCCCGCACCCCCGCGCCCTGGTCCGCGCCATGCGTACCCTGCCGCAGGCGCGGCGCAGCTGGTACGTCGGCGGCTTCCAGGTGCCGTGGCTTCCCGAGCGAGGGCTGGCCGCCCCGTTCGGCCGCCGGGCGTTGCGCGCCTCCGGCATGGACGACGCGATGGTCGCCACGTACGAGCGGGAGATGGTCGCGGACGGCGCGCTCACCGGAGCCGTCAACTGGTACCGCGGTCTCCTCGTCGGAGGCTCCGGCGGGTTCGGCCGTACGGTCACCGTCCCCACGACGTACGTGTGGAGCGACGGCGACACCGCACTCGGGCCGGAGGCGGCTGCCATGTGCGGCCAGTACGTGTCGGGCGACTACCGGTTCGTGACGATCCACGGCGCCTCGCACTGGCTGCCCGACCAGCGGCCCGACCAGGTCGCCGAGGCGGTGCTGGACCGCGTTGGTCGCGGCGGCTGAGCGCGGCCGACCCGACTCCGCTCAGCGCGGTCCCGGACGGACCGTGACCTCCTCCAGCGAGGCGTCGCGCGGCAGGTCGAGGACGAAGCGGATGGTGTCCGCCACCGAGGAGGCGGCGATCCAGTCGGAGGCGTCGTACTCCTTGCCCTCCTTTGCGTGCACCTTCTCCTGCATCGGCGTCGCCGTGCGGCTGGGGTAGACCGTCGTCACCCGTACGCCATGCTCGCGCTCCTCGGCCCGGACGGCGTCCGCCAGCGCGCGCAGCCCGAACTTCGAGGCCGAGTACGCCGCCCACTCCGCGTTGACGCCGAGCCCGGCGGTCGAGTTCACGTACACCAGCGTCCCGCGTCCCGCCCGCAGGGCCGGGAGGAACTCCCGGGTCAGCACGGCCGGGGAGGTCAGGTTGACGTCCAGCTGGTGCTGCCAGTCGGCCAGCCGCAACCGCTCGACGCGGCCCAGCTCGACCGTCCCGGCCACCTGCACCAGGCCGTCGACGGGGCCGTCGACCTCGCGGCCCAGACCGTTCAAGGTCCCCGGCTCGGCCAGGTCCGCCACCAGCACCTGCGCTGCTGGGAACGCGGCCGCCACCTCGCCGCGGCGGGACTCGTCGCGCACCAGCAGCACCAACGAGTCGCCGCGGGCCGTCAGCTGCTCGGCGAGGACCTGCCCGATCCCCGAGCCGGCACCGGTGATGACGTACGTGCTCATGCGGTGAAGACGATCTTCCCGAAGACGTCGCCGGACTCCATCGCCTCGAAGCCGGTACGGGCGTCGGTCAGCGGGATCTCACGGTCCAGCAGCGGGCGGGTGCCGGTCGCGTCGAGGAACTTCACCAGCCCGTCCAGCTCGTCGCGCGTACCCATCGTCGAGCCGATCACCGAGAGCTGCAGGAAGAAGATGCGGGTCAGCTCGGCGTCGTCGAGCTGCGGCCCCGAGGTCGTACCGGAGATCACGATGCGGCCGCCCGGGCGGAGCGCCCGGATCGAGTGGCTCCACGTCGCGCGACCCACCGTCTCCATGACGGCGTCCACCTTCACCGGCAGCCGCGCCCCCGACTCGAACACCTCGTGGGCGCCGATCTCCAGCGCACGGGCCCGCTTCTCCTCGTCGCGGCTCGTCGCCAGCACGCGCAGCCCCGCCGCACGCGCGAGCGTGATCAGCGCCGTCGCGACGCCGCCACCGGCGCCCTGCACCAGGACCGTCTCGCCCGGCTTCAGCTGGCCCTGCGTGAACAGCATCCGGTACGCCGTCAGCCACGCCGTCGGCAGGCACGCCGCCTCGGAGAACGACATCGAGGCCGGCTTGGGGACCAGGTTGCGCCGCGGCACGATCACCTTGTCCGCGAACGTGCCCTGGTGGCGCTCCGAGAGCAGCGACCGCTTGGGGTCGAACGTCTCGTCGCCCGACCACGACGGGTCGCTGATGACCGCGTGCACGACGACCTCGTTGCCGTCCTCGTCGACCCCCGCCGCGTCACAGCCGAGGATCATCGGCAGCGACTCCTCGCGCAGGCCCACGCCGCGCAGCGACCAGATGTCGTGGTGGTTCAGCGACGCCGCCTTGACGGTCACCGTCGCCCAGCCGTCCGGGGCCACCGGATCAGGGCGTTCGCCCAGCACCAGGCCGCTCAGCGGGTCGTCGTTGGAGAAGGACTCTGCGTAGACGGCGAACATGCTCCGAGGCTAGCCGAGTCGCACCTCAGCCAGCGGACCAGTCCGCGCCGTACAGGCACAGGACCTCGGCCCCCGGCACCGCCGCACGTGTCCGCGCCAGCGCACGCGCCGCCGACTCGCCCCCCGCGAGCAGCCGGTGGTACCCGGCCATCGCCTCGGCGGCGACCTCGTCAGGCAGCGGCGAGACGGACGCGACCACGGACCCGACCCCCAGGGCGAGCAGCGCGGCCGTGAGGCCGAGCGGCTCGTCCCCCGCGCTCACCTGGGACTGCCCGACGTCGCAGGCCGAGAGCACCGCGTGGCCCGAGGCCACGGACCCCAGCTCGTGCACGTACGCGGGACCGTCGGACATCCGCAGCGACGAGAACAGCGGGTTCTGATCCTCGTGGGTGCCGTGGGCGGCCACGTGCACGACGCCCGGACCCGCGAACGCCTCGACGAGGTCCTGGCTCGTCGCCCCCTCGGCCACCTGCACCGTGCCGGCGGCCCCCTCCCACGCAGCGGCGACCTCCTTCGCCTCCCCGGTCGCGCCGGGGACGCCCGGCCCTGTCACCACCGTGACCTCCGGCCGCGCCGAGACAGACTCCGCACCGGCCCAGCGCGTCACCGACGGCGCAACCGTCAGCGCCCGCGGCGCCAGCGAGGGGAGCAGCCCCCAGGCGCAGGACGCCAGCCGACGGGACGGCGCGACGACGACGTCGTCGCCCAGCAGGTCGATGACGGGCTCGACCGCCGCCGCGTCCAGGGCGAGGGCCGAGGCCGCCACCGCCTTGTCGAGCATCGGCGCCAGCGCCGTGCCGCGCGACAGTGACCGCGCCCGCAGGTCGCGCCGCAGCCGGTCCGCCAGGGCGTCCAGGTCCGCGGCCGGGAGCGGCCGTACGGCAGCACCACGCGGCCCGATCACCAGGGCGAACCTACGGTCGTGGTGCGCGACGTACATGAGCAGGCTCTGCCCCGAGGACGTCAACCGGTCCCGCACCTCACCGTACGAGGAGGGCCGGGCCCCCGACGACCCTCGTCCACCACGCGCCCAGGTCAGCTGGCGCAGCCGCTCCTCCAGCTCGACGGCGCGGACAGCCTCCGACCCGTCACCCTCCTCGCGCGAGCTCTCCAGGCGCAGCTGGCGCAGCTGCGAGATCGTCTCGGCGATCTCGGGGTCCGGGTCGGGCGTGACGGGCAGGGTGCGGTGGGCCGACGCGCGCCACCGCTCGGCGCTGGCGTACACGTCCTGGGGCCGACCCGAGCGCAGGGCCCGGCCCACGTCGAGGTCGGCGAGCCGGGCGCCGTGCACCGACAGGCCGGCACGGACCTCCAGGCTGGGAGTGGTTCCCTGACGCTGCTGCAGGACCCCGGCGGCGGCACGTACCTCGCGTCCGCAGGCCGCGCCGTCCCCCTCCGCGTCGGCGACCGCGGCCCGCAGGAAGCGCTCGTGCAGCTCGGCACTGAGGTCCTGGCGTCGTCGACGCCCCAGCTCGGTCAGGGCGCTGCGCGCGCCGTCCAGGTCGCGCGCGGCCAGCCGGGACTCCACCACCAGTCTCAGACCCATGCGTCCGGAG
>NZ_JBJEHY010000192.1:0-7137 GCF_051876515.1 Nocardioides sp. | reverse complement strand
GCCACCCACCACCGCCCTCCCCCGTGCGGCGGTACCAGACCCGGTAGGAAGGGACTCCGGGCGCAGGGGCCCACGACAACGCCACGGCCCCGTCCACTCCGGTGACGGTCGGGGCGAGGGCGACGGAGGGGAGCGCGGGAGCCGTCGGGACCGCTTCCACCACCGGCGAGCGTGAGCGGAGACCGCCCCCGGTGGGACCGCGCCCCGGCTCGACGGCGAACTCGTACACGTGGCCGTTGACCAGCCCGGACACGCGCTCCGCCGTCCCCTCGACCTCGCCGCGTTCGGTCATCTCTCCCTGTCCCGCCGTCACGTCGCGGAACAGGACGCGGTAGTGGTCGGCCCACTCCGTCTGGCTCCACCGCAGGTACGCCTCCCCGTCACCGACCGACACCGCCAGCGACGGCGCTGCCACCTGCCGGCGCTCGGCCTCCGCGACGTCGTCCGTCGACGGCGCCGCCATCGGTTCCCCGACTCCCAGCTCGGCGAGGCCATCGGCGACCGCACGGGCGAGCGCCCAGTCACCGGCGGCGTTGGGATGCACCCCGTCCCACGTCGTGGAGGGCCCGTAGTAGCGGTCCGCAGGGGCCAGGACGACGCGCGAGGTGTCGGAGTCCCAGGCGTCGACGCGGCCGGCCAGGAGATCGTTGGTGACGGTGCTGCCGGGCTGCTCGGCCACCGGCACCCCCATCGCGACGACGTCGACGGCCGCGTCCGCGGCGCGGAAGTTCTCGATGACCGCACCCAGCAGGTCGACGGTCTGCTCGGGAGTCTCGTGGGCGTAAGCCAGGTCGTTGGTGCCCAGGGCGAGGACCACCACGTCCGGGTGGAAGTCCTCGACCAGCTCGTCCGGCGGCGTCTCGAGCCAGGTCGCGCTCTGCCCCCAGCGGGAGGCGTGCTCGGAGTCGAACTCCGGATCGACGTAGAGGTCCGTCTCGGGCCACGTGGCACCAGCGTCGGTCGTCTCCGGCACACCACGACGTGGCCCGACGAAGTCCACGTCGGCCCCGACGTCGGACAGGTGCTGCGCAAGTCGGTACCGCCACGTCCAGTCCCCGGCCCGCCCCTGCGACAACGAGTCCCCGAGGACGAGGATCCGCGTCGCTCCGCGCTCCTCGTCGTCCCGGGCACACGCCGTCAGCGGCAGGAGGACCAGGCACAGGAGCGAGGCCAGCACCGTCACTCGCGCACGCTGGCGCCGCGAACGGCCAGCGCTTCCCAACAGCAGCCTCATCGGCTCTCACGCTACTGCACCGCGCCGAACGGGAGCCGCCCGCCAAGGCGGCGACTAGCCCACCCGGGAAGGCGCCGGGGCGGATACCGAGAAGGCCCTGCGGTAGCGCGTGGGGCTCACCCCACGCGCCCTGGTGAAGTGGTGGCGCAGGACGGCCGCCGTCCCGAAACCGACCTGGTCAGCGATCTCGTCGATGCTCGCGTCGCTGCGCTCGAGCAGCTCCTCCGCGGCCTGGACGCGACGGCTCAGCACCCAGCTGTACGGCGTGGCCCCCGTCTCCTGCTTGAACCGGCGGGCGAAGGTCCGGGGACTCTGGTTGAGCTCGGCCGCCAGCCGGTCGACAGTGAGGTCGGCCGTGAGGTTCTCCCCGATCCAGTCCAGCAGGGCGGCGAGCGTCTCGGAGTCGCAGGTGGGGACCGGCCGCGCGATGAACTGCGCCTGTCCCCCGTCCCGCTGGGGAGGCACGACCATCCGCCGGGCCGCGTCGGCGGACACCTTGGCGCCGTACGTCTGTCGCAGGAGGTGCAGGGCTGCGTCGATGCCTGCCGCGGTGCCGGCCCCGGTCAGCACGTGGTCGTCGTGGACGTACAGCACGTCGCGGTCGAGCTGCGCGAGCGGGAAGGCTGCCGCCAGCGCGTCGGCGTGCCGCCAGTGGGTGGCGTAGCGACGTCCGTCGAGGACTCCCGCCAGCCCGAGGGCGTACACGGCCGTGCAGTGGGCGAAGAGCCACGCCTGACGGGCGTCCACCTCCCGGACCAGGTCCACCACGGCGGGGTCCGGTCGGGTGTAGTCGCGGTACGGCACGACGCAGACCAGATCGGCGTCCGCGGCGAACGAGAGGTCGTGGTCGACGACGAGGTCGTACCCCGAGCTCCCCCGTACGCGACCGGGACGCGGCGTGACGACGCGGAAGTCGAAGACCGGGTTGTCCTCCTCGGGATGGTACGGCTCCGCGAACACCTCGCACAGCGCGCCCAGCCCGAAGCTCTCCACCCCGTCCTGGACGACCAGCGCGACGCTGCGGATGGGACGCGTGACCGCGTGCAGACCACTCATGGGCCCATCCTTCACCAGGCATGGCAGTAAATCAACGAACAATGTCATTACTGCCACTCGTACCCGGCAGCACTGCCGGCGCAGAGTTGATCCATGACCTTGTTGACGCTGATCCTCGCGACGGCCCTGGTCGTCGCCGTGCTGGTGCTCACGGCTCGCACCGTGATCCACGATGCCCCCGTGCATCCCCCTCGTTCCCACGAGACCGACCCGGACCTGCTCCCGCCCGCGCTGCGCCTCGGATGACGCCGCACGGGGGCGCGCAGCCCGGCCCCGCCAACGAAGAACCGCCCCGAGGAAGTCCTCGGGGCGGTTCTCGTTGGTGCTCAGTGACGCTGCGTCACCGACCAGTGGCTCAGGCGCCGCCGGTCAGCTTCTCGCGCAGGGCCTGCAGGGCCTCGTCGGAGGCCAGCGAGCCGGACGTCTCGACCGGGGTGTCGGAGGAGTACGAGGTGGCCTCGCCAGCCTCGACCTCGGCCTGCTTGGCCTCGGCCTGCTGCTTGACGTGGGCCTCCCAGCGAGCGTGCGCCTTGGCGTACTGCTCCTCCCAGGTCGCGCGCTGCTCGTCGAAGCCCTCGAGCCACTCGCCCGTCTCGGGGTCGAAGCCCTCGGGGTAGACGTAGTTGCCCTGCTCGTCGTACGTGGCGGTCATGCCGTACAGCGTCGGGTCGAACTCCTCGACGTCCACGGCGGCAGCGGTCTCGTTGGCCTGCTTGAGGGACAGCGAGATCCGGCGACGCTCGAGGTCGATGTCGATGATCTTGACCATGACGTCGTCGTTGACCTGGACGACCTGCTCGGGGATCTCCACGTGGCGCTCGGCCAGCTCGGAGATGTGCACCAGGCCCTCGATGCCCTCCTCGACGCGGACGAACGAACCGAAGGGCACCAGCTTGGTGACCTTGCCCGGGACGATCTGACCGATCTGGTGGGTGCGGGCGAAGTGCTGCCACGGGTCCTCCTGGGTCGCCTTCAGCGACAGGGAGACACGCTCGCGGTCCATGTCCACGTCGAGGACCTCGACGGTGACCTCGTCGCCCACGGCGACGACCTCGGACGGGTGGTCGATGTGCTTCCAGGACAGCTCGGAGACGTGGACCAGGCCGTCGACGCCACCCAGGTCCACGAAGGCACCGAAGTTGACGATCGAGGACACGACACCCTTGCGGATCTGGCCCTTCTGGAGCTGGGTGAGGAAGCCGTGGCGGACCTCGGACTGGGTCTGCTCGAGCCAGGCACGGCGCGACAGGACCACGTTGTTGCGGTTCTTGTCGAGCTCGATGATCTTGGCCTCGATCTCCTTGCCGACGTACGGCTGGAGGTCGCGGACGCGACGCATCTCCACGAGCGAGGCGGGCAGGAAGCCGCGCAGGCCGATGTCGAGGATGAGGCCACCCTTGACGACCTCGATGACGGTGCCCTCGACGACGCCGTCCTCCTCCTTGACCTGCTCGATGGTGCCCCAGGCGCGCTCGTACTGGGCGCGCTTCTTGGACAGGATCAGGCGGCCCTCCTTGTCCTCCTTCTGGAGAACCAGGGCCTCGACGGCGTCGCCGACGGCGACGACCTCGTTGGGGTCGACGTCGTGCTTGATCGACAGCTCACGCGAGGGGATGACGCCCTCGGTCTTGTAGCCGATGTCGAGCAGGACCTCGTCGCGGTCCACCTTGACGATGGTGCCCTCGACGATGTCGCCGTCGTTGAAGTACTTGATGGTCGCGTCGACCGCTGCGAGGAAGTCCTCTTCCGACCCGATGTCGTTGACTGCAACCTGGGGCAGCTCGTGGTCGGGGATCGTGGAGATGGTCATGAGTAGAAGGATGTCCTTGGATGGATGAAGTCGTGCCGGTGCGCGCACAGGCCGATTTCACTGCCACGACCGGATCTCCGGGGAGTTCCGTGGCCCTACCGTGGGTGGGGCCGGGTGACAGCGAGCCGTGGTCCGCTACGTCTGGGACAGGACAGACCGGTGGCGCACCGCTCAGCGTACGCGCCCTCGTCGGGCGGAGTCCAACTGGTGCGCACCGGTCGATCAGTCGGGCCGGGCGTGCAGGTCGCCCGTGCTGGCGATCGCGCGCAGCAGTGCCTCGGCACGGCGACCCTCAGGGCGGTCGGGCACGCGGTCCACCAGGTCCACGAGAGCCAGCAGGTCCGCCGCCCGACCGCCCTCGCGGACCGCCGCGGGCTCTCCCCCGCGCAGGGCGGTCCACGCCTCGCACACGGCACGCTCGTCCTCGGGCTCACGGGCCCCGCGCAGCAGGTTGCCCACGTCGGAGAAGGGGTGCCCGGCGTGGGCGAACTCCCAGTCGACGACGGCGAGGACCCGCGCGGCCTCCGGGTCCACCAGCACGTTCTTGGGGTGGAGGTCGCCGTGCACGAGGCTCACTCTGCCCACACCGTCCAGGACGTCCTGCGCCTCCTCGGCGACGGAGAGCAGCCGCGCCCGCCGGTCGGACGACCACGACCCCCAGGCGCCGCCCCCGTTCCCCAGCGAGCGCGTGACGTACCCGACGAGGTCGTCCTCGAAGGGTTCGACCCTCAGGTCGGGGTCGCGGAAGCGCCCGGCAGCCAGCAGCGGCATGCCGGCGAGGGTCGCGGCGATCCGCGCCAGGTCGGCGAGCAGGAGTCCCCGCTCGCGCGGAGCCATCGTGGCCAGCGCGAGGTCCCCCCTCTCCCCGGCGACGAACTGGGTCACCAGGAGGCCCGGCTCGTCCCGGTCCAACCGGCCCGGCCGGGTCTCCAGGACAGCCGGCACCGGCACCAGGCCCCGGACCAGACGGTGGACGGAGGCCTGGATCTGCGGGGCGTACGGCCCCGGGGCCTCCCCGGGCGGGTGGATGCGCACCACGACCGGCCCCTCCCCCAGGTCCGCGCTGAACGTGCGGCCAGTGGCACCGCCCTCCAACGGATGCAGGAAGGCGGCGAGCACCAGCCCAACGTACCGTCCGGTCCGCCCCCGAGGGTCGCGGTGGGCGGGTCTACGCTCGTGGACGTGGAAGATCACCAGCCTCAACGGGTACGCGTGGAGCGTCGACCGGTGGACGAGGCGGAGTCCCGGGCCGCCAACGGACCCGACTGGGACCGGTACGCCGACGAGTACCAGGCCACGCACGGGGAGTTCCTGGGCGACGCCGGTTTCCTCTGGGGACCGGAAGGTCAGCGCGAGGACGACCTCCGCGCCCTGGGCGACGTACGGGGCAAGGACGTGCTCGAGGTGGGCAGCGGCGCCGGCCAGTGCTCGCGCTGGGTGTGGACGCAGGGAGGCCGGGGCATCGGCCTCGACCTCTCGCACCGCCAGCTCCAGCACTCGCGCCGCATCGACGAGCAGACCGGGATCCCGGTGCCCTCGGTGCGTGCCACCGCGACCTCGCTGCCCTTCGTCGACGACTCCTTCGACATCGTCTTCTCGTCGTTCGGGGCGCTGCAGTTCGTCAGCGACATCGACGTCTGCCTCGACGAGGTCACCCGGGTGCTGCGGGCCGGCGGGAGGTTCGCCTTCTCCATCACCCACCCGACCCGGTGGATGTTCCCCGACGACCCCACGACCGCGGGCCTCACCGCGAGCCAGTCGTACTGGGACCGCACGCCGTACGTGGAGATCGACGACGAGAGCGGTGACGTCTCCTACGTCGAGCACCACCGCACCCTCGGCGACTGGGTCGACCTGCTCGCATCACGGCGCTACCGACTGGCACGGCTGCTGGAACCGCAGTGGCCCGCCGACCACGACCGCGTGTGGGGAGGGTGGTCGCGGGCCAGGGGCCTGCTGACGCCCGGGACGGCGATCTTCGTCGCGGACCTCGACTAGGAGCCGGGGCGACGCAGCCCCGAACACCTCGAGGCCCCGCCGGCGACTGCCGACGGGGCCTCGAGGAGGGTTTGGTGCTGGGGCGGTCAGGCCTGCTCGGCCTTGCGGCGGCTCAGCAGCAGACCGATCACCAGCAGCAGCGCGCCGCCGATGAACCCGACGAGCGGGACGGTGTTCAGCAGCAGGTTGAGGCCGCTGACGTTCGTCTTCGCGTCCTCGATGTTCTTCTCGACCTGCTCGTCCGTCATCGCGACGGTCAGGTCGATGGCCACGGTGCCGTCCTCGAGCTCACGGTGCTCGTACTGCTCCTGGTTGATGATGGCGCCGGTGACGGGCTCCACCCAGATGTCCTTCTTGGTGGTGTAGAAGCCGTCGATGCCGCTGGAGACCTCGGCGGCGACGTTCTCGGCGCTCACCTGGAAGTGGTACGACTCCACGCCGTCGAAGTCCTCGGTGCCCTGGAACTCGGCGTCGAGGGCCTCACCGAGAATGCCGTCCCAGTAGGGGTAGGTCCGCTTCTCGGTGTTGAAGGGGAACTTGTTCTGGATCCCCTCACGGTCGCCTCCGGTGGCCAGCGCCGTGACGCGGTCGGTCTGGAAGACGTCCACCGTCGCGCTCACGAGACGGGGGTCCTCACCGTCGACGCAGTCCGGGGTGCCGGGCTCGTCCTTGACCACGCACACGGTGCTGGCCCACACGACGTTGTTGTCGTCCGAGCGGTCAGCGTCGGTCTGCGTGAGGTTCGTGACCCGCACGGTGATCGGCTCGACCTCGCCCGACTCCGGGTTGATCTTCTCGCCGGAGCCCGCGAGGCGGGTGATCTGGTCGATGTTCGTCGGTGTCTTCTGAAGGACCCCAGGGGCCCAGGTCTTCGCCAGGATGGCGATGACCAGCAGGAATGCTCCCAGTCCGATGAGCACCCAACTGACAATCTTGCGCAGCATGTTCCCTCCCAGGACTCAGCACAGGTCGCCGAACAGTAGCAGGGGGTTTGGCATGAGGTAACTCTCTGTCACATAACAATCTGGACAGGTGTCGA
>NZ_JBJEHY010000191.1:0-7155 GCF_051876515.1 Nocardioides sp. | reverse complement strand
TGGACGTGGACGCGGTGCTGAGTGCCTGGATGCATGCGCGTCGGATCCGGTCGCTCGCCGTACGACCGGACGGCATCGTGTACGCAGCAGGCGTCGACCAGCTCGCTCCGCCACCGGCGCCTCCCGCGGGCTCGGAGCAGTACGGCCAGAGGGTCAGCCCTGCGCCCCGGACGGTGGGACGAGCAGCTGGTCCGCGGTGGGGACGAAGTACAACGAGCCAGTGAGCGCGGTGGGAAGTCGAGGATCCGGTCGTGGTTCCCGGGCGGGTGGCCCACGAACATGCGGGTCAGCATCGTCTCGATCACGGCCGGGTCTGCCGCGTACCCGATGAAGTAGGTGCCGAACTCGGCCGTCCCCACGCGGCCGAAGGGCATGTTCTCGCGAAGGATCGCGAGGTCGCGACCGTCGGGCCCGGTGACCGAGTTCAGCTCCACGTGGGAGTTGCTTGCCTTGACGTCGTCGGCCAGCTCGACGTTGCTGAGCTTGTGACGTCCCACAGCAGCTTCCTCGGACTCCACCGTCAGGGCGTTCCAGGCGTCGAGGTCGTGGGTGTAGGGCTGGACGACCACGTAGCTCCCGTTGACGTGCGCCGGGTCCTCCGCGCCGATGTGGACGGCCTCGAAGGCGTCCTGGTCGCGCGGGTTCTCCGAACCGTCCACGAACCCGAGCAGGTCGCGGTCGTCGAAGTACCTGAAGCCGTGGACCTCGTCGGCGACCTCCGCGTGTCCTCGCAACCGCGCCACCAGGAGCTGTGCCAGCTCGAAGCACAGGTCCGCCCTGCGGGCTCGCACGTGGAACAACAGGTCACCGGGGGTGGAGGGCGCGCTGTGCACGGCCCCTACGACCGGGCGGAAGGGGTGCAGGTGGCGTGGCGGCGGGGCGTCGTACAGCCGACTCCACACCTGCGCGCCGACACCCACCACGCAGGTCAGCCCGCCGTCGGGGGCCCGGAAGTCCACCGACCTGGTCAGTCCGGCGACGTCGGCCAGCAGGTCCAGCACCGCCTGTTCGCCACCCTCCCGGACGGTGAGCACCAAGAAGATGGCTGCCGTGGCCGGAGGCCTGACGACTGGCTGGGGACGGCCGGGGCGCACCGGGTCAACCTGGGTCAACCTGGGTCATCCCAGACACACTAGCCCCGGCTGCCGGCCGGGCGTCCGCGCGTGACCCACCGGTGCCCTCTCCTCACCAGTTCGTGGGATCCGGCCCCACGAGGGCGTCACCGACTCAGCGGCAGCCACTACCGTGACGCCATGTCTCGTACGGTCCAGCGTATCCTCGGCGCCGCCATCCTCCTCGTCGCAGGAGTGTTCAGTCTTCCGCTCGCGGCCACCTTCCTCGACGGGGAGGGGACGGAGAACTGGATCGTGGTGGTCCAGCTCGCGGTCATGGCGCTCCTGGGCGCCCTCCTCGCGCTCACGCTCCCGGCGCTGGCGCGGGAGGACGCCTCCCCGGTGCGCCGTGCGGTCACCGGCGTCTGGTGGGGACTGCTCGGCGCTCTCGTGGGCGTCCTCGTCTTCTGGTTCCTGCTGAGCGGGGTCGGGGGCGCATGACCCGCACCTCGCGTGTGGATGCGTGCCCCGGCGGCCCGTTCCGCCGGTAGGATCGACCAATGTCTTCGGGGGAGTTCGTCGGTGTCGACGCCGCGGTGATCAGGCCGCCGACCACGAGGCGACCGGTCCGGGTGGCTGCGATGGCCGTCTTCGCGGCGATCCTGGTCGTCTGGTGCGCCAACGTCGGCGTCCCCAACGACACCGTCCAGGTGTTCCTGTGGCTGTGGCTCGGGACCGTGGCGTGGCACATCGAGGCGCACCCGCGGCACCACCTGAACTTCCTGCGCGACTGGTGGCTCCCTGTCGTCGGACTCGTCGTCTACTTCTTCAGCCGTGGACTGACCGACGAGCTCGGCCTGCCGGTGCACATCCAGATACCGATCGAGGTGGACCGCTGGCTCGGAGGTGGCACCACTCCCACCGAGCACCTGCAGGCGGCCCTGTGCGGCGACCCGTGCACGTACGTCAGCGAACCCCGCTGGTACGACCTCTTCCTCAGCACCGTGTACGCCACCCACTTCGTCGCGGGACTGACGATCGCGGCCGTGTTGTGGGTGCGCAGCCGGCCCGAGTGGGTGAAGTGGATGCGCCGCTACCTCGGCATCAACTTCGCTGCGCTCGTGATCTACATCCTCTACCCGATGGCCCCGCCGTGGATGGCCTCGCGCGACGGCTACATGGGCGAGGTCGCCCGCATCACCAGCCGCGGGTGGCGCGACATCGGCCTGGACCGCGTCGACCTGATCCTCCACGGCGTCGGCAACCCGGTGGCGGCGATGCCGTCCCTGCACGCAGGCATCGCGTTCCTCATCTCCCTGTACGCCATCCAGCGGCTCCGGAGCAGCTGGCGCTGGCTCCTTGCGCTGTACCCGTTGTCCATGTCGTTCGCGCTCGTCTATTTCGCCGAGCACTACATCATCGACATCGTGGCCGGTGCCCTGCTGGCTGTCCTGGTCCTGGTGGCCTCCCACTGGTGGGAGCGATCGCGCGACCGGGCCCCGGCAGGGCGGGTGTCACGACTCGACGAGGAGGCCGCCGCGTTGGAGGTCTCCGAGACGTCCGTGCGGGACTGACCCCCGCGGGCGCGCGTTACGCGGCTCGCTGCCGCACCAGCCTGCGGGCCGAGGCGATCAGCCGCACCCCGTCCGGTCCCCACATGAGGCGCCCGTAGTGGCGTTCGAACGGCGCCTGCTGCAGCACCCAGACCAGGGGCAGGCCGAGCCGGGTGAGGACCCGGGCCACGCGGCCGCGCACCGGCCCCAGCCCGGCGGCGCGCTGCAGCTCCGTGGGGAGCGCCCCGAGGTAGAGCTGGCGGAACAGGCCGTGGTCGAGAGCGAGGGCGTACAGGATCGACGGCACCTGGGAGCGGTGGAAGTTGGCCCGCAGGCTCTCGCCGATCACCTCCTGGTAGTCCGCACCACTGGCGGGGTGCACGTTCATCGTGTCCGTGTGGCCGAAGAGGTCCGCGTACCGCACGTACAGCGCCTCCAGATCCGCCATGGACTCCGGGATCTCCGCCTCCGGGCTGCCGACCAAGCGGCAGTACGCGCCCACCTCACGCACGAACTGGTCGCGCTCGGCGTCGCTGAGGCGGTGGGGGAGGCGGCCGTCGCGGAAGGCGAAGGCCTCGTAGAGCAGCAGCATGGAGTGCATCTCCGTCAGCACCGCCCACATCGCGTCGCGCGGCTCCGAGGCGGCGTACCCGCCCAGCTCGGGCGTGCCGACGTCGATGACGTCCCCGCGCACCTTCTGGTGGATGGCGCCCAGGTGCTTCCGCATGAGCGTGGCCGTGGCCGAGTCGCCCAGCCACATCGGGGCGTGCATCCCGGAGTTGCGTTGGCCGCGCTCGAACACCTCGAAGAAGGTGAGCCGGCCCTTGCGGGACAACCGCGAGATGGGGTCGTGGTCCCTGACGCCGGCCATGATCGGCTTGTACGCCACCTGCACGGTCTGCTGGGCCGCGAACTGGAAGACCACCGTTGCCGGGTGGAGCAGCACCTGCCACACCACCGAGTCGGGCCCGAAGAGGCCGAGGTCGACAGACCCGTCCTCGCCTGTCGAGTCGCCCGCGGCCACGGGCGCGCCGAAGCGCTGCCAGCGCGCGGGAGTGCCCCACAGCCGCTCCTTCGAGACGACCTGGAACTCAGGAGCGGAGCTGGTACGGGTGGTTGCCACGGGGTGCCTCCCTGGTGTGCGACCTATTTCCCGGGCGGGAATTATCTGCCGGACACGTTAGGGTCGCCGCCATGGCAGGTCAAGGAACGACAGCGAGAGGGCCCGGCAGGTCCGCCGGGCTCGACCGCGGTCGCATCGTGGAGGTCGCGGGCACGATGCCGCCGGACGAGCTCACCATGCAGGCCGTGGCCGACCGGCTCGGGGTGGACCGCAAGGCGGTCCACCACCACGTGGGGGACCGCGACGCTCTGCTGTCCCTCGTCGCCCTGGACACCTTCCGGCGCCACTCCGCGAGCTTCACCCTGCCTTCGGGACAGGACTGGCGGACCGCCTGCTCGACGTACGCCGCGGGGTTCGCCGCGTGCATCGTGGCCACCGGCGCGTACGCCGAGCACCTGCCCATGACGGACCCGGTGCTCGCCGGTGTGCTGGACCCGACCGAGTCGGTCATCGGCGCGCTGGTCTCCCGCGGGCTCGACGTGGCCACCACCCAGCGGGTGGTGGCGGCCCTGGTCAACGTCGCGCTGGCGCACGCCCGCGACACCCTGGCCGTACGACGCTCGCCACAGGCGACGCGGGCGGCCCAGCTCCGCGCCGCGTTGAGCGGCCAGACTCCGGGTGCCCACCCGTACCTCGAGGAGATCCTGGCCGCCCCGGCCGACACCTACGGGCCGGAGCAGCTGCAGCTCACCGTCGACCTGCTCCTCGACGGGGTCCAGGCACGTCTCCTCGACGGCTGAGCGTCACCTGCCGGCGAGCGAGGACTCCTCGTCGGTGAGCCGCTCGGCCTCCGCGTCGAGGTCGGCGAGGCCGTCCTCCGGGTGGACGAGGTGGGCGTCGGGGTGCGCGCGCTCGAGGGCGGCCCCCTCCACGTCGACGGACGGGAGGATCCGGTCGAGCCACGCCGGCAGCCACCAGGCCGCGCGGCCCAGCAGGTGCATGACGGCGGGGATGATGAGCATGCGGACGATGAACGCGTCGACCAGGACGCCGAAGGCGAGGCCGAAGCCCATCAGGCGCACCACGTTGTTGTGGGCGAAGATGAACCCGGCGAAGACCGCGACCATGATGATCGCGGCAGCGGTGACCACCGTGCGTCCCGACCGCAGCCCTCGTACGACGGCCTCGCGCGCCGGGGCCCCGTGGACGTACGACTCGCGCATCCCCGAGACCAGGAAGAGCTGGTAGTCCATCGCCAGCCCGAAGAGCACGCCGATCACGATGGTCGGCAGGAAGCTCAGGATCGGTGCCGGGTCGTGCACACCGAAGATCGAGCCCAGCCAGCCCCACTGGAAGATGGCGGTGAGGGCGCCGAACGTCGCCGCGAGCGACAGGACGAATCCCAGCGTCGCCGTGAGTGGCACGAGGATCGAGCGGAAGACCAGGACGAGGATCACAAGCGAGAGCCCCACCACGAGGGCGAGGTAGCCCGGCAGAGCGGCACCGAGCTTCGCGGAGATGTCGATGTTGCCCGAGGCGGTGCCGGCCACGCCGAGCATCACGGCCCCGCCCGCGTCGCCCACCTGGGCCACCGTGTCGGGCCCGGAGAGGGGGGAGAGGTCGCGCAGGTCGCGGACGAGCTGCACCGTCTCCTCGGCGTTCGGCCCGTGCACGGGGACGACCTGGAAGGCGATGATCTGGCTGTTCTCGGACACGCCGATCGGGGCCACCGCGGCCACGTTGTCCTGCTCCAGGATGCGCTGGCCCACGCGCACCTGCTCGGCGACGTGCTGCTCCTCCGCCAGGGGAGTGGGGTACTCGGCGACGAGGACGAGCGGACCGTTCATGCCGGCCCCGAACTGCTCCTCGATGAGGGAGTACGCGCGGTACTGGGTCGAGTCGACGGGCTCGCTGGAGCCGTCGGGCAGGCCCAGGCGCATGGACAGCGCCGGCAGGGCGATGACCAGCAGCAGGGCGGTCCCGAGCACGGCTGAGACAACGGCCCACCAGGTCTTCATCGGCCGCACGTGGGCGACCGGCTTCGGCTCCCGGCGCTCGGCGCGCTGGCGACGGGGCAGCAGACGCAGTCCGACGAGGCTGAGCAGGGCGGGGGTCAGGGTGACGGCCACCAGGATGGCGACCGCGACGCAGGCGGCGCCGACGGTGCCCATCAGCCCCAGGAAGCCGATGCCCGTCACGTTGAGGGCTGCCAACGCGGTGATGACGGTGGCGCCGGCGAAGACCACGGCGTTGCCCGAGGTGCCGTTGGCCAGGCCGATCGACTCCGCGAGCGGCACGCCGTCACGCAGCTGGTTGCGGTGACGGTTGATGATGAACAGGGAGTAGTCGATGCCGACCGCCAGCCCCAGCATCACGCCGAGGACGGGCGTCACCGACATCATGTCGACGAGGCTGCTGAAGGCGAGGCTGCCGGCCACGCCGACGCCGACGCCGGTGATGGCGGTAATGATCGGGAGGCCCGCACCGATCAGGGTGCCGAGCATGACGAAGAGCGTGATCGCAGCGATCACGAGGCCGACGGCCTCGCCGGGACCCATCACGCTCGGGATCGCCTGGACCAGCTCGTTGGACAGCTCGACGGTGACGCCCTTGAGTTCTGCGTCGAGGAGGACGTCGGCGACGGCCTCCTTGGTCTCCGGGGCGAGGTCGTTGACGGGCTTGTCGAACATGACGGTGCCCAGCGCCGTCGTGCCGTCCTCGGAGACCATGCCCATGTCGGAGGCCATGTCGAGGAGGGCGCGGGCGTCGTCGAGCTGGGCCTGCTGGGAGTCGAGTCCCGCCAGGGCGTCCGCGGTCTGCTGCTCGTCGAGGCCGTACGCCCCCGAGGTGACGCCTTCGCGGGTCTCGTCGAGGGTGCGCTGCCCCTCGTCCAGTTCGGCCAGGCCCTCGGCGATCTGCTCGGCGGGAGCGAAGGGGCTCACCGTCTGCTTCACCCCGGGCTTGGCGCGGGCCTGCTCGAGCACGTCCTCGATCTGTGCGCGCTGCACCGGGGTGAACTTGCCGTCGTCCGACTGGAAGACGACCGTGGCGGCGCCGCCGCTCGCCTCGGGGAAGTGGGCGGCGAGCTTGTCGGCCACCTCGACCGTGGGCGTGCCGGGCATGGTGACGGCGCTCTGGAGGGCTCCGCCGAAGGCGAAGTAGCCGCCCGCAGCGAGCGCCAGGGCCACGAGCCAGGTGCAGATGACGAGCCAGGCGCGACGAGCTGAGAAGCGTCCGAGTCGGTAGAGGAGTTCAGCCATCAGAGCTCTCAGTCGTGAGGTGCCCGAGCAGGTCGGGCGGTGGGAGGTGTGCCTGGGAGGGGCACCTACTTGCTACACAATACGGTGCGTCTCGTCTCGTCTGCCATGTGATCTGTAGCATGCCGCGCATGAGTGGACATCGCAGCGGCCCGGTGCGGAGTGACGAGGCTCGCGACGCGATCCTCGCCGCGACGGCTGCGGAGTTCTTCGAGAAGGGTTACGCCTTC
>NZ_JBJEHY010000190.1:0-25755 GCF_051876515.1 Nocardioides sp. | reverse complement strand
CCTCACCGGCCGCGACCGCGGCGAGCACCTCCTCCCGGACCGCCTTCGGCGTGGAGCCGGTGAGCAGCGCCACCCGGGTGGCCTCGGCGGGGGCACCGAGCATCCCGCCGAGCGCCAGGTCGCCCATCATGGCGCTGATCGAACGGTGGTGCTGGGCGGCGAGGACCTCGGTCGGGGCGAGCAGGGCCGCCTGGCCGCCGGAGTCGACGGCGTGCAGCATGGCGCGCACCGCGACCAGCGTCTTGCCGGAGCCGACCTCGCCCTGGAGCAGCCGGTTCATCGGGTGCGGCTGGGCCAGGTCGGCGGCGATCTGCTCCCCCACCCGGCGCTGGCCGTCGGTCAACGTGAACGGCAGACGGGCGTCGAAGGCGGAGAGCAACCCGTCGACGCGCCCCGCCCGGGCCTGCGACCCGCGGGCCCGCAGCTCCGCACGTCGTCGGGCCAGGACGAGCTGCAGCACGAGCGCCTCGGCGAACCGGAACCGTTTCTGGGCCGCACCGACCTGGCTCCACTCGTCGGGGGCGTGGATCCAGCGCAGCGCCTGCCGCACGTCGACCAGCTCGTACGCCTCCCGCAGCTCGGCGTCGAAGACGTCCGGCAGCTCCTCGACCAGGTCGAGGGTGGTACCGATGACCTTCTGCAGGTCCCACGAGTACAGCCCGGCGGTGAGCGGGTAGACCGGGATCAGCTTGCTCATCAGGGCGCCGCCGTCGGCGTCGATCCGCTGACCGTGGGCCTTCTCCAGCTGCCACCGGCCGCCGAACTGCTTGACCTGACCGGTGAACACCCCGCGCGAGCCCGGCGAGAACTCGGCGGTGTACCCCTCGGCCTGCTGGGCGTACGGGCTGAAGAAGGTGACCGAGAAGTCCGGTCCGTGCGTGCGGATCCGGACCTCGGTGCGGTACTGGCGCCGGTTGCCGCGCGTGAAGGCGGAGACCTTGCTGCTCACCACGTCCCCCACCACCGTGAGGTGCTCGCCGGGCAGCGGCCGCTCGACGGTCGAGACGTCCTTGGTCTCGACGTAGCGGCGCGGGAAGTGGTGGAGCAGGTCCCCCACGGTGCGCAGGCCCAGACCCTCCTCGACCGCCTTGCGCTTCTTGGCGGAGCGGCCGAAGACCGTGGCCAGGGACGACTCGGTGGTGATGCCAGCCATCACTCCACGCTCACCAGGAGCGGGTACCGGTCCTGCCCGCCGTCGTAGGTCACCACGTCGACGGCGGGGTGGGCGCGCTCGACCAGCGTCGCGACCGACTCGGCCAGCTCCGTGCCGCCCTCGCCCGCCACGACCGTGACCAGCTCGCCGCCGCCGGCCAGGAGCCGCTCGACGATCTCCCGGGCCACCGTCACGAGGTCCTGGCCCACGACGGCGAAGTCACCCGCGATCACGCCGAGGACGTCGCCGGGCTCGCACGGGCCGGCCATCGTGATCGCCTGTCTCGCCGCAACGGTGACGGCCCCGTGGCGCACGTGGCGCGCCGTCGCAGTCATCTCGCGCACGTCGGCGTCGAACGAACGCCCCGGCTCGTGCACGGCCATGGCCGCCAGCCCCTGGACCTGCGCGCTGGTAGCGATGACCTCGACCTTGAGACCGGACTCGTCCCGCGCGGTGTGCGCCGCGATCTCGGCGGCACGTACCGACTCACCGTCGTTGGGCAGCAGCACCACCTCGTGGGCGCCGCACTCGTTGATCGCGGCGAGGAACTGGCCGGTCGAGGGGCGCGCGCCCGGACCGCCGAGCACGACGGTGGCCCCCGCCTCGGAGAAGATGTTGGCCAGACCCGGACCCGCCGCCACCGCGACCACGCGACGACCCGTGCGCGGGGCGTTGCGCTGGCGGGCCTCGACGACCTGCTCGTGGAAGTGGGTGACCTTCACCCGGTGCGGGCGCCCGGCCTCGATGCCGGCCTCGATCGCGGCCCCCACGTCGTCGACGTGCACGTGGACGTTCCACAGACCGTCGCCCCCGACCACCACGAGCGAGTCACCGAGTCCGGCGAGGCGTGCGCGCAGGTCGGCGATCCGGTCGTCGTCGGCGTCGAGGAGGTACATCACCTCGTACGCGGGCCCGTCCTCGCTGAGGTCGTCGGAGGGGACGAGCGCGACCGGGATGGTGCGGACACCCGGGGCGTGCGGGACGGCCATCGGTCGGCGACCCGTCGAAAGCGTCTCGACCGCGTCCAGGATCACGCACAGGCCTCGTCCGCCGGCGTCCACGACCCCCGCCGCGGCCAGGGCCGGGAGCTGCTCGGGCGTACGGGCGAGCGCCTCACGGGCCGCCGCGGCGGCCACCACCACAGCCTGACGCGAGGAGACGGTCGGGTCGGCGTCGACCAGAGCGGTCGCCGCGTCGGCGGCGGCACGGGCGACGGTGAGGATGGTCCCCTCCACGGGCGTACCCACCGCTGCGTAGCTGGCGTCCGTGCCGGCCACGAGCGCGCGGGCCCAGGCCTGCGAGCGCGTCTCCTCGACCTCGCCGCCCTGCAGCCGACCCGCGAACCCGCGCAGCATCTGGCTCAGGATCACCCCGGAGTTGCCGCGCGCCCCCATGAGCGCGGCCCGCGACACGATCGCGAGCGCCTCGGGCAGGTCCACCTCGGCGCCGCCCGAGCGGGCGTCGCGCAGTCCGTCGCGGGCGGCCGAGACGGTGAGGAACATGTTGGTGCCGGTGTCACCGTCGGGGATCGGGTAGACGTTGAGCGCGTCGATCTCCTCGCGGGCCAGCGAGAGAGCGTCGGTGGCGATGTCGACGAACCGTGCGATCACGTCGACGGTGATCCCCTGGGGTACGGTCTCCATGCGGTTCGTTTCGCTCCTGTCGCGCCACGTGTGTGAGTGGTTCAGGGTAGTCGCCCCGGACTCGGCACCCCTCGATTTCATGTGGTGCCGGAGGTTCGGATACTCTTGTGCGGTTGCCTGCGCCAGAAACGGTGCGGGCTGTGTGGACCTATTACCTCGAACGGATCGGAGTGCACGGTGGCTGCCGTCTGCGACATCTGCGCCAAGAAGCCGGGCTTCGGCAACAACCGTCCCTGGTCGCGCAAGATCACGAAGCGTCGCTTCAACCCCAACATCCAGCGCGTCCGGGCCACGGTGAACGGCACGCCCAAGCGCCTCAACGTGTGCACCGGCTGCCTCAAGGCCGGCAAGGTCTCCCGCTGACCTGAGCACACACGACTCGACCCCGCTGCTTGCAGCGGGGTTCTGTCATTTCGGGGCTCTCCCCCGGTGTCGAAGTCCCCGCCCAGGCGGGGACTTCGTCACGTTGTAGGGGTTGCAACCCCTACAACGTGTCAAAGTTCCCCTCAGAAGTGCGTCCAGCCGGTCGCACCCTCGTACGCCGCGCCGTCCACGGTGACGCCCTGACCGGCCGACACCTCGCCCACGACCGTCCATCCCTCGGGCACCGCGGCGCGGCCGGCGAACGTGGCCAGCAGGGAGTGGTCGTCTCCCCCGGACAGGACGAAGCTGATCGGGTCCGCCCCCAGCGCCGCACCCACCGCGTGCAGGGGCTCGGGCACGTCGAAGGCGTCCTTGCGCACGTCGATGGCCACGCCGCTGGCCGAGGCGAGGTGCCCGACCTCGGAGAGCAGCCCGTCGGAGATGTCGATCATCGACGTGGCGCCCGCCTCGGCTGCCTGCAGACCGGCGTCGTACGGCGGCTCGGGGCGCCGGTAGGCCTCGACCAGCACCCGTGGGGAACGGAAGCCGCGGCCGAGCACCGCCAGGCCGCCGGCCGCCCACCCCTGCCTGCCGTGCAGAGCCAGGACGTCGCCCGGGCGCGCACCCGAGCGCAGCACGGGGCTGACGGTGCAGGTGCCGAGCACGGTGATGGAGATCACGACCTCCGCGGCGCGGGTGAGGTCCCCGCCCACGACCACCGCACCGACGGCGGCGGCCTCCTCCGCGACCCCCTCCGCGAACTCCAGCGCCCACTCGACCTCGAGGTCGGCAGGGGCGGCGAGTCCCACGGTCAGGTACGTGGCCCGCCCGCCCATGGCGTTGATGTCGGACAGGTTCTGCGCGGCTGCGCGGTGCCCGACGTCGCGGGCGCTGGCCCACTCGCGCCGGAAGTGGCGCCCCTCGACCATCAGGTCGGTGGAGACGACGACGTGCCCCTTGCGCACCCGCATCACGGCCGCGTCGTCCCCGGGGCCCACGAGGACCTCGTCGTTCTGGCCGAACACCTTGACCAGCTCGGAGATGAGGCCGAACTCGCCCACGTCGGCCAGGGTCGCTCCAGGTGACAACGTCATGACGCCATCCCATCAGATGCCCGCACGGGCGACGCATTCCCACCCCGAGGACCACCGGGTAACGTGGACCGGGCCGCATCCGCCGAGTCCGAGGAGTCCCGATGGTCGTCCAGGCCTACATCCTGATCCAGACCGACGTCGGCAAGGCCGCAGACGTCGCCCGTGCCATCGCCGACATCTCCGGCGTCACCCTGGCCGAGGACGTCACCGGCCCCTACGACGTGATCGTGAGGGCCGAGGCCCGCAACGTCGACGAGCTCGGCAAGATGGTGGTGTCCAAGGTGCAGAACCTCGACGGCATCACCCGCACGCTGACGTGCCCCGTGGTGCACATCTGAGACATGGTCGTTCTCACCCTTCCCCGGCCCGCCAGGTCGGGGGCACTCCTCTGCGGCCTCCTGCTGCTGGCCGCCACCTCCGCGTGCTCCTCCGAGCCGGAGCTCGCCGACCTCGACGCCGACGCGGCCGCCACGTGTGAACGCGTCATCGCGGCGCTGCCGGACTCCCTGCTGGGCTCCGACGTCACCGACCGCAGCGACCGCGTGGCGACGTACGGCGACGTCGAGGTCACCTGCGGCGTGGACGAGCCCGAGGACTACCAACCCACCGCCGACTGCCACGAGGTGGGCGGCGTCGGCTGGTACGTCCCGGCGGCCAGCCTCACCGACCTCAGCGAGGACCTGCTGGCCGTGGCGCTGTCGCACGAGCCGTACGTGCAGCTCTTCGCGCCCGCCGACCAACGCCTCGCCGGCACCGACACCGCGCTCACGGAGCTCGCGGCCGTGCTCAACGACGAGCTCGGCGAGGGCCTCGCCTGCCTGTGACGCTGCCTGTGACCCGCCAGAGGGTCAGCGCAGCCCCGTCGTGCGACCCAGCGCCAGCTGGACCAGGCGGTCGATCAGCTCGGGGTAGTCGACCCCGGCCTGCGCCCACATCTGCGGGTACATCGACGTCGGCGTGAAGCCGGGCATCGTGTTGAGCTCGTTGATGAGGATCTCCCCGTCGGGCATCAGGAAGAAGTCCACCCGGGCCAGGCCCTCGCACGACAGCGCCTCGAAGGCCCGTACGGCCATCGACCGCAGCTCGTCCTCGACCGCGTCCGGCAGGTTGGCCGGGATGTCGATCTGCGTCTGCTGGTCGGCGAGGTACTTGGCCTCGAAGTCGTAGAACGTGTGCTCGCCGCCGGCCCGCACCTCGCCCGTACGGCTCGCGTGCGCGCCACCGTCGGGTGCGCCCAGCACACCGCACTCGATCTCGCGCGCCCCCACCATGCCGACCTCGACCAGCACCTTGGCGTCGTGGCGCAGCGCCAGCTCGACCGCCTCGGAAATCTCCTCGCGCGAGGTGACCCGGCTGATGCCGATGCTCGAGCCGCTGCGCGGCGGCTTGGTGAAGAGCGGGAAGCCGAGCGCCTCGATCCGGTCGACGGCAGCGTCGCGGTCGTGCTCCCACTCGCGCCGGGTGACCACGATGCCGTCGGTGACCGGCAGCCCTGCGGCCTCCAGGGCGATCTTCATGTAGACCTTGTCCATGCCCATCGCGGAGGCCAGGACCCCCGAGCCGACGTAGCGCACCCCGGCGAGGTCGAGCATGCCCTGGATGGTGCCGTCCTCCCCCCACGGCCCGTGGAGGAGCGGGAAGACGACGTCGACCTCCCCCAGCACGGTCGGGACGCTGCTGGGCTCGCTCACGACGAGCTCGTGGCTCTCGCCGGTGCCGACGAGCTGCACGGCCGGCCCGGAAGCGTCGACCGAGGGCAGCGAGCTGCCGCTGATCGCGAGGCGGGCCGGCTCGTCCGCCTCCAGCACCCACCTCCCGTCCGGGGTGATCCCGATCGGTACGACGTCGTACTTCGAGCGGTCGATGGCGGCCAGCACGCTGCCGGCCGTCACGCACGAGATGCCGTGCTCACTGGAGCGGCCGCCGAAGACGACGGCGACGCGGGGTTTGCGGCTGGTGGGCTCGTTCATCGCGCACGACCCTACCCACCTACGCTGGTCGTCATGGCCTCCGACTCCCCCGTGTCCCGTCCGCTGAAGCCGTCCACCGTCGCCGTGACCGCCGGCCGCCCCGCCCGCGAGCCCGACGCACCGCTCAACGTGCCGGTGACGCTGGCCTCCACGTACGTGGCTGGCGGGGACCTGGAGTACGGCCGCTACGGCAACCCGACCTGGGAGGCGCTCGAGGAGACCATCGGCGGCCTGGAGGGCGGCCAGTGCCTGACCTTCTCCTCGGGGCTGGCCGCCGTGGCCACGGTCCTCGACCTGGTGGGCACCGGCGGCACCGTGGTCGCCCCGCGGCACGCGTACAACGGCACCGTCATGCAGCTCGCCGACCTGGAGGCCCGCGGCCGTCTGGTGGCGCACCTGGTGGACATCTCCGACACCGACGAGGTCGTGGCGGCGTGCAGCGACGCGGCCCTGGTGTGGCTGGAGTCGCCGACCAACCCGGCACTCGAGATCGCCGACATCGCGACCATCACCTCCGCCGCCCACGAGGCGGGCGCGTACGTGGTCGTCGACAACACCTTCGCCACTCCCCTGCTGCAGACGCCCCTGGACGACGAGGTCGACTTGGTGGTCCACTCCGGCACCAAGTACCTGGCCGGCCACAGCGACGTCCTCCTCGGGGCGATCTGCACCCGCGACCCGGAGCTGTACGCCGTGCTGAAGGGCCGCCGCGACCTGATCGGCGCCGTCCCGGGCCCGATGGAGGCCTGGCTCGCGCTGCGCGGCATGCGGACGCTGCACCTGCGCGTCGAGCGCGCCCAGGCCAACGCCCAGGAGCTCGTCACGCGGCTGCGGCAGCACCCGGCCGTCTCCGAGGTGCGCTACCCGGGCTTCGGCGGCATGGTCTCGATCGTGCTGGCCCAGGGCGCCATGGCCGCCGACCTGCTGACGCGCAAGACGAAGCTGTGGGTGCACGCCACCTCGCTCGGCGGGGTGGAGTCCACCTTCGAGCGGCGGCGGCGCTGGAAGACCGAGCCGGCCACGATCCCGGACGCGCTGGTGCGCCTGTCGGTCGGCATCGAGGACGTCGACGACCTGTGGGACGACCTCGCGGGCGCCCTGGACGACCTGGTCTGAGTCCCCGGGCGCCGCTGGTCAGCGGCGCCCGTACGTCCTCAGTCCGTCTCGGCCTTGGTCTCGCGGGCGATGAAGACGTCCATCATCTCCAGCGCCGTCATCCGTCCGTCGACGACCGCGTCGACGGCCTCCGCGATCGGGGCGTCCACGTCGTTGGCGCGGGCCAGCGCGAGGATCGACTTGCAGGACTTGGCACCCTCGGCCACCTGACGGGTCGAGGCGTAGATCTCCTCCACCGTCATGCCCTGCCCGAGCTTCTCGCCGAACGTGCGGTTGCGCGAGAGTGGCGACGAGCAGGTCGCGACGAGGTCTCCCAGCCCGGCGAGGCCCATCAGCGTCAGCGGGTTGGCGTCCTGGGCCATCGCCAGCCGAGCCGTCTCCGCCAGGCCGCGGGTGATCAGCGACGCCGTGGTGTTGTCGCCGAACCCGAGCCCCACCGCCATGCCGACGCACAGGGCGACGACGTTCTTGTACGCCCCGCCGAGCTCGCAGCCGAGCACGTCGACGGACGTGTACGGCCGGAACGCCGGCGAGTGGATCATCTGCTGCAGACGCTGCGCGACCGCCTCGTCCTCACAGGCCACCACGGAGGCGGCGGGCTCGCGACGGGCGATCTCCATGGCCAGGTTGGGGCCGCTGATGACGGCGATGCGCTCGGGTCCGGCGCCCGTGACCTCGGCGACGACCTCGCTCATCCGCTTGAGGGTGCCGAGCTCGACGCCCTTCATCAGGGAGACCAGCGGCACCTCGGGCAGCACGGGGGCCCAGGCGGTGAGGTTCTCCCGCAACGTCTGCGACGGCACCGCGAGGATGATCGCGTCGACGCCGTCCACCGCCTCTGCCGGGTCCGTGGTCGCACGGATGGCGTGCGGCAGCTCGATGCCCGGCAGGTAGTCGGTGTTCTCGTGCCGGGTGTTGATGTTGTCGACGACCTCGGCGCGTCGGGCCCACATCGAGACGTCGTTGCCGGCATCGGCCAGCACGACGGAGAACGCCGTACCCCACGATCCACTGCCGAAGACGGCGACCTTGCTCACGTGTCCTCCTGTGCTGCGGTGCTCCTGCGCGCCGGACGCCATGCCCGGCGGCGCTGCTTCTGGTTGGGGTTGCCGATCTCCTTGACCCCCGCCTTGCGGGGGTCGAAGCGTTCGGCGGGCGCGCGTTCGCCGCGCAGATCCTCCACCAAGGTGGTGATCGCCGCCATGATCCGCTCCGTGGCGCGGTTGACCGTCTCCGGGGTGGTCCCGACGGCGACGAGGTCGGTGAGGTCGACGGGGTCGCCGACCTTCATGGCGATGGTCTTGCGCGGGAAGAACTGGGGGCGCTTGGCATACGGGGCGAGGAGCTCGTGGGCTCCCCACTGGCCGACGGGGATGACGGGGCACCCGGTGGCCAGTGCGATCCTCGCCGCTCCGGACTTGCCCTTCATGGGCCACAGGTCGGGGTCGCGGGTCAGCGTGCCCTCGGGGTAGACGACGACGCACTTGCCCTCGCGGACCGCCTCGACGGCGGCGTCGAAGGCGCCCACGGCGTGCGTGGTGAGGCGCTCGACGGGGATCTGGCCGGCGCTGAGCAGGAACCACCCCAACAGCTTGTTGCGGAACAACCCCGACTTGGCGAGGTAGTGCGGCAGACGACCCTGGTCGTACACGAACTGGGCGCTCAGCAGGGGGTCGGCGTGGGAGATGTGGTTGATCGCGACCACGCACCCTCCGCGAGCAGGAATCTTGGTGCGGTCGATCCAGCGGCGCCGGGTCAACGGGACCATGACGGGCTTGATGATGAGGACCGCGACGGTGTACGCCCAGTTGCGATGGTGGTCGAGCTCGCGGACGCGCACCTCAGTCCTCCTCTGCCGGCGACCGGCCGTCGGTGACGCACGGTGCGTCGCGCAGCAGGCTACTCGGTGCCCTCCGAGGACAGGTGGCGGACACCACAGTGTCGCCCGGATGGGAGAATCGCCACGATGTCCGAGAACTCCGTGGCGCCAGCCTGCGTCGTCCTGCTGCCGGTGAAGCCGCCGGGGCGCGGCAAGTCACGTCTGGTCGGTCTGCCCGACCACGAACGGGCGACCCTGGCCGCAGCCTTCGCGCTCGACACCGCCAGCGCTGCTCTGGACTGCCCGGCCGTGGACGCGGTGCTCGCGGTCACCGACGACCACCACTTCGCCAGGAGGCTCCTCGGCCTCGGCTGCGCGGTGATCCCGGACGGGGTCACCAACGACCTCAACGGCTCCCTGCGGCAGGCGGCGCTCGAGGCGGCTCGCCGCTGGCCGGGCGCCCGCCCGGTGGCGCTCACCGCCGACCTGCCCTGCCTGACCCCGGAGGACCTGGCCACGGCGCTGTCGGCGCTGACGGGGTCGGCAGCCTTCGTACGCGACGCAGCCGGCACCGGGACGACGCTGTACTCGGCCCCGACCTCCCAGTTCCGCCCACGGTTCGGCCAGGACTCCGCGCAGGCCCACGCCTCGGCCGGGGCGCGGGAGGTCGGCACGGACCTGGCCTCACTGCGCCGCGACGTCGACACCGTCGCCGACCTCGGGGTCGCCATGGTGCTCGGACTCGGCCCCCACACGGCCGCAGCCTCCGGCCGCGCCGTCTGAGCGCTGCCGGAGGCTGCATGGGGCCTGGCGGCCCCGGCTCACTGGGCCGAGGTGTCCTTCTTCGCCGTGCTCTTCTTGGCCGTGCTCTTCTTGGCCGTGCTCTTCTTGGCGGGCGCCTTCTTGGCCGTCGTCTTCTTGGCGGCCGACGTGCTCGCGGTCTTCGCGGCGGCGGTCGTGGGCGGGGCCTTCTTGGCAGCCGTGGTGGTCGCGGTCTTCTTGGCCGGCGTCTTCTTCGCGGCCGTGGTCGTCGCGGCCTTCTTCGCCGGGGCCTTCTTCGCGGCCGTGGTGGTCGCGGCCTTCTTCGCCGGGGCCTTCTTCGCGGCCGTGGTGGTCGGGGCCTTCTTCGCCGGCGCCTTCTTGGTGGTGGTCGTGGTGGCCGACGGAGCCGCCGCCTTCTTCGCGGAGGCGGCGGGGCGACGGGTGGCGGAGACCGCGACGGCGGCCGCGGCCTTGGCGGGCGCGGTGGCCACCGAGGCGACCATCCGTACCGACGCCGGCGGCTTCGGCATCGTGGCCGCGGTCAGCTTGGGCAGCTTCTTGGCCCCGGAGATGACGTTGCGCAGGTCGGCGCCCGGGGTGAACTTGGGGACGGCCTTCTTCTTCGCCTTCATCCGCTCGCCCGTCTGCGGGTTGCGGACCCAGCGGGCGTTGCGCACGGCGCGCTCGAAGGAGCCGAAGCCGGTGATGGCGACCTTCTCCCCCTTGGCGACCTCGCGGGTGATCGTGTCGAGTACCGACTCCAGGGCGTGGGCTGCCATCTTGCGGTTCCCCTCGAACCGCTCGGCCAGCGCGTCGATGAGCTGGGTCTTGTTCATTGCCTTGCCTTCCGACGGCCACGTCGGACCGACTGCCCGACGCTCCTGAATGCACGCTAGGCCCAGGCGGCCCGGGTGACAACGAGGACACGGCACCGGCGCGCCCGTCATTCCCGAACGCCGACGGGGCCGGTCCGGGCAGTGTGCCCGGGCCGGCCCCGTCGGTGGTGGTTCAGAGAGTGGCGGCCTTCCAGGAGGGCCGCTTCGCCTCGAAGGCGCGGATGTCAGCGTCGTGGCCCAGCGTGATCCCGATGTCGTCGAGCCCCTCGAGCAGGCGCCAGCGGACGTACTCGTCGATCTCGAACGACACGCTGATCGCGTCGCCCGCGCTGACCGTACGGTTCTCCAGATCGACCGTGATGCTCGCGCCCGGGTCGGCCTCGAGGTACTCCCACAGCTTCACCACCACGTCCTCGTCGAGCTGGACGGTGAGCAGGCCGGCCTTGCCGGAGTTGCCGCGGAAGATGTCGCCGAAGCGGGGCGAGATGACGACCTGGAACCCGTAGTTCTGCAGAGCCCAGACGGCGTGCTCGCGGGAGGAACCCGTACCGAAGTTGGGGCCCGCGACCAGGATCGTGCCGGCGTTGTACGGCTCCTGGTTGAGGATGAACGACTCGTCCTTGCGCCACGCGGAGAACAGGCCGTCCTCGAAGCCCGAGCGGGTCACGCGCTTGAGGTACTCGGCGGGGATGATCTGGTCGGTGTCGACGTCGCTGCGTCGCAGCGGCACACCGACGCCGGTGTGGGTGGTGAACTTCTCCATGGTCGAGTCTCCGTTCAGACCGTGGCCGGCGCGAGGTCGGCGGGGGACGAGAGGGTGCCGCGGATCGCGGTGGCGGCGGCCACCGGGACCGACACCAGGTGGGTACGACCGCCCTTGCCCTGGCGGCCCTCGAAGTTGCGGTTGGAGGTGGACGCGCTGCGCTCACCGGGAGCCAGCTGGTCCGGGTTCATGCCCAGGCACATCGAGCACCCGGCGCCGCGCCACTCGGCCCCGGCCTCGATGAAGACCTTGTCCAGGCCCTCCGCCTCCGCCTCCAGGCGCACCCGGGCCGAGCCGGGGACGACCAGCATGCGGGTGCCCTCGGCGACGGTGTGGCCCTTCAGGACCTCGGCAGCCAGGCGCAGGTCCTCGATGCGTCCGTTGGTGCAGGAGCCCACGAAGACGGTGTCGATGGCCACCTCGCGCAGCGGGGTGCCGGCCTCCAGCGCCATGTACGACAGGGCGTTCTCGGCGGCGACGCGCTCGATGGCGTCCTCGAAGTCCTCGGGCGCCGGGACGGTGCCGCCCAGCGGGGCGCCCTGTCCGGGGTTCGTGCCCCAGGTGACCCACGGCGTGACGTCGGCCGCGTCGATCACGACCTCCTTGTCGAAGGTGGCGTCCTCGTCGGTGACGTACGTGCGCCAGTGCTCGACGGCCTTGTCCCACTCCTCGCCCTTGGGCGACTCGGGCTTGTCCTTGAGGTAGGCGAACGTGGTCTCGTCCGGCGCGATCATGCCCGCCTTGGCGCCCCACTCGATGCTCATGTTGCACACGGTCATCCGGGCCTCCATCGAGAGCTCGCGGATCGCCTGGCCGCGGTACTCGACGATGTAGCCCATGCCGGCGCCCGTGCCGACCTTGGTGATGATGTGGAGGATCAGGTCCTTGGCGGTGACGCCCTCGGACAGCGACCCGTTGACGGTCACGGCGAACGTCTTCGGCTTGGCCTGAGGCAGCGTCTGGGTGGCCAGCACGTGCTCGACCTCGGAGGTGCCGATGCCGTGCGCGATGGCGCCGAACGCGCCGTGGGTGGCGGTGTGCGAGTCGCCGCACACGATCGTCATGCCGGGCTGGGTCAGACCCAGCTGCGGGCCGACGACGTGGACGATGCCCTGCTCGATGTCGCCGAGCGGGTGGATCCGGACGCCGAACTCCTCGCAGTTGCGGCGCAGCGTCTCGATCTGGGTGCGCGACACCGGGTCGGCGATCGGCTTGTCCCAGTCGAGCGTGGGGACGTTGTGGTCCTCGGTGGCCAGGGTCAGGTCGGGGCGACGCACCGGCCGACCGGCCAGGCGCAGGCCGTCGAAGGCCTGCGGCGAGGTGACCTCGTGGACCAGGTGGAGGTCGATGTAGAGAAGATCGGGCTCTCCCGGCGCACTGCGGACGACGTGCTCGTCCCACACTTTCTCAGCCAGGGTCTTGCCCATGACGGTCTCCTTCATGTCTGGTCCAATTGATGACACCGCACACTACCTCTTGCATCCCATGTTGTGAGACGGCAGTATTGGCATATGGACAACTCTAGCGGAGTCGGCGTCCTCGACAAGGCTGCTCTGGTGCTCGCAGCCCTCGAGGCAGGACCGGCCACACTGGCAGGACTCGTGGCGGGCACGGGTCTCGCCCGACCCACCGCACACCGTCTGGCAGTGGCGCTGGAGCACCACCGGCTGGTGGCCCGCGACATGCAGGGGCGCTTCGTGCTCGGCCCCCGCCTGGCCGAGCTGTCCGCCGCCGCCGGCGAGGACCGCCTGCTCGCCGCCGCCGGTCCGGTCCTCGCGCGCCTGCGCGACATCACCGGCGAGTCCGCCCAGCTGTGGCGCCGCCAGGGAGACCACCGTGTCTGCGTCGCGGCCGCCGAGCGCCCCTCGGGCCTGCGCGACACCATCCCCGTCGGTTCACAGCTCACCATGCGCGCGGGGTCGGCAGCCCAGGTGCTGCTGGCCTGGGAGGACCCGGAGCGGATGCACCGGGGCCTGCAGAACGCCGCGTACTCCGCCACCGCGCTGTCCGGCATCCGCCGCCGCGGCTGGGCGCAGAGCGTGGGTGAGCGTGAGCAGGGCGTCGCCTCCGTCTCGGCGCCGGTCCGCTCCCCCGGCGGCAAGGTGATCGCCGCCGTCTCCGTCAGCGGCCCGCTGGAGCGCCTCTCGCGCCAGCCGGGCAGGATGCACGCGCCGGCCGTCCTCGCCGCGGCCGAGCGGCTCTCCGAGTCCCTGCGCCGCGCCGCCAGCGACTGAGGGTTCGCCTGCCACGATCTGAGTGCCCGTACACAGGGGGCGCGCGCCCGCGACGGAGCAGCATGGAGCCATGAACACCTCTCCTGCACTGTCCGTGGCCTCCGGCGTTCTGGGCGTCGCTCTGCGCACCGTCGTCCTGACCGTCGCCAGCTACGGTCTCATCTGGCTCATCGACGCCGTGGCGCCGACCGCCGATGCCAACATCGGCGCCGGCCTCATGGCGTTCGCCGCCGTCATGGGCGTGACCTTCTTCTGGGCCATCTGGGACGCCTGCCGGAACCGGTGGTGGGTGTCAGCCATCGTGTGGGCCTGCACCGCTGCACTGTTCGCGGTCGTCTCCAACGTCGTCACCAACTGGACCGACGGCGAGCGCGCCCTGACCGACCTGGTGACATTCCGGCCCGACCTTGACTTCTTCATGGCTGCGCTGGTGATCGCCCCGGCCGTGGTCGGGATCCCGCTGGGGATCTGGCGCCGCCCGTTCGCCAGGGCTCCGCGCCTCACGACCTGAGGTCTGCTGCCCCTCAGCCCTCGGGCGGAACCGAGATCGGCGCCTGGAGCATCCCGGCGACCGCGTCGGAGAGGAACCACCCGGCCCGGGTCCACGCCGCCGGCACGCCGTCCTTCTCCTGCTGCTCCTCGATGACCGAGCACGACGTGATGATCAGGTGGCCCATCAGGCGGGCACGCGAGGTCACGACCTCCTGGTCGAGGTGGGCCAGCCGACGCGCGACCGAGGCGAAGATGGTCCGCCCGGTCACCGGGTCCTGCCCCTCGCGCTGCATCAGCTGGCGTGCCACGGGGTCCTGGTAGACCAGGGCCATGCAGCGGGCGCGCCAGCTCGGCGTGCCCAGGTCGGCCAGCACCTGCACCTGCGGGAGCACCATCGCGCGGATGTCCCCCTCCAGCGACGTCGACTCCTCGAAGAGCCTCCGCCTGATCGGCTGGGTGGCCTCGCTGTGGCGCTGCAGCATCGCCTCCAGCAGCCCGTCGCGGCCGCCGAAGTAGTAGCGCACAGCGGAGTGGTTGCTGTTGCCGGCCGCCTCCGCGATCTTCCGGTCGGAGACCTGCGCGATCCCCTGCTGGGCGAAGAGGCGTTCGGCCGCGTCGAGCAGCGGCTCGCTCGCGTCAGCGCGGGGCATCGGCACTCCTGTCTCCCGCCGGGTGGTCGGCGCCACAGTACCGACCCCTTCCGATATAAGCCACTTGGCTTATAAACTCGTCTCCTTGCCCGTACGAGCCCACCGGCCCGCGCGGAGGCACCCGTTCGAAGGAGACACCTTGGAGACCGAGCAGACGCCGATCGCGGAGAAGTACCCACCCGCACCGCCTGAGTCACCGGCCGCCCGCAAGGGCCGGCTCGCCGCCCTGTTCGTCATGCCGTTCCTGATGGTGACGATGATGTACGCGACGTACATGGGCACCATGCACGACCCGCAGCCCCGCGACCTGCCCGTCGCGGTCGCCGGCCCGGGCGCCGGGGACGTCGCGACGCAGCTCGAGGCGAGCACGGACGGCGCCCTCGACGTACGCGTGGTCGAGGCCGATGAGGCCCGCGAACTGGTCACGGACCGCGAGGTCGCCGGGGCGGTCGTCCTCGGCGAGAACCAGTCTGCGACGGTGCTGACCGCGTCGGCCGCCGGTGTGTCCCAGTCGAGCCTGGTCTCGACCAAGGTGCTCCCCACTCTCGCGGGCAACGGTTGGCAGACCGCGACCGAGGACCTCGTCCCGGTCACGGACGGCGACGGCTCGGGGACGCTCGTCCTCTTCGCCGCCATGGGCATGGTCCTGGCCGGCTACGTGCCCCTGTCCGGCATGATCCAGGCGACCCCGAACCTGCTGCGCCTGCGCCGGTTCGTCCCCATCGCGGTCGGCTGGGCCGCCGCGGTGAGCACGATCATCTGGACCATCCTCGGCCCGATCGTGGGTGCGGTGGAGGGCCACTACCTCGCCTTCCTCGGCACCGGCACGCTGACCATCCTCGCCGTCAGCACCTGCCAGCTGCTCTTCAGCAAGGTGATGGGCGCGATGGGCGTGCTGCCCGGCATGCTGATCTTCGTCATCTTCGGCGTCCCCTCCTCGGGCCTTGCCATGCCGACCGCCTCCATGCCCGGCTTCTTCCAGTGGCTCCACGGCGTGCTGCCGCTGGGCCAGGCCGGCGAGGCCCTGCGCGCGTTCATCTACTTCGAGGACTCCCAGGCCGTCCAGCACCTGCTCGTCATCGCGGGCTGGCTCGTCGTCTCCCTGCTGCTGTGCGCCCTGCGTGAGCGCAAGGGCCACGAGATCGTCGGTGGCCCGCTCTACCACGACCGCGAGGCTCCCCTGCCCGCCCTGGCCGGTGGGCCCGCGGCCCACTACAAGCTGCGCCTGGTCGCGGTGACCGCGTTCCCGCTCGCGATCGTGGCCACCGTCGTCACTCTCATGGGCTTCTCCATGCACCAGCCGACCGTGCGCGACATGCCGGTGGCCGTCGTGGGCCCCGCCGTCGCGACCGAGCAGTTCGTGGCCGGGCTGGCCGAGCAGACCGACGGCATCCTGACCTTCACCGAGGTCGAGGACCGCGAGGAGGCCACCGAGCTCGTCCGTACCCAGGAGGTCGTCGCGGCGTACGTCCTGCCGACCGAGCAGGGCGGCGAGGCCACCCTCGTCACCGCCGGTGGCGCCGGTGCGGCGCAGAAGAACGTGGTGACCCAGGTCTTCACCCCGGTCGCGGCCGCGAGCCAGACCCCGCTGGTGATCGACGACATCGCTCCCCTCACGGAGAACGACACCAACAGCTCCAACAGCCTCTACACGGGCATGAGCTGGATCATGGCCGGCTTCCTCTTCTTCGCCGTCCTGCGCGGCGGGGCACCGGAGATCACCCGGACCCGTCAGCTGCTGCCGATGGTGGCGGGCTGGTCGGTCGGGATCTCGGTGTGGCTGTGGTTCCTCTTCGACGTCCTCATCGGCGCCGTCAACGGCCACGCGCTGGAGATGATCGGCGTCGGGGCGGTGACGGTCTTCTGCGTCGCCTGGTTCAGCGCGCTGCTCGTACGTCCGATCGGCCTGATGGCGCTGCTCCCGGTCATGGTCATCGCCATGCTCGCCGGCGTCCCGGCCTCCGGTGGCGGCCTGTCGGTCTACATGGTGCCGGAGATCTTCCGCGACCTCACCGCGTACCTGCCGCTGCCGGCGGCGGTCGACATCGCCCGGTCGATGGTCTACTTCGGCAACGAGGGCCTCGGGCACAACCTGCTCGTCCTGGCCGTCTGGGGCGCGGTCGGGCTGCTGCTCAACGTCCTGGTGGTCGACCCCTGGCTCAACCGCAGCAACGCCCGTCCCCCGGCCAACGTCCCGCGCGCGGGCGGGTCGCCGCGTGGCGGCGAGGGCGAGGTCGTCGAGGGCGAGGTCGTCGACCCGGCATCCGGCGACGACCTGACCCCGGAGCCTGTCGGCGCCAGCTGACAGCCGCGTGCCAGGAGGGGCCACGACCGCACCGGTCGTGGCCCCTCCTGCGTCTCCGGGGATGCAGCGCCCGGGACCTGCACCTCAGAACAGCGCGTCCTGCTCCAGCTCGAGCAGCACCTGCTTGCGTTCCAGTCCGCCCGCGTACCCGGTGAGCGTCCCGTTGCTGCCGATCACCCGGTGGCACGGCACCACCACGGGGATCGGGTTGCGGCCGTTGGCCAGCCCGACCGCCCGGGAGGCGGCGTTGGTGCGGCCCAGCCGCTGGGCGATCTGGCCGTACGAGGCGGTCTCGCCGAAGCGGATCAACCTCAGCTCGGCCCACACCTGCTGCTGGAACTCGGTCCCCACCGGGGCGAGGGGGAGGTCGAACTCCTTCAGCTCACCGGCGAAGTAGGCGCCGAGCTGGCGTACCGCCTCGACCAGGACGGGGAGGTCGTCCGCGCGGCCGCCCAGCGGCTGCCCGTCGGGCAGGTCCCCGAACGGCGAGAAGTTGATGGCGGTGATCGCACCACCGTGCTCCACGATCCGCAGGTCACCGATCGGCGACTCGACAACGGTCCACATCAGGGCTTCTCCTCCGGTCGGGCGGGCAGGGTGTGGCTCTGCCACAGGTACATCTGGGCGTAGCTGCGCCAGGGGCGCCACGCCTGGGCGGTCTCGTCGGCGAGGCCCGGATCGAGGCCGAGCGCCGTGAACGCGTCGCGGGTGCCGGTGTCGCGCGGCAGGAAGCAGTCAGGGTGCCCCAGTGCGCGCATCGCCACGTAGTCGGCCGTCCACGGACCGATGCCGGGCAGCGCGAGCAGCGAGGCGCGTACGTCGTCGCGTGGCGTGGCCCGTCCCAGGTCCACCTCCCCGGCGGCCAGGGCCGCGCACATCCCGCGCAGGGCTGACGCTCGGGCCCGCGGCATGGCGAGGACCGAGGGATCGACCTCGGCCACGCTGGCCGCGTCGGGGAAGAGGTGGGTCAGGCCGTCGACGCCGGTCTCGACGGCGTCACCGGCGGCCGCCACCAGACGGGCCGCGTGGGTACGCGCGGCCGCCACCGTCACCTGCTGGCCGAGGACCGCCCGTACGGCGACCTCGTGGCCGTCCACGTGACCGGGGACCCGCAGGCCCGGCACAGCCCGGACCAACGGAGCCAGACGACCGTCGCGGGAGAGCACGTCGGCGACGGCGACGGGGTCGCAGTCGGCGTCGAGGAGGCGACGCACCCGTTCAGTGGCGGCCCCGAGGTCACGCAGGTCACTGAGCACGAAGCGGGCGCGGGCGTGGGCCGTCTCCCCGGCCTCGCTCACGTCCGGGAGCTCGAGGCTGACCACGCCCGTGCCGTGGGGCAGCCGCAGGGTGCGGGAGTACGTCCTCCCGCTGACCACCTCGACCCCCGGGACGGCGCGCACGGCCAGGAAGTCGAGCAGGGCACGGCCCGCGTACGGCGTGCGCACCGGCAGCCGCACCTCGACCCGACCCGCCGCGTCCGGTGAGCGCCTGCTCCCCCGCATGCTGGAGGGGGTGCTGGCGTACACCTCGCGGACGGTGTCGTTGAACTGGCGGACACTGGCGAAGCCGGCCGCGAACGCGACGTCCGCGAACGGCAGGTCGGTCCCCTCGATGAGGACGCGCGCCTGCTGCGCGCGGCGGGCCCGCGCGAGCGCCAGCGGTCCGGCGCCGAGCTGGCCCTGGAGCAGCCGGGAGAGGTGGCGCGGGGTGTACCCGAGTCTGCCTGCCAGCCCCTCGACTCCTTCGCGGTCCACGAGGCCGTCGGCGATCAGGCGCATGGCACGCCCGGCCAGGTCCCCGTCGACGTCCCACCCCGGCGCCCCGGGCGTGGCGTCCGGCGCGCACCGCTTGCAGGCGCGGTACCCGGCCGCCTGCGCGGAGGCGGCCGTCGGGTGGAACGTCACGTTGGCCTCGGCCGGCGTACGGGCCGGGCACGACGGACGGCAGTAGATTCCGGTGGTCCGCACGGCGGTGTAGAAGACCCCGTCGAACCGGCGGTCACGACTGCTGACCGCGCGGTAGCGCGAGGCGTCGTCGAGGGTGTCGGCCGGGTTGCTCACGCCCCCAGTCTGCCGGACGGACCCCGGTCGTACTGGCGGAAATCGGACACGGCTGTGGTCGGTCCTGAGCCGTACGCGACGGCCCCGGACCGACCACCTGCTCACTCCGTCGGCGGCAGGTCCGGCAGATCGACCGTCACACGGCCGCGTGAGCCGTCCCGGAAGGTGACGGCAAGGTCCGCCGAGCCACCGTCCCCCAGCTCGTCGCCGGGCATCCACAGCGCGAAGGCGCCCTTGGAGACCTCGGCCCGGACCTGGCCGTGCTCGGCCGACTCGTACACGACCTCGCTCACCTGGGCCCCGGACAGACCGGCGACGATCGACACCTCCCGGCCGTCGATCATCCCGGTGCCGAGGACCATCGCACGGAGCGCACGCTCCCCCACCGCCTCGCCCGGCCCGTCGCCGACGTAGCCGAAGGATCCCCCGGCGAGCGGGCCCGCGCTCGAGTCGCTGACGCAGAGTGCGGAGAAGCCGTCCCGACCCACGAGCATGACGGTCGTCCACACGCCCCGACGGTCGGCGACCGCGACCTCGGCGTCAACGGGTCCCGTCCCCTCCCAGGCGTCCGCGGACGACTCCCGACACTCCTGGGCAGCATCCGCGGCCTCCGAGGGGGTCATTCCGCTGGGCACGGCCGTCCAGGTGGCGAACGCCGCGTCGCCGTCGTCGAGGAGCTGCGCAGGCAGCAGGGCACCGCCCACGACGAGGGCCGCGGCGGCCACGCCGACCACGGCCAGCCTCCGTCCACGTCGGTGCGGCGCACTCCGCGGCGCCGCAGCCCGCGGGAAGTCTCGGGGGTCGGTGGCCACGATGCGGTCGAGATCGGCCAGCGCCCGCGGGGACAGGCCGTCCTCCCCGGCGGTGGTGCCGGCGACGCGGGCGGGGTCGAGCCGGCGGAGCCGGGTGTCGAGGTCGTTCATGAGAGCTCTCCTTCGCAGCCACGTGCGGATGTCTCCGCACGGGCGGGCAGGTGGTCGAGGTGGGCACGCAGGGCGCGGCGGGCCCGGGTCAGGCGCAGCCGGTACGCGACGGGCGAGATGCCCAGCAGCGTGGCCGCCTGGGAGGAGGTGAGGCCGTCCCACACGGTGAGCGCCAACGCCTCCTGGTGGCTAGGGGCCAGGCGCCGCCAGGCGGCGACCAGGTCGAGGCGCTCGACGACCCGCGCGGCCTCGTCCGTCGTGGTGGCCCCGAGGGCGTCGGCCACGCGGACGGCGAGCGCGTCCCGGCGGCGCTGGCCCCGGTCGGCGTTCAGCATCACGTGACGGGCCACCCCGAACAGCCAGGCCCGCGCCTCACCGGGCGCCGAGGGCACCTCGTCGAAGCGACGCCAGGCGACCACCATCGCGTCGGCGACCACGTCCTCGGCGTGCGAGGGGTGGACCCGTCGCCGCACGAACGCGTGGACGTCGGCGTAGGTGGTGGCGTACAGCTCCCGAAAGGCTGCCTGCCGGGCCGCGTCACCCTCGACGGCGGGGGCCGGCGCGAGAGGATCAGGTGCACGTGGTGGGCTCATGTCCTGTTCATGTCCGGCCACCGCCCCAGTGTGTCGCCTGCAGGTCGCGCCCGTGGGACCTCCGGAACGACTAAGTCCCGGACCCACTGGGTGGGTCCGGGACTTGATCTGTACCCCGGAAGGGATTTGAACCCTCGCTACCGCCGTGAGAGGGCGGCGTCCTAGGCCGCTAGACGACCGGGGCGTGTGCCCTTGCGGGCAACGAGGAAAACCATAAACCATGCGCCGCGCTGGGCGCACATCGAGGTGGTGTGCGTGCAGTCACAGCCTCGTCGACTGTGACCGGTCGGGCGCACAACGCAGAACTCCCGGCCCACAGGAGTGGGCCGGGAGTTGATCTGTACCCCGGATGGGATTTGAACCCACGCTACCGCCGTGAGAGGGCGGCGTCCTAGGCCGCTAGACGACCGGGGCGCGGAGCCTGAGGGCTCCGACAGTCCCGAGGAACCTCGTGACTGAGCTGGGGTACAAGGACTCGAACCTCGACTAACTGGACCAGAACCAGTCGTGCTGCCAATTACACCATACCCCATAGGGGTATCGATTCCTCTCGCAGACGAGGGGATCCGATCTCCCTGGTGGCTCCCGGGGGAACCGAGTCGAAACTCTACACTGGCCTCGCGCCGGGCTCCAAAACGGGTGCCGACACAGTGGCCGAGACCCCCATCCACCTGGCCAGCAGGACCGCCAGACCGAGGTACACCAGCGACTGCGTCAGCGTCGTCGTGAGCATCCACCACGACCCCTCGGTCGGGTTGAGGGCCGAGGCCATGTCGCCGAAGGCCAGCGCGATCCCGAACGCCACCACGTTGTTGAGGACGTGCATGGCGATGCCCGCCTCCAGCCCGCCGGTGAGGACCACGAGGGTGCCCGCCACGAGCCCGAACGCCAGCCGGTCGATGAAGATCGGCCAGCTCTGCCCCAGCCCGTGGGCGAGGGCGAAGAGCACCGCGGAGCCGATCACCGAGAACGCACGGGCGCCCACCACTCCCCCGACGACCTGCAGCAAGTAGCCCCGGAACAGGTACTCCTCGGCGGCAGCCTGGAACGGGGTGAGCAGCACGACGACGAGCAGGAAGTCCCGCGTCGTCGAGGTGAACTCGTTGAGGCTGGTCTCCATGCCCGTGGCGTTGTCCACCGGCAGGAACGCCCCCACCGCCAACGTCGCGGTCAGGGCGACGAAGGCGGCCACCAGGCACGCCAGCAGGTACTTCCACCTCAGGCGCCGGAAGACCGAGGAGGCCCAGCCGATGTGCAGGCCGTGCAGGACACGCGTCGCGAACCACACCAGCGGGATCGCCGAGATCAGGGACAGGTTGATGTACGCCAGGGTCGCCGGCGAGGGGTCGGACAGGTCGAGGAGCCGGTCGAGACCGTCGGCCAGCGGCTGGCCCGTGGCCACCAGCCACAGCCCGAACGGCAGCAGCAGCACCACCGAGGCGAGCCCGAAGACCCCGATCCCGACCACGGCGATGCCCAGCAGGGCACGCCACCAGCTGTGGAGGCCCAGGCGGTGCAGCTGGTCGTAGTGCAGGACCTGCCGGACCGGCTGGGCCGGAGCGCCGGCGGTCGGGAGCGGAGCCGTACTCATCCCCGGCTCAGAACAGCGCGTCGTGCAGGCGCGTGAGGGAACGCTCGCGCCCGAGCAGCTCCATCGACTCGAAGAGCGGCGGCGACACCTTGCGGCCCGAGATCGCGATGCGTACGGGGCCGAAGGCGTGACGCGGCTTGAGCCCGCGCTCGTCGATCAGCTTCGCCCGCAGGGCTGCCTCGATGTCGGCGGTCGACCAGGTGCCGAGCGCGGCCAGCGCGTCGTACGCGGCCTGGACGATCTCGCGGCCCGCTTCGTCGATCTCGTCGGTGCGCGTGAACTCGGCCTCGGGAACGAAGAGGAAACCGAGCATCTCGGAGGCCTCGGTGAGCTTGTTGATCCGCTCGGCGACCAGCGGCATCGCCAGCTCGAGCATCTGCGCGTCGGCGTCGGAGACCGGGTCGGAGACGACCCCGTCGGCCTTCAGGAACGGCAGCACCCGGTGGGTGAGGTCGTCCAGTCCCAGCATCCGCATGTGCGAGGCGTTGATCGCCTCGGCCTTCTTGAGGTCGAAGCGTGCCGGGTTGGGGTTCACGTCGCCGATGTCGAACGCCTCGACCATCTCGGCCAGGCCGAACACGTCGCGGTCCGCAGCGATCGCCCAGCCCAGCAGCGCCAGGTAGTTGAGCAGGCCCTCGGGGAGGAAGCCGGCGTCGCGGTACATGAACAGGTGGGCCTGCGGGTCACGCTTGGACAGCTTCTTGTTGCCCTCGCCCATGATCAGCGGCAGGTGGCCGAAGGCCGGCACGCCCTCGGAGATGCCGAGCTCGACCAGCGCCTCGTGCAGCGGGAGCTGACGGGGCGTCGAGGAGAGCAGGTCCTCGCCGCGCAGCACGTGGGTGATCCGCATCATCGCGTCGTCGACCGGGTTGACCAGCGTGTACAGCGGGTCGCCGTTGGCGCGGCAGAGCGCGAAGTCGGGCACGAACTCGGTCTCGAAGGTGACCTCGCCGCGGACCAGGTCACGCCAGGAGACGGACCCATCAGGCATCCGGAAGCGCACGACCGAGGTGCGGCCCTCGGCCTCGAACGCGGCACGCTGCTCGACGGAGAGGTCGCGGCAGAAGCCGTCGTACCCCTGCACCTTGGAGCCGGCCGCCTTGCGGCGCGCGGTCACCTCGTCGGTGGTGCAGAAGCAGTCGTAGGTGTACGACGACTCACGCAGCTTGGCGAGCACGTCGAGGTAGAGGTCGGTGCGCTCGGACTGGCGGTAGGGACCGTACGGACCCTCCTTGCCGGGGCCCTCGTCCCAGTCGAGGCCGAGCCACTGCATGGTCTCGACCATGGCGGCGTACGACTCCTCGGTGCTGCGCTCCTTGTCGGTGTCCTCGATGCGGAACACGAAGGTGCCCTGGTGCTTGCGCGCGAAGACCCAGTTGTAGAGCGCGGCGCGGGCGAACCCGACGTGCGGCGACCCCGTCGGGGACGGGCAGAAACGGACGCGGACGTTGCTCAACGGGATGCCACCTTGTTGGTCAGGGAACCGATGCCAGCGATCGAGACCTCGACCTCGTCGCCGACCTGCATGGGACCGACACCCTCGGGGGTGCCGGTGAGGATGACGTCGCCGGGCAGCAGCGTCATCACGCTGGAGACCTTCTCGACCAGGGTCGGGATGTCGAAGATCATGTCGGCGGTCGTGCCGTCCTGCACCACGTCACCGTTGAGGAACGTCTGCACGGACACGCCGTCGTTGAAGGTCTGCGGGTCCAGGTCGGTCTCGATCCACGGCCCGAGCGGGCAGAACGAGTCGAACGACTTGGAGCGGGTGAACTGGACGTCCTTGGCCTGCAGGTCGCGGGCCGTGACGTCGTTGGCGATGGTGTACCCGAAGATCACGTCGGTGGCCTGGTCGGCCGGCACGTCGCGGCAGATGCGGCCGATGACGACAGCCAGCTCACCCTCGTAGTGCACGTTGGACGACTGCGACGGGTAGAGGATCGGGTCGCCGGGGCCCACCACCGAGGTGTTGGGCTTGATGAACATCAAGGGCTGCTCGGGAACCTCGGAGTTCATCTCGGCGGCGTGGGCGGCGTAGTTCTTGCCGATGGCGACCACCTTGCTGCGCGGGATGACCGGCGCGAGCAGGCGGACGTCGCTGAACGCGTACTCCGTCTGGAGCGGCTGGATGCCCGCGTACAACGGATCGCCGGTCAACCCGACGATGACAGCGTCGTCGGCCGGTTGCCCGTACTCGTCGACGTCTCCGGTCAGCACTCCGAAGAGCGGCTCTTCCCCGACTGTGAACCTGCAGATACGCACCCGGTCAGCCTATCGGCCACCACCGACGCCCACGCACACGGGATTTCCGGCGCCCCGGCGGCCGGTGGGATGCTGGCGCCGTGACGCAGGTGCTGGACCCCGAGCAGTGGCAGGCGCGGGCAGCGGCCCACGCCTCCCGCATCGACGCGTACACGGCACCCCACCTGGCGCGTCGGCAGGACGCGGTCAAGCACCCGGTGCACGACTTCCTCTTCACCTACTACTCCCAGCGGCCCGCGCAGCTGCGGCGCTGGCACCCGGGCTTCGGGGTCCGTCTGGCTGAGGCGCCCGCGTACGACGGGGTCAAGGGGTACGCCGGCGGCGCCGTGACGCAGGAGTACGTCGCCTCGCAGGAGCCGGTGCTCACCTCGATCCGCCGCCTCCTGGTCGCCACGGCGTCCCGGCCGGCGACGTACGGCTGCTTCGGGCTGCACGAGTGGGCGATGGTCTACCGGCTGGAGGAGTCGCAGGTGCGCCACAACGCGTGGCCGCTGCGCCTGGGCGGCACCGGGACCGACGCGGTCGTGGAGTCGCACCGCATCGGCTGCTCGCACTTCGACGCGTTCCGCTTCTTCACTCCCCCGGCCCGACCGTTGAACACGCTCCAGCCAGCGCGCGACGACCGGCCGGAGTTCGAACAGCCGGGCTGCCTCCACGCTGGCATGGACCTCTACAAGCACGCGTTCCGGCTCAGCCCGATGATCTGCTCGGACCTCGTCGCCGAGGCGTTCGAGCTCGCGTGGGACATCAGGGCGTTGGACATGCGGGCCTCCCCCTACGACCTCTCGGGCCTCGAGCCCGCGGAGGGCGAGGACTGGACGCCCGTCAAGATCGAAACCGCCGAGGGCAAGGCCGAGTACGTGGCCCGGCAGCGGGAGTTCAGCGAGCGCGGGGCGCCGATCCGGGAGCGGCTCGTCGCGGAGTGTGAGCGACTGCTCGCGGCGGCCGCGACCGCTGGTTGAGCCTGTCGGGTGGTCGGTGGTTGAGCCCGGGTCCTGCGGCGGTTGAGCCTGTGAAACCACTGGTCTACTGCCCGCCCGGAGTGTCAGAGGGCGTCCCTAGCGTTGCACCCATGTTCGAGACGACCGCGACAGCCAGCAGCCCGGTGGAGGACCTCTCCACCCGT
>NZ_JBJEHY010000189.1:0-7260 GCF_051876515.1 Nocardioides sp. | reverse complement strand
GCACTCGGTGACCGCCGTGGTCGAGGAGACGCCGGTGGCCCGCGCGGTCCTGGCCGAGCAGGTGGAGCCGGGCGTACGACGTCTCGCCCTGGAGGTCGACCCGGCCTGGCGCCGCCGCGGCATCGGGTCGCGGCTGCTGGTCGAGGCGGCGCGGCTGGCCGCCGGTGTGGGTGACGAGGAGCTGGTCCTGCTGACCCGGGCCGACAACCAGGCCGTGCTGCCGATGGTCCTGGGCTCCGGGCTGCGCGGCCGCATCCGCCTCGCGGGCGACGCGTTGACCGTCCGGGTGCCCCTGCGCGATCTCACAGCGGTGGGATTGTGAGCCTGCCGCGGTGCGCGCCGTAGACTTGCCCGGGTGACGATCCCGGAGAAGTTCGCAGACCTCGGCCTCACCTACGACGACGTCCTCCTGCTGCCCGGCGAGTCCGACCTGGCACCGGACGAGATCGACACGACCACGCGCCTGACGCGTGAGATCTCGATCCAGGTCCCGCTGCTCTCCGCGGCGATGGACACGGTGACCGAGTCGCGGATGGCGATCGCCATGGCCCGTCAGGGCGGCATCGGGGTCCTGCACCGCAACCTGTCGATCGACGACCAGGCGTACCAGGTGGACCTGGTCAAGCGGACCCAGACCGGGATCATCTCCAACCCCGTCACGATCGGCCCCGACGCCACGTTGGAGGACCTCGACCGGATCTGCGGCGAGTACCGCGTCTCCGGCCTGCCCGTCGTCGACCCGGGCAACCGCCTGATCGGCATCATCACCAACCGCGACCTGCGCTTCACCCCGGTCGCGGACTGGGCGACCACCAAGGTCAGCGAGATGATGACGCCGATGCCGCTGATCACCGGTCCGACCGGCATCGACCGTGACGAGGCCACCGCCCTGCTGCGTGCGCACAAGCGCGAGCGCCTCCCGCTGGTCGACCCCGACGGCACCCTGACCGGCCTCATCACCGTCAAGGACTTCGTCAAGGGGGAGCAGTTCCCCAAGGCCTCCTACGACGGCGACGGCCGCCTCATGGTCGGTGCCGCCATCGGTTACTTCGGTGACGCCTGGGAGCGCGCGACCCGCCTCATCGAGGCCGGCGTCGACGTGCTCGTCGCCGACACCGCCCACGGCCACGTCCACCTCCTCCTCGACATGGTGCGGCGTCTCAAGACCGACCCCGCCACCAAGCACGTCCAGGTCATCGGCGGCAACGTCGCGACCAGGGCCGGCGCACAGGCGTTCGTCGACGCCGGCGCCGACGCGATCAAGGTCGGCGTCGGTCCGGGCTCGATCTGCACCACCCGCATCGTGACCGGTGTCGGCGTCCCGCAGGTGACGGCCGTGTACGAGGCCTCCCTGGCCGCCAAGGCCGCCGGGGTGCCGGTGATCGCCGACGGCGGCATGAAGCACTCCGGCGAGATCGCCAAGGCGATCGTGGCCGGGGCCGACTCGGTGATGCTGGGCTCGCTGCTCGCGGGCTGCGAGGAGTCTCCCGGCGACCTGGTCTTCGTCAACGGCAAACAGTTCAAGGCGTACCGCGGGATGGGCTCGCTCGGCGCGATGAGCAGCCGCGGCAAGAAGTCCTACTCCAAGGACCGCTACTTCCAGGCCGAGGTCACCAGCGACGACGAGCTCGTGCCCGAGGGCATCGAGGGTCAGGTCGCGTACCGGGGCCCGCTCGGCGCGGTCTCCCACCAGCTCATCGGCGGCCTGCACCAGTCCATGTTCTACGTGGGTGCGCGCACCATCGGCGAGCTGCAGGAGAAGGGCAAGTTCGTCCGCATCACGTCGGCCTCGCTCAAGGAGAGCCATCCGCACGGTGTGCAGATGACGGTCGAGGCGCCCAACTACTCGGGCAGCTGAGGCACTTCTGCACGGTCCTGCACTGCACTTATTGGTGCCGATCTTTGGAGAGGTACCGGCTGGTACCCGTGGACTCCTGACGGGAGCTACCTCGACACCGGGGCCGAGACCTGGGCGTACACGACGACCACGAACCTGGTGCTCGGCACAGCACCCGCTGACCCAGCGGAGGACCTCGTACGGGTACTCCATCTACGAGTTGGGGGTGTTCAGGAAGTAGCGCTCCTGCTCGCCTAGGCTCGTGCCGAAGGGAGCGAGCCTGCGATGACACGAATGAAGGCCGACGAACGCCGTGAGCGGTTGCTCCAGGCGGCCGAGGAGCTGATGACCCGCGAGGGTGTCGCGGCCGGCACGACGCGCGCCATCGTGGCGGAGGCGGGCATGCAGCCGTCGGTCTTCCACTACTGCTTCCGCTCCCGCGACGAGATGGTCAACGAGCTGATCGCGCGTCTCGGGAGCCGGGTGCGGCAGGCCGTGTGGGAGGGCGTGGTCCCCTCCACGGACCTGCGCGAGATGCTCCTGAGCGCCGTCGACGCGTACCTCGACTACCTCACCGCCTCGCCCGAGGTGGAGCAGGTCGGGTTCGAGCTCAACCACTGGGCGCTGCGCGCGGGGCACCCGGAGGTCGCTGCCCAGCAGTACGCCGCCTACTACGACGTCGCCTCCCACGTCCTGTCGCTCGCCGCTGAGGCCACGGGTCAACGGTGGGCCCTGCCGCTGCCGATCATGGCGCGGATGGCGATCACGATGATGGACGGCGTGACCACGACGTGGCTGGCCGACCGCGACACCGAGGCGAGCCGGACCGTGCTGGCCCAGATGCTCGACCACGTCGCCGGATTGGCCGTTCCGATCACCGAGGAGTGACGCGGCTAGGCTGTGCCGTGTGACTGAGATCGAGATCGGCAGGGCCAAGCGGGCGCGACGCGCGTACTCCTTCGACGACATCGCGATCGTGCCCTCGCGGCGCACGCGTGACCCGCAGGAGGTCAGCACCGCCTGGCAGATCGACGCGTACCGCTTCGACCTCCCGGTGCTCGCCGCGCCGATGGACTCGGTGATGTCGCCGGCGACCGCGATCGAGTTCGGTCGCCTGGGTGGGCTGGGCGTGCTCAACCTCGAGGGGCTGTGGACCCGGTACGAGGACCCCACCTCGCTGCTGGCGGAGGTCGCCGAGCTCGAGGGTGTCGACGCGGTGCGTCGGATCCAGGAGATCTACGCCGAGCCGATCAAGGCCGAGCTCATCACGACGCGCCTGAAGGAGATGCGTGCAGCGGGCGTCACGGTGGCCGGATCGCTGTCGCCGCAGCACACCAAGGAGTTCGCCAAGACCGTCGTCGACGCCGGGGTCGACATGTTCGTCATCCGCGGCACGACCGTCTCGGCAGAGCACGTCTCCTCCAACGCGGAGCCGCTCAACCTCAAGGAGTTCATCTACGAGCTCGACGTCCCCGTGATCGTCGGTGGGTGTGCGACGTACCAGGCGGCGCTGCACCTGATGCGTACCGGTGCTGCTGGCGTCCTCGTCGGCTTCGGCGGCGGCGCGGCGCACACCACCCGTACGGTGCTGGGCGTCGCGGTGCCGATGGCCAGCGCGGTGGCAGACGTGGCGGCGGCGCGGCGCGACTACCTCGACGAGTCGGGTGGCCGCTACGTGCACGTCATCGCGGACGGCTCCATCGGCCGCGCCGGTGACATCCCCAAGGCGATCGCCTGCGGCGCGGACGCCGTCATGGTCGGGTCCCCGCTGGCCCGCTCCACCGAGGCGCCGGGCCACGGGCTGCACTGGGGCATGGAGGCCGCCAACCCGACCCTGCCGCGCGGCGAACGGGTGCGCTTCGAGCAGCTCGGCACGCTCGAGGAGATCCTGTTCGGGCCCTCCCGGGTCGCCGACGGCACGATGAACCTGATCGGCGCGCTGCGTCGTTCGATGGCGACGACCGGCTACACCGAGCTCAAGGAGTTCCAGCGGGTCGAGGTCGTCGTCGGCTGATGACGGCCCCGGTCGAGGTGCTCCGCGTCGCGGCCGGGCAGGCTGCTGCGGTCTGCGGTGACGTGGCGGCCAACGTCGCTCGCGCCGCTGCGCTGACCGACGAGGCGGCCGCTGCGGGCGTACGGCTCCTGGTGCTGCCGGAGGCGTTCCTGACGGGCTACTGCGAGCCGTGCTTCGCCGGTCAGCTTCCCGCCATCGGGGAGCTCGGCTCCCTGCTGGCGCCGGTGGCTGCGGCCGCCGTGGCAGGAGGGGTGACCGTCGTGGTCTCCACCCCGCTGGACCGGGGCGAGGTGCGTACGTTGTCCTCGGTGGTGGTCGGCGCCGACGGCACGGTGGCGGCGGCGTACGACAAGCAGCACCTCTCCGGGTACGAGAACGACCACTTCGTCCCCGGGGGCCACGGCGCCTCGCTGGTCGTCGACGGGTGGGAGCTGGGGCTGTCGATCTGCTACGACGGCTGTTTCCCCGAGCACGCCCGTGCGGCGGCCGACGACGGAGCCCTGGGCTACCTCAACTCCGCCGCCTACTTCCCCGGTGGGGAGCACCGTCGGGATCTGTACTACCCGGCCCGGGCGCTCGACAACGGCTTCTTCGTCGTCTCCTCGATGCTGACCGGTACGTGCGGGGAGGAGTCCTTCATCGGCGGTTCGGCCGTGTACGACCCCGAGGGTCGGCCCCTGGCCCGGCTCGGTGCGGACGAGGGGCTGGCCGTGGCCGACGTCGACCTGGCCCTCGTGGCCGCCACCCGCGCCGCGCACCCCATGCACGCCGACCACCGGGCGACGCTGGGGGAGCGGCTGCGGTTCTGACGCGTCAACCGCGCTGCTTCACGGCCCCTCGTTCGCCTCCGTGACAGACTCGGTCCCGCTAGGCGCCCCCGGCATGCGGGTGAGGGACGGTGGGACGGGCACGGCGCGGGATCGCGCGGGGGAGCGACGGTGGGAGACATCCGTCGGTAGGTTGGCCGCATGGCCACCACCGAAGCCCGTCTCGCGGTCCTGATCGACGCCGACAACGCCCAGCCGTCGCGCGCCGACGCGCTCATGGCCGAGATCGCCACGCTGGGGACCGCCACGGTGAAGCGGATCTACGGCGACTGGACCACCGACCAGCTCAAGGGGTGGAAGGCGGCGGCCAACAAGCACGCAATCCAGCCGATGCAGCAGTTCGCGTACACCAAGGGCAAGAACGCCACCGACTCCGCGCTCATCATCGACGCGATGGACCTGCTGTACTCCGACCGCCTCGACGGGTTCGTGCTCGTCTCCTCCGACTCCGACTTCACCCGACTGGCCTCGCGGCTGCGCGAGTCGGCCAAGACGGTGTACGGGGTGGGGGAGCGCAAGACGCCGGAGGCGTTCGTGGCGGCCTGCGACCGGTTCATCTACACCGACGTGCTGGGGCTGGAGGCGACCGAGGCCGGGACCGGGGACGACGACGCCCCGACGGCAGCGGTCGACAGCGACTCCCCGGAACGCCCCGCAGCCAGGGTGCCCGCCAAGCAGCTGCGCGGCGACGCCAAGCTCGTCCAGCTGCTGCGCGGCGCCGTCGCGTCGGCCTCCGACGACGAGGGGTGGGCCAACCTCGGCGGCGTCGGATCGACCGTCGCCAAGCGCTCGCCCGACTTCGACTCCCGCAACTGGGGGTACGCGAAGCTGGTCGACCTCGTCACCGCGATCGGCCTGTTCGAGGTGCGCCGCGGCAACAAGGCCGTCGAGATCCGCAACGCCAAGACTGTGCCGGCCAAGAAGGCCGCCCCCGCCAAGGCGGCGGCGAAGAAGGTCGCTCCCGCCACGAAGGCGGCCGCGCCCAAGAAGGCCACCCCCTTCTGACGCGCTACTCCGCCCGCTCCATCCTGCTCCACCCCCGCCAGCCCCGCTCGGCGAGGATCACCTGCAGCCGCTCGATCATCGGGTGCGAGCTGGAGGCGAACGCGTCCACCAGAGCGAAGAACGCGTCGTCGCCGGACACCTGGCGGTCGAGGTCCCCGCGCTGCTCGGCCTCCTCGACCATGGTGACGAGCAGGTCCGCGGCACGGTCGAGCTGGCCGTTGTCGCCGTTCTCGAGGATGTCGCCGAAGAGGCGGTAGAGCTCCACCGTTCGGGGATCGTCCAGCTGGGCCATCTTGTCGGCCATGAACTCGTCCATCTGGTCGGGCATCCTGGCAGCCAGCAGGATCCAGCCGTCCCGCTCACCGCGTACGACCAGCTCGGGCACGCCGAGCTCGCGCATCCGGTCGAGGTAGGCCACCACTACCGGTGGCAGGGCCAGCGAGTCGCCGGCCGCGAGCCGGGCGATGCGCCGCCGGTGCTCGGTGAGCTCCCGGATCTCGGCCCGCAGGCGACGGTCGATCTCGGTGACCGCCGCCGCGAACTCGTCCTCGCCGGCGTCCAGCAGCTCCTGCACCCGGGCCAGCGGGACGCCGGCCTCGGCGAGCACACGGATCCGGACCAGGCCGATCACCGCCTGGGCGTCGTAGGAGCGGTATCCCGACGCGTCGCGCTCCGGCTCGGGGAGCAGCCCGATCTGGTGGTAGTGCCGCACCGCGCGTGGGGTGACCCCGGCGTACGCGGCGAGCTGCCCGATCGTCAACACGTGCTCACCTTGCCCGAACGCGCCCGAACAGGCGACGCGCCCACGCGTAGGAGGCCACCGAGATGAGGAGGCACCAGCCGATCGCCCACCACAGGTCAGCGCCCGGGGCGGTGCCGGTGAGCAGGGCGCGCAGGGTGTCGATGACCGGGGTGAACGGCTGGTTCTCCGCGATCCACGCGAGCCCCGTCGGCATCGAGTCGGTGGGGACGAAGGCGCTCGACACGAACGGCAGGAGCACCAGGAACATGGGGGTGTTGCTCGCCGTCTCCACGCTGTCCGCGGCCAGCCCGAGCGCAACGCAGAGCCAGGTCAGCGCCAGCGCGAGCAGGGCCAGCACGCCCAGCGCCGCCAGCCAGTCGACGAGGCCCGCCTCGGGGCGCCAGCCGAGCGCGACCGCGACCGCGAGGACGACCGCGACGGCCACGGCCGTCTGGGCCAGGGCGGCCAGCACGTGTGCACTGAGGAGCGCGGACTTGGTCACCGGCATCGTGCGCAGCCGGTCGACGATCCCCTCGGTGGAGTCCTTGGCCACGTGGATGGCGGTGGCGAGCGCGACCGAGGCGACGGTGATGAGCAGCATCGCGGGGGCGATGTACGCCAGGTACGCACCGCGGGCGACGCCGCCCGCCTCGGGGGCACCGGGCAGTCCGGAGCCCATGGCCCCGCCGAAGACGTACACGAACAGGAGCAGGAACAGGACCGGTTGGGCGATCAGCATGATCGTCAGCGAGGGGTAGCGCACGATGTGGCGGACGTTGCGCCGCCACAGGGTCGCGGTGTCGCGGGCAGCCAGGACAAGGGTGCTCATCGGGCC
>NZ_JBJEHY010000188.1:0-7317 GCF_051876515.1 Nocardioides sp. | reverse complement strand
ATGGAGCTCGGCCACGACTACCTCGTGCTCACCGACCACTCGCCACGGCTCACCGTCGCCCACGGCCTCAGCGCCGGGCGTCTGGAGCGGCAGCTCGGCGTGATCGACGCCGTGAACTCCCACCTGGGCGGTGCCTTCCGGCTGCTCAAGGGGATCGAGGTCGACATCCTCCACGACGGGTCGCTCGACCAGACCGACGAGATGCTGGGCCAGCTCGAGGTGCGTGTGGCCAGCGTCCACTCCAAGCTCAGGATGGACGCCCCGGCCATGACACGCCGCATGGTCACGGCCGTCGCCAACCCGTACACGAACGTCCTGGGCCACTGCACGGGCCGGCTGGTCACGGGCAACCGGGGCACCCGGCCCAGCAGCGAGTTCGACGCGCGGGCGGTCTTCGAGGCCTGCGCGGAGCACTCGGTGGCCGTCGAGATCAACTCCCGTCCCGAGCGCCGCGACCCGCCCACCCGGCTGCTCGAGCTGGCCCGCGACACCGGCTGCCTGTTCTCCATCGACTCCGACGCCCACGCGCCCGGCCAGCTGGACATGCTCGACCACGGGTGCGAGCGCGCGGAGCAGGCCGGGATCGACCCGGAGCGCATCGTGAACACGTGGCCCGTGGACGAACTCCTGGAGTGGGCTGCGCCACGTCTTGGGTGATTCCCGCTAGCGTTGGGGGGCATGACCGCCAGCGGGGGAGCGCCCACAGCTGAGCCCGACGTCGTCGTGCGTCGGTCTGCCCGTCGTCGGCGCACAGTGTCGGCCTACCGCGACGGCGACTCCGTGGTGGTCCTCATCCCCGCCTCGATGAGCAAGCGCGAGGAGGCCCGGTCGGTCAAGGAGATGCTCGCGCGTCTGGCGCGCTCGGAGCGTCGCCGTCGGCCCACCAACGACCAGCTGATGGCCCGCGCCCTCACCCTCAACGACGAGTACCTCGGCGGGCTGGCCACCCCGCACTCGGTGACGTGGTCGGCGAACCAGACCTCGCGCTGGGGTTCGTGCACGCCGGTGGACCGTACGATCCGCGTCTCCACCCGTCTGCAGGGGATGCCGTCGTGGGTCCTGGACTACGTGCTGGTGCACGAGCTGGTGCACCTCATCGAGCCGAACCACGACGACGCCTTCTGGGGCTGGGTCCAGCACTACCCGCGTACGGAGCGGGCCCGCGGCTTCCTGCTCGGGTGGTCGGCCGCCGCCGACGTGGACCCGCCCAACAGCGAGTCCGAGGACCAGGGGGTCTGAGGCCGGCGGTGCCGGCGGGGTGCCGTCAGCACAGGCGCTCGCGCGCCCGCCCGATGAGCTCGACCATCTCGTCCTCCAGTTCGGGCAGGCCGTCGAGGGGCCACCAGCGCACGTCGAGAGACTCCTCGCTGGTCGCGTGAACGGCGTCGGCCGGCGCGAGGGCGGCGTAGCGGACGTCGAGGTGCCGTACGGTGCCGCGCGGGTCGCAGAACTCCACCTCGTGGCAGTCCAGGCTCACCGGGGTCGGGTCGAACTCGACCCGGCTCAGTCCGGACTCCTCCAGCGCCTCGCGCAGCGCGACGTCGGCCAGGGTGGCGTCGCCGGGCTCGCAGTGCCCGCCGAACGCGAACCAGCGGCGCGCCTTGCGGTGCAGGTTGAGCAGCACCTCGTCCCCGGACGCCGAGAGCACCACCGTCCCGGCCGTCACGTGGTCGGGGAAGCAGGCGCGCTCGGTGCCGTCCGGGTGGGTCTGGAGGTGCTCCACGAACGCCGCCCGCAGCGCCTCCTGGGCAGGCGTCGGCGCCAGCCACCCCTGCAGGACGGCGAGCGCGTCGGCGTGCTGGCCCGGTGGGTGGCCGCTCACGCGTCGCCCGAGGGGGCGTCCGGGTTGCCGCCGTCGAGCAGGTCGCGCAGTCCCGCCTCGAAGGCGTCGTCGCTGAGCGTGTCGGGGGCCACCGCGTCCTCGCGGAACCCCAGCGGGTCGTCGAGGTCGGCCGCGCTGGGCAGCAGGTCGGGGTGCATCCAGACGCCGTCGCGGGCCTCGGCCCCCTGACGGGTCCGCAGGGACCCCCACAGGGTGGCGGCGTCGCGGAGCCGTCGCGGCCGCAGCTCGAGGCCGACCAACGAGGCGAACGTCTGCTCCGCGGGCCCACCGGCGGCCCGGCGGCGACGGGTGATCTCGTGGAGCTTGGTCGCGGCCGGCATCCGGGTGGCGGTGGCCTGGGTGACGACCTCGTCGACCCAGCCCTCGACCAGGGCGAGGGTGACCTCGAGGCGTTCGAGGGCGGCCTGCTGGGCGGGAGAGCGGTCGAGGTCGAACAGTCCGCCCTCCATCGCCTCCTGCATCGCCTGGGGGTTCATCGGGTCGATGCCACCCAGCTTCTCCTCCAGACCGGCGGTGTTGAACTCGATGCCCGCCCCGTACGCCGCGACGGCGTCGATCAGGTGCGCGCGCAGCCATCCGACGTTGGCGAAGAGGCGCTGGTGCGCCGCCTCGCGCAGCGCGAGGTAGAGGACGACGTCGTCGCGGGTGACGTCGAGCCCCTCGGCGAAGGCGTCGACGTTGCTGGGCAGCAGCGCGGCGCGGCCGGCGGGCCCGAGGGGGAGGCCGACGTCGCTGGCGGAGAGGACCTCGCCGGCCAGGGCGCCCACGCCGTTGCCGACCTGGGCGGCGACCATGGCGCCGGTGGCCTGCTTGAGCATGCCGAGGATGGGGCCGGCCACGGCGCGCGCCTCCTCGGGCAGGGCGTTGCCGAGCGAGGAGACCGCCGCGCTGGCGATCGGCTCGACGAGGACCTTCCAGACCTCCATCGTCTCCTCGACCCACTCGGCCCGCGACCACGCCGCGGTGGAGGTCACGCCGGAGGTGAACTCGGTGGTCGTGTCGAGCCAGTGGTCGGCCAGCCGTACGGCGTCGGCGATGGCGTCCGCTCTGGCGCGCGACGGGGTCGGGTCGGGGGACTGCGCGGCCGTACGACGGGCCATGTCGGTGACGGTCTCCCAGTTGACCGGGCCCTCGTGCGGGGTGAGGAACGCCTGGAACTGGCCCATCAGCGCGGAGAGGTCGGGCATGCCGGTACCGCCAGCAGCACCCGGCTGGCCGAGGGCGCCGAAGATCTGCTCGAACGGGGTGCCCCGGAACGGGTTGTCGTCGGGACGTCCGGAGTCGCTGGAGTCAGCGTTGTCGTTCATGCCCCAACGGTACTCACCGCGTTCCAGCGCGTCCGGCGCTGCCTAGACTCGGGTGCGTGACCAGCCCCCAGCTCCCCGCCGTCCGTCTCTGCGAGATCAGGGACACCCCGTTGGATGTGCTCGAGGTGGTCGCGGCCGTCGACGACGCCACCGCGGGCGGCGTCAACGTCTTCGTCGGACGGGTCCGCGACCACGACTCCGGACGTGGCGTCGAGGGCCTGGAGTACTCGGCCCACCCCAGCGCCGCGGCCAGGCTGCGGGAGGTCTGCGACCGGGTCGTGGCCGCGCACGGTGTGACCGCCCTGGCGGCGGTGCACCGCACCGGCACGCTGCAGATCGGCGACCTGGCGGTCGTGGTGGCGACGGCCGGGGCCCACCGCGGCGAGACGTTCGAGGCCACGCGCGACCTCATCGACTGGCTCAAGGCCGAGGTGCCGATCTGGAAGCACCAGCGCTTCGACGACGGTGACGAGGAGTGGGTCGGCACCCCCTGAGCCGGCCCGGGGGCCATGACACCGCGGCACCTCCCCCGAGCGGGGCGGGGCGACGTCTAGGCTCGCGGTGTGGAGATCCTGTGGTGGCTCGCGCCGGCGGCGGTGGTGACCGTCCTGGCCATGGCCTGGGTGGGGTGGACCGGCCGCGACGGTCGTGGCCAGGTGGACCGCGACGTGGCGGTGGCGCGGCTGGCTGCGGCCATGGAGCGCGACCAGCCCAAGGTGCGTCGTACGGCCCCGCGCTCGCGCAGCGACCGCAGCACCGGCATCGCGGTCCGTCCGTCGAGGTCAACCGGGGTGGGGCCCGGCGCCGACGGGGCGTGAACCGCTCGCGTGACCGTGCCGGGGCTGGCGCGTGGCGGGGTTGCTGCCGTCTGAGAGAGTTGGCGCCATGAGTCAGCGGATCAAGGCAGGTCTGGCTGCCGTGCCGCTCCTGGCTGTGATGTGGGTACTGGTGGCCGTCGTGCCGTTGCCGTACGTCACGTACTACCCCGGCCCGATGGTCGACGTGCTCGGCAAGAACGACGGCACGCCCATCGTCCAGGTCGACGGCCACGAGACCTTCACCGACGGCGGTCAGCTGAGCCTGACCACGATCTACGTGGACCAGCCGGAGCGCAAGGTGGGCCTGCTGCGCCTGATGGGCGCGTGGATCGACCCCGACGCGGCCGTCTACCCGCGCTCCGCGGTGTACGCGCCGGACACGACCGACGCGCAGGACAGCGAGATGTCGGAGATCCTCATGGTCTCCTCGCAGGACGCGGCCGTCGCCGCCGCGCTGACCGAGCTGGGGTACGACCTCCCCTCGGTGGTCCAGGTGTTCAACGTCGAGGAGGGCATGCCCGCCCACGACAAGCTGTTCTTCGGCGACCGGATCATCAGCGTCGACGGCGTCAAGGTGAAGGACCCGCAGAAGGTCGGCGACGTGGTGCGCTCCAAGCCCGCCGGCACGCCCCTGGACTGGGTGGTCGAGCGGGGCGACGAGCAGGTCACCGTCTCGATCGCCGCGGAGGAGGTCGACGGCGAGCCGCGCGTGGGCATCACGCCCGGGCCCTCGTACGACTTCCCCTTCTCCGTCCGGGTCGACCCCGGCAGCGGCATCGGTGGGCCGAGCGCGGGCCTCATCTTCGCGATGGCGATCTACGACATCCTGACGCCGGGCTCCCTGACGAGCGGGGCCGAGCTGGCCGGCACCGGCGAGATCACCTCGGCCGGCGTGGTGCGTCCCATCGGTGGGGCGCAGCAGAAGGTGGCCGCGGCCCGCGACGACGGTGCCGAGCTCTTCCTGGTGCCGGATGCGAACTGCGACAGCCTGGGCGGGGTCGACACCGGTGACATGCGCCTGGTGAGTGTCAAAACGCTGGCCGACGCCCTCGAGTCCGTCCAGACCTGGGTCGAGGACCCGGACGCCGATCTTCCGAGTTGTGAGAGCAGTGACTGATGAGTGAGATGCCCCCGACCGACCTTCCTCCGGCCCCCGGCCCCGGTCTGCCGCAGGACCCCGCGCTCGCGGCGGCGGTGCTGGAGATCGAGCAGCACGTGGCGGCGTCCGGTTGGGACCAGCCAGCCCACCTGTACGCGCTCGTGCCCACCGCCGAGCTGGTCCGTCAGGAGCCGGCCCTGGCCGAGGCGCTCGGTCTGGACGACGACGCGTCGGCGGACGGCTCGCTGACCCCGGTCGAGCAGGACGGCCTCCCGGTGGGCCGGCAGCTCGAGGAGGTCCTGGAGACCGTCGAGTGGCCCGACGGGGTGGCGGGGTGCGCGGCGGTGGTGGAGCGCCTCGTGCTGCCGCCGGAGGTCGACGACCAGATCCCGGCCGACCCCGCCGAGGCGGCAGAGTTCGCGCGCGAGCACCCGCTGCGCCAGGAGGTACGGATCGTGGCCGGTGCCATGCGCACCGGTGCCTCGTACTGCGCCATGCGGATGCGCTCGCACGACGACGACCTGTCCGTGGTGGACGGCACCGACCTCGTACCGGGCCTGCTGGCCCTGCTGCACCAGACCCTTGACGTCAGTCCCTCCGGGACCGACCTGAGCACCCAGGAGCCCTGAGGTGAGTGGCCTCTTCGAACCCCGTCCCGCCGGTGGTCCCGGGCGCGGCCCGCGCCCTGCCGTTGGCGGTACGGGGCGTTCGCGCACCATCGTCCTAACGCTGGGGATCATGGGCGTCCTGCTGGTCGCCCTGTCCACGTTCTCGGCCTTCTGGACCGACCGGCTCTGGTTCGACTCCGTCGGCTTCGTCGACGTCTTCACGTCGATCTGGTTCACCCGGGCCGCACTGTTCGGCGTGTTCGGCGGCCTGATGGCTGCCACCGTCGCGGTGTCGATGGCGCTGGCGTACCGCTTCCGGCCGATGCTCTTCCCGGGCGTCAACAGCCCCAGCGACGGGCTCGACCGGTACCGCCAGAGCATCGCCCCGATCGTGGGCTGGCTGGTCGCCGGCATCAGCGCGCTGATGGGGGTCGCGGCCGGTCTGTCCGCGTCGGGCCAGTGGCGCACCTTCATGATGTGGCGCAACGGCGAGGAGTTCGGGACCACGGACCCCTACTTCGGCCGGGACCACGGCTTCTTCATCTTCGACCTGCCCTGGTGGCACTTCGTCGTCGACTTCGCGATGTCGATGACGATCGTCGCCCTCATGGCCACGGTGCTGGTCAACTACCTCTTCGGCGGCATCCGCCTCTCCGGGCGGCCCGGCGAGCGGGTCAGTGGCGCCGCGCAGGTGCAGTTCTCGGTGGTTCTGGCGCTCTTCGCGCTGGCCAAGGCCGTGGACTACTGGCTCGACCGCTTCGACCTGGTCCTCGACTCCACCAACGGCTTCACCGGCATGGGGCACACCGAGGACTCCACGGTGCTGCCGGGCAAGGAGATCCTGGCTGGCATCGCGATCGTCTGCGCGGTCATCTTCCTGGCCAACATCTGGCGCCGCACCTGGATGCTCCCGTCCCTGGGGGTCTCGCTGTTCGTGCTGTCCACGGTGATCCTGTCGATGATCGTCCCGGGCGTCGTGCAGCAGTTCCAGGTCAACCCCAACGTGCCCGACAAGCAGGGGCCGTACATCAAGGAGAACATCGAGGCGACCCGGGCCGCCTACGACCTCGACGACATCGAGGTGACGTCGTACAACAGCGCGCCCGACATGGACACCGCCGAGGTCAACAGCCTGGACGAGCTGACCTCGTCGGTCCCGCTGGTCGACCCCAAGGTCGTGAGCCGCACCTTCGAGCAGGAGCAGCAGGTGCGCCGCTACTACTCGGTTCCCGACGTGCTCGACGTCGACCGGTACGAGATCGACGGCCAGGACCGGGCGCTGGTGCTCGGCGTCCGCGAGCTCGACCAGGAGGGCATCGCCGCGGCCGACCGCAGCTGGGCCAACCTGCACACCGTGTACACGCACGGCAACGGCGTGATCGCCGCGTACGCGAACCAGCGCGGGTCGGACGACGCCAAGCAGGCCGACTCGATCCAGTGGGCCGAGGGGCGCGAGTCGTACGCCCGCACCCTGACGAACCTGTCCGACGAGGGGTACGAGACCCGCGTCTACTTCGGTGAGAAGAGCCCCGCCTACAGCATCGTCGGCAAGAAGGCCGGCGGCGAGTACCTTGAGCTCGACCTCCCTACCACGATCGGCGAGGAGGCCGAGGCCGACGAGAGCCGTTACACCTCCTACGAC
>NZ_JBJEHY010000187.1:0-7336 GCF_051876515.1 Nocardioides sp. | reverse complement strand
GAGTTCACCCAGCTCGACATCGAGATGAGCTTCGTGGACCAGGACGACGTGATCGCCCTGATGGAGGAGGTCCTCGCCGCGATCTGGGCGCTGGAGGGTCACGAGATCCCGCGCCCGGTCCCGCGGATGACGTACGCCGACGCGATGGCACGCTTCGGCTCCGACAAGCCTGACCTGCGCATGGGCCAGGAGCTGGTCGACTGCACCGAGTACTTCGCCGACACCACCTTCCGGGTCTTCCAGGCGCCGTACGTCGGCGCCGTGGTGATGCCCGGCGGGGCCGACCAGCCGCGCCGCCAGTTCGACGCCTGGCAGGAGTGGGCCAAGCAGCGCGGCGCCAAGGGTCTGGCGTACGTCACGGTCAGCGCCGAGGGTGAGCTGGGTGGCCCCGTCGCCAAGAACCTCTCCGACGCCGAGAAGGCCGGCCTCGCCGCCCACGCCGGTGCGCAGCCGGGGGACTGCATCTTCTTCGCCGCTGGTGCCCCCAAGGCGAGCCGGGCCCTGCTCGGCGCGGCGCGCCTGGAGATCGGTCGCCGCTGCGGCCTGATCGACGAGGACGCCTTCGCCTTCACCTGGGTCGTCGACGCACCGCTCTTCGAGCCGGCCGACGACGCGGTCGCCAGCGGTGACGTGGCCGTCGGCGCGGGCGCCTGGACGGCCGTGCACCACGCGTTCACCAGCCCCAAGCCGGAGTTCCTCGACACCCTCGAGGCAGACCCGGGCGCCGCGCTGGCGTACGCGTACGACATCGTGTGCAACGGCAGCGAGCTCGGTGGCGGGTCGATCCGTATCCACCGCGAGGACGTGCAGAAGCGCGTGTTCGAGATCATGGGCATCGGTGAGGCAGAGGCCGAGGAGAAGTTCGGCTTCCTGCTCGAGGCGTTCAAGTTCGGAGCGCCGCCGCACGGTGGCATCGCGGTGGGAATGGACCGTATTGTTGCGATCCTGGCGAAGGCGGACTCGATCCGGGACGTGATCGCGTTCCCCAAGTCGGGTGGCGGTTTCGACCCGCTGACCGCAGCACCTGCTCCCATCACCGCGCAGCAGCGCAAGGAAGCCGGTGTGGACGCGAAGCCCTCGGAGGAAGTTCCGTCCTGACTCGACGCCGCAGGATGGATTCCTGCGGCCCGAGACCAAAGTGTTACCGCTTGGTGATCCCCAAGCGCCATCCGTTCGCCTACAGTCGGGAAGCGGTACTCGGACCACCGGTCCAGTACTGCGACCGACTGTAGGACGAACGATGAGGTGGGAATGTCAACTCCGAGCAGCGATCTCGAGAGCCACCTCGTCACGACGGATCCTGAGGCGCTCGAGGGTGACCCAGGGGGCGTGATCGTCAGCAAGTCGCCGATGCAGTTGGCGATGGCACGTTTCCGCAAGGACAAGCTGACGATGGTGTCGTTCTGCATCGTCGTGTTCTTCTTCGTCGCCGCACTGATGGCGCCGATCCTCGTGGCGCTCGACGTGCTCGACCCGTTCACCACGAACCTCGACCTGCTCGACGAGAACACGCTCCCGATCGGACGCTTCAGCGGCATGTCGTGGGACCACCCGCTGGGTGTGGAGCCCGGTGCGGGGCGTGACGCCCTGTCGCGCATCTGGTTCGGCATCACCTTCTCGCTGGGCATCGCGCTGGTCGCGACCCTGATCGCGATGACGCTCGGCGTGGTGCTCGGCATCATCTCGGGTGCGTCCGGCGGCTGGGTCGACGCGATCATCGGCCGCATCATTGACCTCACCCTGGCCTTCCCGCAGACGCTGATGCTGCTGGCCCTCTCGGCCGTGGCGCTGGCGTTCATCGAGGAGGTCATGGGTATTCCGGCCGGCGACGCGTCACGGTCCTTCTACGTCGTCGTCATCCTCGGCCTCTTCGGATGGACCGGCATCGCCCGCGTCACCCGTGGTCAGGTGCTCTCGCTGCGTGAACGGGAGTTCGTGCATGCAGCGACCCTGCTCGGAGCCTCCCGCTGGAGGATCTACTTCAAGGAGATCCTGCCCAACCTGTGGGCCCCGATCCTGGTCCAGCTCACGCTGATCCTTCCTGCCTTCGTCTCGGCCGAGGCCGCCCTGAGCTACCTGGGCATCAGCATCCGGCCGCCGACGCCGACGCTGGGCAACGTGCTGTTCGACGCGCTGCGCTACGCAGACTCGGCGTTCATCTACTTCTTCGGCCCCGCCGTCCTGATCGCGACGATCGTCGTCTCGTTCAACCTGCTCGGAGACGGTCTCCGAGACGCCCTCGACCCCAAGTCGGGTCGCTAGTCACCGGTCCACGACCGGTCCCACAGACCTCGCCGGCAGTCCCGTCGGTGACCGTGCCGCCGCATATGCGCCGCACATCCAAGGAGGAAACACATGGTTAGCAAGTTGAGGAGGACTGTCGCAGCCAGCGCTGCAGCAGTGCTCGGATTGAGCTTGGCCGCCTGCGGCGGCGGTGGCTCGGACGAGCCCGACGGCGACGGCAACAAGCCGGCCGCCGAGGGCGCCAAGGGTGGGACGCTGACGGTTCTGCAGCACTTCCCGTACGAGAGCGTTGACCCGCAGCGCATCTACTACGGTGTCGAGCTGGCGCACTTCCGTCGTCTCCTGTACCGCGGTCTGCTCGCGTTCCCGATGGACGAGGACAACGAGGTCGGCACCACGCCGGTCCCCGACCTCGCCACCGACACGGGCACCTCCAGCGAGGGCGGCAAGGTCTGGTCCTTCACCCTCAAGGACGGCGTCAAGTGGGAAGACGGCTCGGACATCACCTGTGAGGACGTCCAGTACGGCACCTCGCGCGTGTTCGCCAACGACGTCATCATCGGCGGCCCGAACTACACGCTCAGCTACATCGACGTGAAGGACTACCCGGGCCCGTACAAGGCGACCGAGGAGCAGCAGGCTGCCTTCGAGGACGCGGTCAGCTGCGACGGCAAGACCATCACCTTCCGCTTCAACAAGCCGTGGGCGGACTTCCCGCAGGCCATCGCGGGCATGATGATGACCGACCCGTACAAGGAAGAGTTCGACGAGGGCGCCAAGAGCCAGTGGAAGGTCCTGTCCAACGGGCCTTACAAGGTCGAGGGCGGCAAGTGGGACAAGAACAAGGGCGCGACCCTGGTTCGCAACGAGAACTACGACGCCGCGACGGACGACCCGGAGGCGCTGCGTCTCGCGCTTCCCGACACCGTCGAGGTCCAGATCGACCCGTCCGACACGGCCGGTGAGCTCTTCAACGACCGCCTGATCGCCGACGCCCCGGCCGACCAGACCGCCATCACCCTGGCGCGTGTGGCCCCGGCGCAGTTCCCGCAGATCACGGGCCCGGTCGAGGACCGCTTCGTCAACGTCCTCTCGCCGTACAACTCGTACCTGTCGCCGAACTTCAAGAAGGTCACCGACGTCAACGTGCGTCGTGCCCTGGCTGCCGCTCTGGACCTGGACGGCTACGTCAAGGCTCTCGGTGGCGAGAAGGCCGCTGCTGCCAGCGAGACCATCGTGAACCCGGGCGTCTCCGGCGCCCAGGACAACCCGGCCTTCGCCGGTGACAACGGTGGCGACCCCGAGGCCGCCAAGGCGCTCCTCGAGGAGGCCGGCGTCAAGACCCCGTACCCGATCAAGCTCGGTTACTCGGCCAGCCCGACCGCTGACAAGGCCATGGCCATCGTCAAGGAGAGCTGGGACGCTGCTGGGTTCGACGTGACCCTCGAGCCACTCAGCGACACCTACTACGACGTCATCTCCAAGCCGGACGACGACTACGACGTCACCTGGGGTGGCTGGGGTGCTGACTGGCCCTCGATGATGACCGTCCTGCCCCCGCTGTACGACAGCCGCCCGAACTTCTCGCCCACCACGTGTGGCCAGAACTACGGCTGCTACCAGTCCGACGCGTTCGAGGCGCTGGTCGACAAGGCCGCCAACGCGGAGGACGTCGAGCAGCAGGTCGGCTTCCTGCAGGAGGCTGACGCTCAGCTCGGCGAGGACGTCGCCTACATCCCGCTGGAGATCACCAAGTTCAACTGGCTCCACGGCTCCAAGGTGACCGGCTTCACCACGACCCCGGCCTCGTCCTCCTACCCGGAGATCGGCCTGATCGGCGTCGAGCAGTGATCGAAGGCTCCCGAGCCTGACATCCACACAGGAATGGTGCCGGGTGGGCAGAACCTGCTCACCCGGCACACCTGTGGGTCATGGGCCTACAGGCCCTCGACCCAGCCCCCGGTGCCCCACCGTGCGGCACGTCCCGCTTACCAGGAGGTGAGCCCCTCTCATGTGGGCCTACATCGTCCGTCGATGCTTCGTCGGCATCTTGCTGCTGCTGGCGCTGACACTCGTCACGTTCACCCTCTTCTTCGCCTCCCCGGTGGATCCCGCCCGCTTCGCGTGCGGCAAGAACTGCACGGAGGAGCAGCGAGCGATCACCAGCAAGGCGCTCGGTTACGACCAGCCGCCGCAGAAGCAGTGGGTCGACTTCATGAAGGGCGTCGCCGTCGGGCGTGACTTCCCGGTCGACGAGGAGCAGCGCAAGGCTGCACCGGAGCAGGTCACCCACTGCGAGGCCCCCTGCCTGGGCTTCTCCACGCTCAACCAGCGCACCGTCAACGAGATGATCGCCGAGTACGCACCGGTCTCCATCTCGCTGGCCGTCGTCGCGCTGGTGATGTGGCTGACCGGCGGCATCCTCTTCGGCATCCTCGCCGCGGTGACCAAGGGGTCCTTCCTGGATCGCGGCATCGTCGGCCTGACCCTGCTGGCCTACGCGTTCCCGACCTTCTTCATCGCCGTCTTCATGCTGAAGTACGTCGCGATCCGTTGGGACGTGATCCCCTACCCGTACTACGTGCCCATCGCCGAGGGAGGAGTGTTCGCCTGGTTGGGCGGACTGCTGGTGCCGGCCTTCGTGCTCGCACTGGTCTTCATGGCGGGGTACGTGCGCATGACCCGTGCCTTCGTGCTGGAGTCCATGAGTGAGGACTACGTCCGCACGGCGAAGGCCAAGGGCCTCCCGGCGCGCACGGTCCTCGGCAAGCACGGTCTCCGGGCGGCCCTGACGCCGCTGGTCACCATGGCTGGCATGGACTTCGCGGGGCTCCTGGGCGGCGCGATCATCACCGAGAGCGTCTTCGCCTACCGCGGCCTGGGTCTGTTGACCCTGCAGGCCAGCAACGCCTACGACCTGCCGACCATCATCGGCGTCGTGGTGGTGGCGGGTGCCTTCGTGATCGTGGCCAACATCGTCGTCGACATCCTGTACGGCGTGATCGACCCGCGCGTCCGGCTGGCATGAGAGAGGTGAGCAACGTGGATCTCACGCAGCAGAACACGACGGACAGCGAGTCCTTCCTGGTCGTGGACGACCTCCGGGTGCACTTCCCGACCGTCGACGGTGTCGTCAAGGCGACCGACGGCCTGTCCTTCTCGCTCGAGCGCGGCAAGACGCTGGGCATCGTGGGCGAGTCCGGATCCGGCAAGTCCGTCTCCAGCTCGGCCATCCTCGGCCTGCACCGCGGCACCAACGCCCAGGTGAGCGGGGAGATCAGGCTCGACGGCGTCGACCTGCTGACGCTCTCCAACGAGGAGATGCGCAAGCGCCGCGGTCGCGACGTCGCGATGATCTTCCAGGACCCGCTGTCGGCGATGCACCCCTACTACACGGTGGGCTCCCAGCTCGCCGAGGCGTACCGCGTGCACAACAAGGTGACCCGGGCCGTGGCCAAGAAGCGTGTCGTCGAGATGCTCGACCTGGTCGGGATCCCGCAGCCGGACCGTCGCTACGACTCCTACCCGCACCAGTTCTCCGGCGGCATGCGCCAGCGCGCGATGATCGCGATGGCACTGATCAACGACCCGTCGCTGGTCATCGCCGACGAGCCCACCACGGCGCTCGACGTGACCGTCCAGGCCCAGATCCTCGACCTGCTGGGCAACCTGCAGAAGGAGTTCAACGCGGCGATCATCCTCATCACCCACGACCTCGGTGTCGTGGCGGAGATGGCCGACGACGTCCTGGTCATGTACGGAGGCAAGGCGGTCGAGTACGGACCGGCGCGCGAGGTGCTGACGCACCCCGAGATGCCGTACACGTGGGGTCTGCTCTCGAGCGTCCCGGACGTCACCGCCGACACCAACGCCCGGATGGTCCCGATCCCGGGCTCCCCGCCGAGCCTGCTGAACCCGCCGTCGGGCTGTGCCTTCCACCCGCGCTGCACCTTCCGGTCCGAGGTGGCCGGCGACCTGTGCACCACGGTGGTGCCCGACCTCGCGCCCGGGGCGCGCGGCGGCAACCACCTCAAGCGGTGCCACCTGGCCGACCCTGACACGATCTACGAGGTGAAGGTGCTGCCCGAGATCGCCCCCGACCTTGCCGAGGAGCAGTGAGATGACCGAGTTCGCGGAAACCCCGCGCTCTGAGACTGGCGAGGCCACGACACTTGAGACTGCCCTGGTGGGTAGTACGCCCACCGAGCTCGACACGAGCCGTCCGGCCATCCTGACGGTGCGCGACCTCAAGCAGTACTTCCCGGTGAAGTCGGCTGGCCTCATCCACCGCAAGATCGGTGACGTGCAGGCCGTGGACGGCGTGTCGTTCGAGGTGCCGCAGGGTGGGTCCCTGGGCCTCGTGGGTGAGTCCGGGTGTGGCAAGTCCACCACCGGTCGTGCGATCACGCGCCTCTACAAGCCGACCGCGGGCCAGATCGTCTTCGACGGCAAGGACTTGGCGCCGATGAGCCCGGGTCAGTTGAAGCCGCTGCGCCGCGAGGTGCAGATGATCTTCCAGGACCCGTACAGCTCGCTGAACCCGCGCCACACGATCGGCGCGATCATCGGTGCGCCGCTGCGGATCCACAACATGGTGCCGAAGGAGCAGACGCTCAAGCGGGTCCAGGAGCTGCTGGAGGTCGTCGGCCTCAACCCGGAGCACTACAACCGGTACCCGAACGAGTTCTCCGGTGGTCAGCGTCAGCGCATCGGCGTGGCGCGTGCGCTCGCCCTGCAGCCCAAGCTGATCGTGGCCGACGAGCCTGTCTCGGCTCTGGACGTGTCGATCCAGGCGCAGGTGGTCAACCTGCTGCAGGACATCCAGCGTGAGTTCGACGTGGCGTTCCTGTTCATCGCCCACGACCTCGCCGTGGTGCGTCACTTCTGCCCCGAGGTGGCGGTGATGTACCTGGGCAAGATCGTCGAGATCGGCGACCGCGACAGCATCTACTCCAACGCCCACCACCCGTACACCCAGGCGCTGCTCTCGGCGGTGCCCGACGTGAAGCAGGCCGTGGTCGGTGGTCGTCGCGAGCGGATCCGACTCGAGGGCGACGTCCCGAGCCCGATCAACCCGCCGTCGGGCTGCCGC
>NZ_JBJEHY010000186.1:0-26251 GCF_051876515.1 Nocardioides sp. | reverse complement strand
CGCGTCGACGAACCGCTCCTGGTACGGGTGGTCCTGGACGGTGAAGAGGTCCAGCCCCGTCACGTCGGCCAACTGCCCGAGTACGATCACGTCGGGCAGCCGACCGGCATCGGGAGTGACGAAGACGCCGAACTCGAGGTCGTTGCCGTAGTCGGTCATGTCACTCCACCCCCAGGGCGTCGGCCATGCGGAGGTACGCCTCGGCCTCGTCGCGGCGGCCGGCGCGCTCCAGGGAGCGGCCGAGCAGCAGCGTCAGGTAGCCGTTGCCGGGGTCGTGCTCGAGCGCGGCGGCGGACGCCTCGACGGCCTTGGTGACCTGGGCCGAGTGGTAGTAGCTGCGCGCGAGCAGCTCGCGCACCTGGCGCAGCTGGGAGTCCTCGACGTCCTCGCGGGCCAGCAGACCCTCGAGGTCACGGGCGGCGTCGTAGTAGCGGCGCTCGGAGAACTGGAACTCGGCGCGGCGCCACACGTCGTAGGCGGTCTCGGTCACCGTGATCGAGGCACCGGACGGGCGCAGCAGCTGCTGGAAGTCGATCATGCTTCCTCCTCACTCTGGATTTCATAGTGACTAACGGAGTCAGAGCGAGGTTCATTCCCGACCGCGGCGGAGGGTTGACAACGTACAACCATTTGGTTGTACGTTGGTGGGGTGAACACGACTGAGGGCATCGACGAGGACGCAGCCGACGCGCTGTTCCACGCCCTGTCCGACCGCACGCGGCGCGACATCCTGCGCCGCGTCCTGGCCGGCGAGCACTCGGTCTCCACCCTGGCCGCGTCGTACGACATGAGCTTCGCGGCCGTCCAGAAGCACGTCGCCGTCCTCGAACGGGCCGGACTGGTCAGCAAGCGGCGCAGCGGCCGCGAGGCGCTGGCCACCGGCGAGGTCGACGCGGTCCGTACCGTCACCGCCCTGCTCGACGAGTTCGAGCAGGTCTGGCGGGGCCGGGTCGCCGCCATCGACCGGCTGCTGGCGCTCGACGAGCCCGGCGACACCACCTGAGACGACACCCACGAGACGAAGGAGCACGCCATGCCCGTCACCCACGTCGAGAAGGACCTCGACAACCTCACGATCACCATCACCGCCGAGTTCGCGGCCCCCGTCGAGCGCGTCTGGCAGGTGTACGCCGACCCCCGCCAGCTCGAGAAGTGGTGGGGCCCGGAGGGCTACCCGGCCACCGTCACCACCCACGAGTTCCGCCCGGGCGGCCGCGTCGACTACGCCATGACCGGCCCCGACGGCGCCACGTACCCGGGGTGGTGGCGCATCGACGAGGTCGACGAGCCGCACCGGTTCGTCTACACCGACGGCTTCTCCGACGCCGACGGCAAGCCGATCGAGGACAAGATGGTCAACACCACGACGACCGAGCTCACCAGCACCGCGGACGGCACGCGCGTCACCAGCGTGTCGCGGTACGGCTCCGCCGCCGACCTGCAGCAGGTCCTCGAGATGGGCGTCGAGGAGGGCGCCACCTCGGCGATCAACCAGATCGACGCCCTGGTCGCCGCCTGAGGTCGCGCCGCTCGAGCCTGTCGGGACCACCCGTCCGGGTGGTAGAACGCTCCCCATGCCCGTGGACCTCGCCCGACTCCGACCGTACGTGCCGGTGCTGGCGATCGCCGCCGCCTGGTGGCTGCTGGCCGACCACGCGGCCGTGTGGGGTCCGTCGCTGATCACGATCTTCGGCCAGGCCTCCGAGACGCCGGCCGAGCTGATGGGGGCGTTCGCGCTCGGGTGCGTGCTTGCCTCGTTCCCGCTGGCCCGGGCGGCCCGCGACCCGCGCGGCGCGTGGGCGGTCCTCGCGATCGCCCTCGTCGCCCGCGTCGTCCTCGGCTTCGCGCCCGGCGGCCAGGTGCAGCTGTGGGCGGCCAGCGCGGGGATCGCAGCGTCGCTGGCATGGTTCGCGACCCTGGTCTGCGTCCACGGCCGGCGGCTGGCGCCCGGCCTGGCGCTGGGCTGGCTGGCCACCTCGACGGTGGCCGCGCTGGGCGGCACCTGGCTGCCGGTGTGGCGGCCGTGGGCGTTCGGCATCGCGGCGCTCGTCGCCCTGGTCTGCACGGCGGTGGGCACCGCGGGCACCGTCACGGCCGAGCCGGCACCCCCGGGCCGGCGGCAGGCGTGGTCGCTGATGCCGGTGGCGCTCGTCGCGGGCGTGGCCGTCGTCAACGCCGGGCGCGCCTCGGCCGTCGACCCCCGCTGGGGACCGGCGCTGCTGGTCCTGGGCTGTGCGACCGGCGTCGCCCTGGCCCTGCGCCCCGCTCGCCGGGGCGTACGGCTGCTCGCCGCGGTCCTCGCTGTCGCCGCGGTGGCAGCCAGCCTGTACGGAACCACCGGCGAGGTCAGCGGAACCCTCGGCGCGTGGACGTTGGTGGCGTTCGTCGTCGGACCGCCGGCGCTGCTGCTCCTGCTCGGCGAGGACGCCGGCGCCCGCCCGGCGCGACCGGCGGTGGTGCTGGGGGGTGCCGTGGTCTGGGTGCTGCTCCTGTTCGTCTACTACGCCGGGTACGACCTCGGGTACCGCGCCGACGCCGTCCTGCTGGTGGCGACGGTGGCCCTGGGCGTGCTCGCGGTGCTCGGTCGTACGGACGGTCACCGGACAGCTGGCGGCCCGCCCTGGCTGGTCGTGGTGGCCCCGCTGGCAGCGGTCGTCGTACTCGCCGCCGCCCTCACCCCCGGCGTGCCGGACGAGGTGGAGCCCGTGGAGGGCCGCAGGCTCGACGTGATCGCCTGGAACCTGCGGATGGGGTACGGCATGACGGGCGTCTTCGACCCCGGCGCCGTCGCGGCGGTGGTCGAGGAGCGCGACGTGGTGCTGCTCAGCGAGATCGACCGCGGCTGGCTGCTCAACGGCGGACAGGACCAGCTCGCCGTCCTCGCCCGGCTCACCGGCAAGCGGCTCTACTTCGCGCCGGCGGCCGACCCCGTCTGGGGCGACGCGGTGCTCACCTCGCTGCCGGTGAACGAGGTGCGCGGCGTGCCGCTGGAGTCGTACGGCGCCGTGACCGGCGCGGGCGCGTTGGCGGTGCAGGTGGAGGTGGGCGGGAAGCCGGTCTGGGTGGTCTCCACGCACGTGCAGCCGACCACCACCCGCGACGACGGCACCCTCGACCAGGCGCGCGATCTGGCCGACCTCGCCACGGAGCTCTCCGCCGAGGCGCCGGTCGTGCTGGGCGGCGACCTCAACTTCGAGCCGGACACCCCCTCGTTCACGGTCCTGCTGGACGCCGGGCTGGTCCCCTCGACCGACGGCGGCGGCCCCGACACGTTCCCCGCCGACGACCCCGAGAAGGCGATCGACCACCTCTTCGTCAGCGACGGGCTCACCGTTGCCGGCAACGTCAGCTACTGGGTTCCCCTGGGGCCGTGGCCCTCGGACCACCAACCCATCTCCACCACGGTTCGCGTGGACGGCTGACAACGCCGCAGGCAGTTCGCGCGGCCGCGGGCGCCAACGAGCGTGGGCCGCGCCGGGCGGGCGCCGAACTGCCTGCGCCGTGGTGGCACCCTCAGCCGGCCGAGGCGGCGAACCGCCGCGCCACCCGCGCCACCGCCTCGGTGAGCTCGGGCGGCGAGAGGACCGTGAAGTCGCAGTCGAGCTCGCCGAGCACCATCAGCGGCCACGACAGGTCGTCGGTGGCCATGCTCAGCAGCACCGCGCCGTCCACCTCGCTCACCTCGCCCCACCGGCCGACGGCCGCGCGCACCGCCTCGACGTCGGCGTCCAGGCGCACCCGTACGTCGTGGCGGCGCGGGATCTCCCGCATCCCCTCGCGGACGAACGCCAGGGCGTCCGCGGCCGGCAGCTCGCGGGGACGGAACCGGACGCCGGTGAGCTCGGGCGCAGCCGTACGGTCGACGCGGAAGCTGCGCCAGTCGTGGCGGTCGCGGCAGTACGCGACCAGGTACCAGCGCTGCCCGTGGCTGACCAGCCGCAACGGCTCCACGTGCCGTCGCGTCGCCTCGCCGCCGCGGGCGGTGTAGTCGAACCGCACCGTCTCGGAGTCGCGGCACCCCTGAGCCAGCGTGATGAGCGACTCCGCGTCGACCCGCGGGCCGTACGCCGGGGCAGGCTGCGTCTGGCTGCCGAGCGCCTCGATGCGGCGGCGGAGCCGTGGGGGCATCAGGGAGACGACCTTGGTCAGGGCAGCGAGCGAGGTGTCGTGCAGACCCTCCACCGAGCTGGCCGCGGCGCTGTGCAGTCCGGCCGCGATCGCGACCGCCTCGTCGTCGGTGAGCAGCAGCGGAGGCAGCTGCCCACCCGCCCGCAGCTGGTACCCGCCCGCGACGCCGCGCGACGCGTCGACGGGGTACCCGAGGTCGCGCAGCCGGTCGACGTCGCGGCGCAGGGTGCGCGCGCTGACCTCGAGCCGCTCGGCCAGCTCGCCCCCGGGCCAGTACCGGTGGGTCTGGAGGAGGGAGAGCAGGCGAAGCATCCGTGCGGTCGGATCGGACATGTTTCTCAGACTAGATCTGATTGCGGTCAGGATCTGTCCGCAATCACCGGAACGGTGGTGGTCATGACGAACCAGACCAGCACCGCACCGGTGATCGTGACCCGAGGACTGACCCGGCACTTCACCCGCCACAAGCAGACCGTCGAGGCCGTCCGCGGGCTCGACCTGGAGATCGCCCAGGGTGAGCTCGTCGCCTTCCTCGGCCCCAACGGCGCCGGCAAGTCGACGACCCTGCGCATGCTCACGACCCTCCTGGCGCCCACCTCCGGCACCGCCAGTGTTGCCGGGCACGACGTCGTGACGGACCAGCGCGCCGTACGCCGTGCCATCGGGTACGTCGGCCAGGGCAACGGCGCCGGCCACCAGCAGCGCGGCCGCGACGAGCTCGTCAGTCAGGGGCGCGCCCACGGGCTGGGCCGCCGCCAGGCCCGGGAGCGGGCCGACGAGCTGGTCGCCGACCTCGACCTCACCGGCGTCGCCGACCGCAAGGTCACCACCCTGTCGGGCGGGCAGCGGCGGCGCCTCGACATCGCGATGGGGCTGGTCCACCTGCCCCGGGTGCTGTTCCTCGACGAGCCGTCCACCGGCCTCGACCCGCAGAACCGCGCCAACCTGCAGGACCTCGTACGCCGGCTGCACGCCGAGACCGGTTCCACGATCGTGCTCACCACCCACTACCTGGAGGAGGCCGACGCGCTCGCCGAACGGGTCGTGGTGATCGACCACGGCCTGGTGATCGCCGACGACACCGCCGCACGGCTGAAGTCCCGGCTCGGCGACCTCGTCACCCTGGGGTTCGCCAACGACGCGGACGCCGCGCACGGCGCCGACGCCGCCGCCCGGGTGCCGGGCGCGAGCGTGAGCCGTACGGGCCCGGTGGTGGAGGTGCGCGCCGACGACGGCCACCGCCACGCCCCCGCCCTGCTCGCCGAGCTGGCCGCCGCGGGCCAACCCGCCACCAGCGTCGAGGTCTCCCGCCCGACGCTCGACGACGTCTTCCTCGACCTCACCGGCCGCAGCCTGCGCGAGGCCAACGAGCAGGCCGTCCCCGACGGCGCCGACCAGCCGACCACCTCCCCCGACGACGCCACCCGCACCGCCACCGACTCCGAAGGAGCAGCAGCATGAGCACCCACGTCCTGACCCCCGAGCCCGCCGTCGCCCGACGTGCCCCCGTCACCGACACACCCGAGACGGGGTTCTGGGCCGACACCTGGAACGTGATGACCCGCGAGCTCAAGCCGATGCTGCGCGAGCCCGCCTCGATCTTCTTCGCGATGGTGCAGCCGCTGGTCTTCCTGGCGCTGTTCGCCCCGCTGCTCCCCGACACGGGTGGCTCGGCGCTGCAGTGGTTCGTGCCCGGGATCGTCGCGATGACGTGCCTGATGGGCGCCTCGTTCGCGGGCGCCAACCTGAGCGACGAGATGATCTCCGGCTCCCACGAACGGATGCTGGTCTCGCCGCTGAGCCGGTCCTCGCTGCTGGTCGGGCGGGCGCTGAAGGAGATCGTCCCGATGCTGCTGCAGACGGTGATCATCCTCATCGCGGTCACGCCGTTCAGCTTCGACCTGCACCCGTTGGGCGTGCTGGTGGCGGTGGCGATGCTGAGCCTGTTCAGCGTCGGCGTGGGCGCGATGTCGTTCGCGCTGGCGCTGGTCGCCGAAGGTCAGGAGTGGCTGTTCTGGACCGTGCAGCAGACGCTGATCTTCCCCGTCCTGCTGCTCGCCGGGGTGCTGCTGCCCCTCGACGGCGCGCCGCGCTGGCTGCAGGTCCTCTCCGACCTCAACCCCCTGACGTACGTCGTCCAGGCCGCCCGGGAACTGTTCAACGGCACCTGGAACCTGGACGTGGTCGCGTACGGGTTCGCCGGTGGTGCAGTCGTCGCGGCGCTGGGGTTGTGGCTGGGGCTGCGGGGGATGCGGCGGGCGTGAGTCGGCCTCTCCCAGGTTCCCCAAATTGGGTCACCTGACCCGATTTGGGGTCAGTGGGAGAGGCCGGGAGAGACCGCGCGACACCGGCCGAGACCCCACCGACTCACCACTTCTGGTGGACGTCCTCCGCCCAGCCGAAGACGTCGGCCACCCGTACGACCTCGCCGTCGGCGAGGCGTACGGTGCCCGACCAGACGCCGAAGCACTGGTGGGTGAACGACGAGATGACCTTGAGGTCGGTGGCCGACACCTTGTCGTACTCAGGGGTGAAGGTCAGGTCGACGTCGGTGCCGGTGATCCGCCACGGCGCCAGCCAGTCGTCGGTGTCGTAGGTCCACACCAGCTCCTCGCTGATCTTGTGGAGGCGACCGTCGACGAGGATCGAGTTCTCCGTCGAACCGGTCCCGTCGGTCCACTTGCCGCCGACCTGCACGCCGATGACGCGGCCGTCCGTACGGCCGGAGCCAGCGCCCCAGTTCCAGTGCATCTGGTGCGGCCAGCGGCCCCGGCCGTGGTCGAGGGTCGCCCAGGCGTCGTCGCCGGACACCTCGACCTGCTCGCCGTCGAACCAGATCCGCCCGCTCGCGGGGCGCGCGACGTCCTTGACGGTGTACTGGAAGAGCCGCTCGGTCCACGGCACCACGACGCCCAGCGACTCGTGCCCCTCGGGCCGGTGCGCGAGCACGTCGACGCGCACCCGGTCGCCGATCGCGCGCAGGCGGGTGCCCTCGGCGGTCTCGGTGATCTCGATCTGCAGGCCCTTGCTGCGCAGCGTCGCCGGGCCCTCACCGAGGGTGCCCGGCATGGTGACGCCGGCGCCGAGCGGGGTGATGACGTCCTGGTTGTACGCCTTGCCGGTGCGCCGGTCCCAGCACCACAGGGCGTTCACACCGGCGTAGTCGATGTGGGACAGGACGACCGCGACGACGTGGGTGGGCGTGGTGACGGCCCAGTACTCCCACCGCTTGTTGCGGCCCTTCCCCACGCGCCCCCTGCCGATGCCGTCGGTGCGGACCAGCGGCGTACGGCACCAGCCGATCGCGGCGGGGTCGAGGCGCCCGTCGGGCAGGGTGAGGTCGACCCGCGCGGTGAGCTCGCGCTCGGTGACGGCGACCGGGGAGGGGGTGCCTCCGACGGCGGCGTCGAACTCGCTGCGCAGGCCGGCGTTGGAGGCGACGACTGCGTCGCGGTCGACCTTGAGCTGCTTGCGGTCGTACGTCATGAGTCCGTTGGTCTCCTGCTCGACGTCGGCGATCTGGGTGTACACGAACCCTGCCAGCCCGCGCGCGATCGCGGGGCGTACCTGATCGGTCTGCAGCCGCAGGAACGCCCGCTCGAACGCACCGCGGTCGCTGATCCGGCGGTAGCCGAACTCCTTGTCGGTCCACGTGTGGCCAGCGACGCGGTGGCTGTACCCGCCGTACTCGCTGAGGACCGCGGCGCGCGGGTCGGCCTGGTCGGCCTCCGACAGCGTGTACGGCACGAAGTAGACGTGCCGGCTCGCCATGTCGCCCGCGCCCTGGTCGTGCCAGCCGGAGACGGAGTCGACGACGCGGGTCGGGTCGAGGGTGCGCAGGCGTTGCGTGACGGCGACGGAGTCGAACTGGCCCCAGCCCTCGTTGAACGGCACCCACGCGACCACGCTGGGCACGTTGCGGAGCAGGTTGACGGTGTCGTCGAGCTCGCCGAGGAACTCCGCACGGCCGGCGCCGTCCTGGCGCCCGAACAGGGCGTGGCGGCGGTCGTCGAGCTTGAGGGGCGTCAGCACGGGGGCGGTGATGACCGCAGGGTTGTACGAGCGCCCGCCGTTGACCATGTCCTGCCACACGAGCATCCCGAGCCGGTCGCAGTGGTGGTACCAGCGCAGCGGTTCGACCTTGATGTGCTTGCGCAGCATCGTGAAGCCGAGCTCCTTGGCGGTCGTGATGTCGTGGACGTACGCCTCGTCGCTGGGCGCGGTCAGCAGGCCGTCGGGCCAGTAGCCCTGGTCGAGCAGGCCGGCGTGCAGGTACGGCTCGCCGTTGAGCAGCAGCCGGGTGCGGCCCTGCGCGTCGGCGCCGACGGCGACGGTGCGGACGGCGGCGTACGAGGTGACGCGGTCGGAGCCGATCTCGACGGTGAGGCCGTACAGGTGCGGGTCCTCGGGCGTCCACGGTCGTACGTCGGGGATCGTGATCCGGACACGACGGCCGGGCACGGCGCCGACGGTGGCGACGATCCGGTCCCCGTCGGTGACGGTGACGGTGGCGCCCCAGGTCGCGAACCCGGAGGCGCGGGCGCCTGCGTCCGCGCCGGCGAGGTGGACGGTCACGTCGAGCGCACCGGCCCTCGAGCCGTCCGAGCCGGTCGCGTCGGCCGGGTCGAGGTGCGGCACCAGGGTGAGCCGCTCCACCGACGTCTCGGGGACCGCCTCCATCCACACGGTCTGCCAGATGCCGGACTGCGGGGTGTACCAGATGCCGCCGGGCTTGAGCCGCTGCTTGCCGCGGCTGCGGTACGAGGTGTCGGTGACGTCGCGGACGCGGACCACGAGCTCGTGGGTGGCGCGCGCGGTGTCGAGGGCGTCGGTGACGTCGAACGTGAACGGCAGGAAGCCGCCGCGGTGCTCGCCGACGCGGGTCCCGTCGACCCACACCTCGGCGTCCTGGTCGACGGCGCCGAAGTGGAGCAGGACCCGCTCACCCGGCGTGCTCCCGCCTTCCTGGTCGGCGACAAGTCCCGCCAGGTCGACCTCGCGGCGGTACCAGAGCGCCTGGTCGGGCTGCAGGGTCCGGTTCACCCCCGACAGCGGCGCCTCGGGCGAGAACGGGACGAGGATGTCGCCGTCCCACCGCTGCGGCGTCGCAGTGACGTCGGCGGCGGTGAAGGCGTACGACCAGGTGCCGTTGAGGTTGAGGTAGGAGTCGCGGACCAGCTGCGGGCGCGGGTACTCGGGCAGGACGTTCTCGGGGTCGAGGCGCTCGCCCCACGGGGTCATCATCGGGCCATCTCCTCGTCGCTGGTCGTGCCGTCCCCGCTGGTCGAGCGCTCCCCGGTGGTCGTGCGCTCCCCGGTGGTCGAGCCTGTCGAGACCACCGCGACGGGCTCCTCGGAGCCGGCGTGCAGTCGGCGCAGCGCGAGCAGCGGCAGCACCGTCAGCGCCGCGACGAGAGCAGCCGCGGGGAAGATCCACGGCGTCGGCACGGTCTTGACGACGCCCAGCTCGACGTACGTCTCGGCCGCCCCGGAGATGACGGCGGCGCCGATGAACGGGCCGATCACGCTGGGCACGAGGATGACCGCGATCATCCGCAGCCCCTGGATCTGGCCGGCGCGGTCGGGCGGGGTCAGGTTGCGCACCATCGCCGACAGGGTGGCACCGACGATGAGGAAGCAGCCCATCATCACGATGCCGGCCAGGATCACCGGCACCATGCCGCGGGCGGTGAACATGAGGACGCAGCCGAGCACGTACAGGCCGAGGGCGAGCAGCCCCCGCTCGAGCGGCTTGCGCGGGTCGATCCGCCTCGACCCGAGGACGCTGAGCACCGACGCGCCGATGAGGACGCCGGCCAGGACGACGGCGTACGCGTCGATCTGCAGGTACTTCTGCACGTAGATGATCAGGTAGGGCAGGACGATCTGGAAGCTGGTGCCGAGCACCGCCCAGGCGAGCAGGGTGACGTACAGGCGGGGGTTGGCGCGTACGGTCGAGGGGCGCAGGCCGTGCAGGACGCTGCTGAGGTACGAGCCGCTGGGCTGCGGGGTGGCCTCGTCGCGCACCCCGAACCAGGCGATGACGCCGACCAGCGCGGTGAACCCGCCGACGAGGGCGAAGAAGAGGGTCCAGTTGCCGGCCTGGGTGATCGGGTCGAGGGCGCCGAACACGATGAGCATGCCGAGCAGCGGCAGCGTCTGGATGACGCCGTCGACGCGGGCCCGGTTGGCCGGGGTGGTCTGGTCGGTGACCCACGCCTGGTACGCCGCGTCGTTGGCGCCGGAGCCGAGGAAGCTCATCACGCAGTCGAGCACCACGATGCTGATGACGGCGACCGCGACGGCGTTGGGGACGCTCGAGTCGACGCCGACCAGCCCGAACCCGGCGGTCGTGATGCCCCACAGGACGTACCCCACCGCGATGAACTCGCGGCGCCGCCCCACCCGGTCGCTCCACGCGCCCACCAGCAGCGTCGCCAGCGTCGCCGCCGCCGCACTGGCCGCGACCAGCGTCGCGATCACCGTCGGGTCGTCCGTGATCGTCTCGTGGATGAACACGTTGAGGTACATGTTCTCGACGGTCCAGGCCAGCTGGCCGGTGAGACCGAGGAGCACGACCCACAGCCACAGGCGGCCGGAGACGTGGGCGGGGTTGGGGGTCACCGGGGCAGCGTAGTGGTCAACCTCCGGGACGTGCTGCGACGTGGCCGCTCCCGCGACCGGAGCGGCGTACGTCGTGGGCTGCGTACGACGGTCCGGTCGCTCAGACCTCCACGCCCCGCGCCCGCGCGTGCATCTCGCGCAGCCGCTCGGCGAGCTCCGGCACCGGCCCATCCACGACGGCGCCCGGTACGACGTCGGTGATCGGCAACGGCGCCACGGGGGCCGGGGGCAGGCCCCACTCGGCGAACCAGTCACTCAGCTGGGCGGCGGAGTGGGCGTACACGATCCGGCCCAGGCCGACCCAGCCGTGCGCGGCCGCGCACATCGCGCAGTGCTCGCCCGAGGTGTACACGGTCGCGGCCGCACGCTGCTCCGGCGTCAGGTGCGCAACCGCCCAGCGGGCGGCCGCGAGCTCGGGGTGTCGGGTGTCGTCGCCGCCGCTGATCCGGTTGTGGTCGGCGAAGACCTCCACGCCGTCGGCGACCACGACCGTCCCGAACGGCAGGTCGCCGGAGGCCAGCCCGGCCTCCGCCAGCTCCACGGCCCGGTCGAGCCAGCGCAGGTCGGACTCGGAAATCGTCATGCGCCCATCGTGGCAGCCGTGAGCGTCAGGGGCCCGCGACCCGTACGTTGAGCTGGATCCCGTTCTCAGCCGGAGCCGCCATCCCGCCGAGGACCCCCACGACCACGGCGATGAGGACGAGCCCGCCGATGGACTCACCGAGCCCGGTGGACGGTCTGCCACGCTGCCAGGCGTACCAGTCGCTCAGGCAGAAGCTCCACAGCGCCGCGATGGCGACGACGCTCGTCGCCACCAGGGCGAGGCCGACGAGCTCGTCCTGGGTGTCGCCGCTGAGCAGCAGGAACAGTTCGCCGCCACCCGACAGCACGAGCACCAGCCAGGCCAGGGCGACGCGGATGGGGCGGGCACGCACCACTCCGGCCGAGACGTACCCGACGATCACGGCCCCCAGGACCACGGAGAGGAGCATCCCCGTCTCGTCGCCGCTGCGCGTCCCCCGGTCGAGCAGCGCCACCGCCTGCCCGGCCAGGCTCGCCCACGCCACCACCCAGATCGAGCCGGGCAGGGGCGGGTGTTGCCCGGAGGGGGCAGCCTCCAGGGGCTCGGAGTCGTACGCCGCAGGCTCGGTTGTCACGGGCGCATCCTTGCAGCATGCCGCGCGCATTCGGCGCACTCAGCGACATCGACTGTGCAAGGCTCCGCGCGTGCACCTGCGATCCGAACTCACGCGCTGGGCGCTGCTCTGTCTCGCCGTCGTGGCCCTTGGCGTCTTCGGCATGGCGCGCACGCCGTACACGGACACGACCACCACGGGATCCGTCGTGGGGCACGGCTTCAACATGGGCGGGGGCGGGTGTTACCTCAACATCGAGTTCACGGCCGATGGCGCCAAGCACAGCTTCAAGACGCGGCAGGAGCAGCGATGGTGCGGGGTCGGGGCGGTGCGGCGCAAGCCCACCCGTCCGATCGTCCACTACGCCGCCGCTGACCCGGACCGGGCGACCCTGACCCCGCGCGGTCGCGGGCCCGAACTCGGAGTGCTGCTCGGCGGCGTCGGACTGCTCGCCCTCGGCGTGGCGGCCTCGCGGCGCACCGCACGGGAGCCTCAGCTCGCGAGCTCGCCCCTGGCCAGGCTCGAACCGGAGTGCAGCGGGTCCCCGTCGTCCGGCTCGTAGGAGATGTCGACGATCCGGTACCCCTCGTCGAGGAGCCGCTCGGGGAAGTCGAACTCTCCGGTCTCGCCGCGCGGCAGCAGGCCCAGCGACACCATCCGGGTGCCGTCGACGTTGATCAACCACACCTCGCGCAGGCCGTCGGGGCCGTCGAGGTCGGAGGCGTCGACGTGGAGCACCACGCGGTCGTCGTGGCGGCGTACCTCTGCTGCTCCTCGGTCCTGTGCCGCGGCGTCGAGCGTGGTGAGGCGGGTGCTGCCCAGGACCGGCGCAGCCGTCCCGGGCTCGTCGCCGCCGCCGGTGACGACGGCCCCCAGTCCGACACCGACGGCGAGGGCGACGGCGGCGGCCGCGGTGGCCAGCCAGAGCGGAACCCGGCGGTGGCGGCGCGGAGCCAGAGCGGTCGGCGGGGACGCCTCGGACTCGTCGGCGTCGATCTGGGCCGAGACCGCGTCCCACACCGAGGCCGGCGGAGTCAGCAGCGACTCCTGCCCGGCCGCGCCTGCCAGCGCGCGGGCCTCGCTGAGCGCGTGCACCTCCGCCGAGCACGACGGGCAGAGGTCCACGTGCGTGGTGATCGCTGCGTCAACGTCGTCGCCGAGGGCGACGGCGGACAGCAGTTCAGGGTCGACGTGGGGGCCGATCTCCTCAGACGAAGTCACGTCGCACCTCCTCCAAGCTCCTGCGCAGATGGGCCAGCCCGCGCCGCAGGTGGCTCTTGACCGTACCGAGCGGGAGCCCCGTCCGGCGTGAGATCTCGTCGTGGGTCAGGTCCTCGTGGAAGGCGAGCCGCAGGATGGTACGCCGTGGCTCGCCCAGCTCGTCGATCGTCTGAGCCAGCACCAGTCGATCCACCAGCTCACTCCCCGCGTCGGCTCCGGCCGGCTCAGCACCTTGGGCGTCCAGGTCGCGGGACCTCAGAGCGGCGACCTTGTGCGCCTCACGGGCCCGCTCGCCGAGGCGGTCGGCGACGCGGTGGCGCAGGATGCCCAGCAGCCACGCCGGCAGCGCGCCCTCGCTGGGGGTGAGCGTGTGGCGCGAGCGCCACGCAGAGATGAAGACCTGTTGGGTGACGTCCTCGGCCTCGTGGTGGGAGCCGAGGGAGCGGAGCGCGACGGTGTGGACCAGCGGCGCCCAGCGGCGGTAGATGGTCTCGAGACTCTCCCGATCTCCGTCTCGGAGCCTCTCGGCCAGCTCCGTGACGGTGAACTCGTCACCGCTGAGGAGGCTCACGCCCGAACCGTACAGCCGGCCACCGGCCCGCCCCAAACCTCGTGGTGGGCTGGGGCGGGCCGACTGGCCGTGGTCAACGGCGGACAGACTCACGGTCGGGGTGCGCGTGACTCACAGGTCGACAGGACGCAGTACCCGGTTGATGCCGTGGGCGATCTGCTTGTTGCCCTTGTTGATGTCGACCTGCGAGAGGATGACGCGCGGATTGCGGTCGTTGCCGTCCTGGTCGACGAGCGTGATCTTCGGGTTCTTCCTGGGCGAACGCACCGTGACCTTGAACGTGGCGCCCTGGGCGGTCGTCAGCTCCGCACCGTCAGCCTTGAGCGCCTTCGCGCTGGTGATCCGGGCACCAGGCACGACGTGGTACAGCAGCACCTGCTCGATGGTGTCGACCCCCGCGAGGGCCACCAGACGGTTGAAGACCTTCTTCTCCGACTTCACCGTCTTGCCGCTGAGGTCCTTGAGGAGCAGACGGAAGGCCTGGTCGTTGGGGATGAAGGCGGTCGCGCGCACGCTGCCGTCGGCCAGCACGGCGACGGCGGAGTCCGGCTTCGCCTTCACGACGGCCAGCGCCGCCTCGGTGACGATGTCGTAGTCGTGCTTGTTCTTGTCGAAGTGGTTGCCGTCCGAGGTGAGGACCTTGACCAACGACCGCTCCTTGAGGGCGGCGTTCGCGGGCGTGGCGGGTGCGACGGTGACGATCGCGGCGGTGGTGGCGAGCGCGGTGAGAGCGCCGGTGAGTCGCTTCATGGACTGTGCCTCTTTTCGGATCGGGGGGCTTCGGTGACGCCCCGTTGCCCCCTTCTCCGGAGTTCGCCCGGCTTTGGATGCACCCCGACGCGAATTTCTTCGAAACTCTCAGCGGCGAACCGTCTCCAACCTGTTTCGCAGCTCCTCCACCTTCACCGCGTCCCACCCGCCAGGTCGGTCGATGGCGTACCAGGAGGTCAGCGGCAGGGTGCCGTACAGGTGGCCGTGCTCGGCGTCGAAGTCGTTGCTGACCCCCATGTCGACCGCGAGCTGCAGGAACGTCGTCACCGGCGACCAGCCGACCTCCGGGTTCACGGCCGGGTCGAGGGGCTCGCGCAGCCAGTCGGGGCGGGAGTAGGCGGTCTCCCAGTCCCACCACACGATCGGGTCGTCGGCCTGCTGCAGGAAGACCGAGTGCGGCGCCCGCGCGGGGTCGAGGTCGTCGAAGTCGGAGGCCCGGTTGATGAAGACGAACTCGCCCCCGTCACCCACCACCGGCCGCACCTGGGTGGAGCCGGGCTGCCGGACCCGTTCGGCCTCGCGGCGCAGGTGCATGGTCTCGGGCGGGCCGATCCACAGCGCCCCGGCCGTACGCGCCGCGCTGTCGTCGAGCGAGGAGAAGGCGCGCGCCCCACCGAACGAGCCCAGGCTCTCGCCGGCCACGTAGAGCGTCGGCGGGTCGTCGAGGGTGGCCAGCTTCTCCTCCACCGCCGCCACCAGCGCCGTGCCGGTGTCGCCGGCGGCGTCGGCCTCGGACAGGAACGCCAGGGGGCTGGGGAGGTGCGAGTACTGCACCGCCACGGTCGCCACGTCACCGCCGTGGAAGTACTCCAGCGGCTGCACGATCTGCTCGTTGATCCAGCCCGTCCCGGTCGGTACGACGACGAGCAGCACCTCGCGCTCGAACCCGCCGAACCGCTCCAGCTCGTCGACGGCCAGTGCGACCCGCTCGTCCACCGTGTCGGCCTGCGCGCGCCCCACGAAGACACGGACCGGCTCGCTCACCTCGTCCGTGGCGAAGTCGGCGATCTCCTCGACGCTGGGGCCGCGGGTCAGGAAGCGGCGCCCCTCCCGTCCGGTCTTCGCCCAGTCGACCTCCGACCCGGGCCCGCCGGAGCGTACGGAGGAGGTCGGCTGTTCCGGCGCCCCGTCGAGGTCGCGGTCACCGGCGGCAAAGGTGGAGTTGAAGCCGTCCAGCGTCCGGTCCATCACGACGTTGCTCAACGACGCCACGACCGCCCAGGTCAGCAGGACCAGCGCGAGGCCGGCCGCGATCCAGGCGGGCAGCAGCCGCGCGCCCGCGCCCGCCAGGCGCAGCCACACCCACCGCAGCCCCCACCCGACGGAGAACAGCAGCCCCGCGACGAGGGCCGCGACGACGAGCGTGCCGATGTAGACGTACCAGAATGAGGTGGGTTCGTGGCCGAGCCGCTGCCACGTCCATTCGTGGTCGCCAACCGCGGTCGCGATCGATGAGAGCGCGTACAGCACGGCCGCCACCCAACCCGCCGCGCGCCACCGGTCCAGCACCTGCGCCGAGGGCCGCCAGCCGCGGTCCGTGCGGGAGGCAACCCACGCGACGAGGTTTCGCAGACCAGTGCCCACCCAGTAGCCCAGCGTGATCGCGACACCCGCCAGCACGCCCTGGAACAACCAGGAGCGCAGCAGCAGCATCGGCTGCAGGGACTGGCCGAACATCCACGCCGCCAGCACCACCCCCGTCACGTGCGGGCGCGAGAGCACCGCGACGAGACGGGCGGGCGTACGGCGCCGCGCCTCGTCGACCAGGGTGTCGACGCGCGCGAGCAAAGGGTGGACCACAGGGCGACCTCCGGGGCGACGGGTGCCGGTCCGAGCGTCGGCGGAAGCAGCCTAGTCGGCGCTGCGACGAAGCGGCAGGGCCGTTCGACCCAACCTGGCGTCCGCCGCCGCTGCCAGCCGGCTGCCTGCCCCTGCCCGCCGAACCGGCCGGGCGAGTACCGGGTGGGGCGGGGCCGTCGACGCGACGCTCGGCTCCCTTAGTAACGCGCAGTTATCGCATCCAAGGACCGTCCATTGACGTGGAGTGGCACGGATAACTGCGCGTTACAAGGTGGAAGCGAGCTGAGCCGGGGCCGGGGGCAGGGGCAGGGGCAGGCGGGGGTACGGGGCGGGGCGGCCGCGCCAGTCAGTCCGCGGCGGGAGGTTCGCCCGGGCCGTCGTCCTCGCGGGCCTGACGCGCGGCGTGGTCGCGGCGCTGCTGCTCGACGCGGGCGCGGAACCGGCGCTGGAACTGCTCGTCCGTCTCGGGGTCGAGCGGGAGGCCGGGGGCGACCGCCCTGGCGGCGCCGGGGTCGGCGACGCTGCCGTCACGCAGCATCTCGGGGACCGTGCGCTCCCGGCCGACGATCAGCCACGCCAGCGAGCCGACCAGCGGGAAGAACAGGACCACCAGCAGCCAGACCAGCTTGGGGAGGTGCCGGACCCGGTCGTCCTCCGTACGGATCACGTCGATGAGCGCGAAGAGGGCGAGCCCGAAGGTGGCCACGGCCAGAACGATCTTGAGCACCGGACCAGTCTGCCGCACTCCTGCCCGCGACGCGCTTCGCGCGGGTCCGTAGGGTCGGTTCCGGCCGCCACGGATCGAGGAGTTCCCATGAGCACGCACGAGCACCAGCACGGTGAGCAGCCGGGCCACGCCCACGACGCCGACCGCGTACCGGCCGAGTTCTGGGAGGAGTTCTACGGCGGCGAGCACCCGTGGTCGGGCAAGGTCAACCAGCTGCTGGCCGGCGAGCTGGCCGCCCGCCCGCTGACGACGGGTACGGCGCTGGACCTGGGCTGCGGCACGGGCGGCGACGCCGTCTGGCTGGCCGCACAGGGGTGGCGTACGACGGGCGCCGACATCGCCGAGTCCGCCCTGGCCCGGGCGCGGGCGGCTGCCACCGAGGCCGGCGTCGACGTCACCTGGGTACGCGCCGACCTGGAGACCGAGTTCCCGGCCGGCACCTGGGACCTGGTCACCGCCTCGTACCTGCACTCCCCGACCGCGCTCGGACGCGAGCGGGTCCTGCGCCTGGCCGCCGACGCGGTCGCGCCGGGCGGGACGCTGCTCGTGGTCAGCCACCAGCGCGGTCCGTCCTGGAAGGCCGAGGGCCACCCCGGGCCGCTGCCCACGCTCGAGGAGGTCGTGGCGTCGGTGCACCTCGCCGGGTTCACCCTGGTCCACGCCGAGGCCCACACGGTTGCCTGCACCTCGCCCGACGGGGTGGAGGGCACCAAGGTCGACACGGTGGTCCGCGTACGCCGCGACTGACCCGCCTCTCGCCGCGCGGACGCAGTGGAGTGCACCCCCGGCGACCTCTTCGTCGTCGAGGGGTGAGACTGGACGCCATGAGCAGCGCCTCCTCCACCGCACCCCGCCTCACCGTGATCACCGGAGGCACCCGCGGCATCGGCGCCGCCGTCGCCCGCCGTCTGGCGACCGAGGGGCACGACCTCGTCCTCGGCTACCACGCCGACTCCGCCGCGGCCGAGAGCACCGCGGCCGACGTACGCGCCCTGGGCGTCCGCGTGGCCTGCGTGGGCGGCGACCTCACCGAGGACGGGGCCGTCGAGGCGCTCTTCGCCGCCGCCGCCGACCTCGGGCAGGTCACCGGAGTGGTCAACAACGCGGGCGCGACGTACGAGTTCGCGCCCCTGACCGAGACGCCCGCGGCCTCGGTGCGCCGTACGGTCGACGTGAACCTCACCGCCGCCATCCTCGTCGCCCGGGCCGGCGTGCAGGCGATGAGCACCCGGCACGGGGGCACCGGCGGCGTGATCGTCAACATCTCCTCGGGCGCGGCCACGCTCGGCTCCCCCGGCGAGTACGTCCACTACGCCGCCGCCAAGGCCGGCGTCGACACCCTCACCAAGGGGCTGGGCCTCGAGGTCGCCGACCAGGGGATCCGCGTCGTCGGCGTCGCCCCCGGCCTCACCGAGACCGACCTGCACGCGCGCACCGGCGATCCCGGCCGCATCGACCGGATGGGGCCGCAGATACCGCTGGGACGCGCCGGCACGGCCGACGAGGTCGCCGAGTCCGTCGCCTGGCTGATCAGCGACCTGGCCGCGTACGTCACCGCCACCACGCTGCGGGTCACCGGCGGGCGGTAGGTCGAACCCGTCCCTCGGCGGGCTCCTCCTTGCTACGTTGGCCGACGCCCACGCTTCCTCGAAAGGCTCCACCCGGTGACCACCTCCGCCCACGGGACCACCCGCGCCCGCCGCACGCTGCGGATCCTGCAGCAACGCATCGCGTCGGGCGAGTGGCCCCTGAACTCCCGGATCCCCACGGAGCTCGAGCTCGCCGAGGAGCTGGGGGTGGGCCGCTCCACGATCCGTGAGGCCGTACGCACCCTGGCCGGCGTCGGGATGCTGGAGCCGGCCAGGAGCCGGGGCACCTTCGTACGGTCCCTGACGCCCGTGTCCGGCGTGCTGTCGCAGTTCATGGACGGGCACGCGGTCGCCGACCTGATCGGCGCCCGCAACGCGCTCGAGGTCGAGGCGGCCCGGCTGGCCGCGCAGCACCGCACCGATGAGGACCTGGCCGCGCTGCGGCGCGCCCACGAGGCGGACGTGGCCGCCGACCAGGGGACGCCCGTCGAGCGCGGGTCCACGCCCGGTCAGTTCCACGCCCTCGTCCTGCGCGCCACCCACAACGCGCTGATGGTGGACCTGCACGCCTCCCTGATGACGTCCCTGCGCGCAGCGATGGCCCGCGGCCGGGCGCGCAGTGCGGTCGACGAGGACACGCGTCGGGCCGAGCACGCCCACCTGCTGGAGGCGATCGCCGCCGGCGACGTCGAGGCCGCGGAAGCGTCGGCCCGTTCCCACGTCGAGTCCGACGTGGTCGCCGTCGAGGGGTGATCCTCCCGGGTCAGGGCGAGAAGGTCTCGTCCTCCCAGACGTTGCCGGTCTCCTCGCTGCCGAAGCCCTCGTTCCACGAGTCGCTGAGCGGCCCGTCGGTGACGAACATGTACGCGAGGAACACGAAGACGGCCGCGATGAACGTCAGCACGACCACGAACAGCACCTTGTGGAACGTCGGCAGCTCGGAGAAGTACTGGCCGCGCACCACGACCGTGCTGGAGCCGGCCTCGTGGTGCCTGCCGGTGTGCCCACCCCACTCGACCTGCAGGTCGGACAGCTCCCGCTCGACGTCACCCAACGTGGTCGCGACGAGCACCCGCCCGGCACGCTCCTCGTACTCGGCCTGCGTGAGCTGCCCCTGGGCGAGCGCGCTCTGCAGCGCGTCCACCCCGAGCTGCCGGTCGACGTCCCGAGCCCGCTTCTCCAACGACATGCGCGACAGATTACGTCGGATCAACCGAGGTGGAGGAGTAGACCACCGCAACCGAAGTACCCGTCGGCGGTGTCGTCCCACTTGTTGCGCACGAACACCTCGTAGCAGGACCGCTTGAACCGCGGGTCGTGGGCGATCCAGATCGACGCGTCCTCCGGCTCGTCGATGTGGCTGGTCACCTTCTCGACGGCCCGGTCGAAGGTGGTCGGGTCGACCCCCTTGGCCCTCACCGACCAGACGTCGTCGGTCTCGTCGTACGTCCCGACGCTCCACTCCGACCAGTCGCCGTCCCAGTACCAGGTGGTCCAGCGGAGCTTCTTCTGGTTGGTCATCCGGGTCACGTAGACCGCGGTGTCGTGCAGGGTGGCCCTGATGACGAAGGTGTCGTCGAACTCCTCCTCGAGGGCGGCGACGAACGCCTCGTACCCCTCGGGGGTACGGGGGTCGAGGATGATGCCGTCCTCCTCGAACGCCTCCGGTTCCGCGGTGGCGCTGGAGTACGGCTGGGGCTCGGGCACCGCCACCGCCTCCTGCTCGTGGTGGCCCACCCCGACGCCGAGCACGCGCCACACGACGACCCCGGCCAGGACGAGCCCGACCGCAGCCACTGCCATGAGCACCCGGCGTTCGGGCACCTGCCCGGAGCCGACGAGGGTGGGCGTCCTCGCGTCAGTCGTGGGTCGCCCGGTCGACGGCTGCCTGGGCCGCACCCACTCCACGCCCGGGGTCGGCTGGAGGTCCCCGACGAGCCCCTCGAGCTGCCCGACCGTACGCGCCTGCCAGACCTCGCCCGAGCGACGCTCGTGCTCGTCGAGGTCGATCTGGCCCTCGCCGTACGCCGCCGAGAGCAGCCGGGCGACAGCCTCGCGGTCGGTGTCGCGGGCGCGGGGGCCGCGCGGGCTGCGGGAGGGACTCACCGGCACAGCCCAGGTGTGCTGCGGCGCCGCGGAGGCACCGCTCTCACCGGCGCTCGAGGGCGTGCACGACGAGCCCGGCGACCAGCGCCCAGAACGCGGCGCCGATGCCCAGCACCACGACCCCGCTGCCGGCCACCACGAACGTGACGACGGCCGCCAGCCGGTGCTCGGGCGCCGTGACGGCAGCCGCCAGCGAAGAGGCGAGCGTGCCCAGCAGCGCCAGCCCGGCCACCGCCGTGATCACCTCGGTCGGCGCGGTGGTGACGATGACGGTGATCGCGCCGGACAGCACGGCCAGCACCAGGTACGTGGCGCCACTGGTCTGCCCGGCCAGCCAGCGTCGCCGCGGGTCGGGGTCGGACTCCGGTCCGGCGGCCAGGGCGGCGGTGATCGCGGCCAGGTTGACCGCGTGCCCACCGAGCGGCGCACCGACGGCGGTGCCCACGCCGGTGTACGTCATCGTCGCCCGCCACGGGGCGGTGAAGCCGTACGAGCTGAGGACGGCGACGCCCGGCACGTTCTGCGAGGCCATCGTGACCACGTACAGGGGCAGCGCGACACCGAGCAGGGCGCCGACGGTGAAGGTGGGCGTCGTCCACGCCACCACCGGCGCCACGGAGCCGTCGACGCCGCCGTGGGTGGCCAGCCAGGCTCCGATGACCACCAGCGCGGCCGCGAAGGCGACCGGCGAGGCCCACCGCGGGGACCAGATGTACGTGCCCAGCCAGGCGAGGATCACGGGCGCGACCAGCCACGGCTCGGCGGCCAGACCCAGCACCGGGGCCAGGCAGAGCTGGAGCAGCACGCCGGCCAGCATCGCCTGCGCGATCGGCGTCGGGATGGCGGCGATCAGGTCGCCGAGCCGCGGCCACAGCGCGGTGAGCAGCACCAACGCCCCCACCACGACGAAGGCGCCCACGGCAGCGGGCCAGCCACCGTCGGGGGTGCCGGTGGAGGCGAGCAGCGCCGCTCCCGGCGTCGACCAGGCGAGGATCACGGGGATCCGGTGGGCCGCGGAGAGCCAGATGGTCCCGATGCCGCACACCACGCACAGCACCAGGAGACCGGAGGCCGACTCACCACGGGTGGCGCCCATCGCGGACAAGCCGGCCAGGACCACGGCGAAGCTGCTGGTGAAGCCGACGACCGAGGTCAGGGCGCCGGCCACCAGCGGCTGGCTGCGTGTGCTCATGCCGGGACCGTAACGGCCGCGCCGCGCTGGCCGACGCCCGGCGTCGTGCCCGGCCCGGTGCGGCGCGGGGTCAGCGGGCGCAACCGGGTCGCGTCAGGCGGACGGTGCGGTAGACGCTGAGCTCCTTGTCGCGCAGCCGTACGACGGCGCTCAGCGCCCCGCGCGTGCGGGCCACCTTGGCGGCACGCCGGTCCACCCGGAACGGCGCGGTGGTGTCGATGCCGATCCGCTTGCCCGCGATCCGCACCCGCAACCCGGCCAGGGCCCCCTCGCCGCCGCGCGCGGCGAACCGGACCGTACGCACCCCGCGCACCCGGGTGCAGCTGGCCGTCGCCTTCACCGTGGCGGCCTTGGCGTTGAGCGCCTCGAGGCGCGCCTCGGTGTCGTCGGGCTCGGGGTCCGGGTCGCCCGGTCCGGCGCTGACGCAGCTGCCGTCGAAGGCGGGTGCGGTCTCGCCCCGGTCCTCCGCGATCCGGATCCGCAGGTACTGCGCGATCGCGTCCATGCCGCACGCCGACGGGTGGAAGGTGACGCCGTCGTTGTAGGTGTTGAGGGCCCGGATCCACTGCTTGTTGGGCGCCGCGCAGACCGTGTGGTCGACGGCGCCCGGGATCAGGCGCTGGTCGACGAAGAGGGCGCCACCGTCGGTGGCGACGTCGGACAGGGTGTCGGAGAGGCGGTCGATCTGGCTCTGCAGGTACGCCGACTCGTCCGCGGTGAGCATCGAGGCCAACGGTCCGCACTCGCCCGGGGAGAGGTAGGTGCTGTAGCCCACCACGACCATCCGGGCGTGCGGTGCACGGCTCCTCGCGTCGGCCAGACCGCGGGCGAGCTCGGTCCGTACGGTGGCGAACTTGGCGGCGAGCGGGTCGGTGCCCGAGGCCGGAACGCAGGTGCCGAAGGCGCAGGCCTGCGCCAGCCCGACCAGCCCGATGTCGTTGCCGCCCAGCGTGCCGAACGTGACCAGCGTCGTGTCCTCACCGAGCGCGTCGAGCTGCGGGGCGTTGGGCGCGGCGCCGGACGACCAGGTCTGCGGCGCCCACAGGTCCTTGGTCTGCGCCCCGCCGCAGCTGGCGTCGGTGAACGCGGTGACGTCGAGCGTCGTGGCCAGCAGGGTCGGAAAGTTCTTCTCGCTACGCCCGCACTCGGCGCGCATCGGCGCGATGCCAGGGCCGGAGGTGAAGGAGTCGCCGAGCGAGACGTACCGCTCCCCACCGGTCCCCTTGTCCCAGACCGGGACGTGCTCCTGGGTGGTCTGCCCGGCGCCCTGCGCCGAGGGGACCAGCAGCATCGAGGCGGCGAGGGGCAGAGCGAGGGTCACGGCGGCCGCGCGGACCGCGCGCTGGAACGAGGAGCGCATGGGGCGGAACGTAACACCGACGAGTGACCTGGGTCACCCGTCGAATCCGCGGACCTCAGCGGGTCGGCGCGGGTGAGTCATCGTGACTCACCCGCAGCCGGGAGCGGCCCGCGCCGCACCCACAGCCACGTGAACAGCGCCCACAGCGACGCGACCGCGAAGATCTCGACGAGGACGTACCCGGGCCAGGGCCCGAACCAGTCGAGGATCGAGGCGCCGCCGGGCTTGCGGTTCAGGTAGCCGTAGTTGGTGCCGACGACCGCGTTGAACACCATCACCGTCACCATCCAGACCACGGTGAGTGCGACCGTGACGCGGTACTCGCGCCAGCCCGGCACGATCCGCAGCCCCCAGGCGAGGTAGACGCCCGACCAGACGACCACCCAGTGCATGCCCCAGAACATCCAGAACCGCGGCTCGGCCCAACCTGAGGCGAGGTCGGGGGTCAGCATCGCCTGCGAGGTGAGGGTGATGCCCCACAGCCAGTTGGTCGCTGCGGCCCACCGCTTGTGCGTCCACAGCGCGTACACGGCCAGCACCCAGGCGAAGTCGCAGATCTGCAGCGGCAGGGAGGTGTCGAGGTCCCACTCCGCCGGGGTCCACTGGAGCACCTGCATGGGCACGGTGAAGAGCGGGATCACGACCGCGAACACCCGGCTGAAGCGGACCGCCGCCTCGGTGCCCCGGTGACGGCGACCCACCAGCACCAGCACGACGCAGCCCACGAGGAACGCGCCGAGCATCAGCAGGTGGCTGGTCCCGAAGGTCGCGAAGTCGTACTTCTCGGCGGTCATGGCACCCAGCCTGCCCCTCGCACGCGGCGTCAGTCCTGAGTGCGCGTGCGCAACCGCAGCCAGCCCCGGCGCCTGCTCGGCCACCCGTGCGTGGCCAGCACCGGCTCCGCGCCCACCGCGTGCAGCGCCCACGGGCCGGCCGGCCGCAGGGAGAACGAGTGGCGCGCCGCCCACACGTCGAACCGACGCCCCGGCGGCAGCTGGTCGGTCGGCACGGCGAGCAGGAAGACCCACGTCCGCGAGGGCGCGTCGACCTCCGTCGCCCGGACCGTCGCCCGCTGGTACGAGGTGACCCGCATCGGTCCCACCGGGACCCGTGCGCCCCGGCTGCTCAGGCGCCAGCAGCGCACCACCATCAGCCCGCACCGCCACGCGCCGAGCAGCAGGAGCCCGACCATGACCAGCCCGCCCACACGGTCGTAGGTGGAGTGCTCGGCGGCGAGCACCACCTCGGTCGTGCCCGGCAGGGTGTGCAGCTCGACCGGGTCGCCCACCTCCAGCCCGGCGAGCTCCTCGTGGACGCACTGGCGGAAGGTGGCGGTGCCGCCGTCGTACGTGGCGGTGAAGTGGTAGCGCTCGCAGTTCTTGCCGCTGCGGAGGTGGAGCTCCATGTCGGTCACCGTCGCGGTGACGTCGCGGCCGTACTCGCCGCCGAACAGGTCGGCCACGTCGGCGGCGGTGCCGTAGAAGAGGAACCCGCCCGCGATCGCCAGCAGCAGCGCGGTCGCCAGCGCGTACACGCCCGCCAGCGCCCGCGGACCGTTGCGGGCCGGGACGAGGGGGCCCTCGATCTCCATGGCCCCAGCATGCCCCCGCCGCGCGGGGCTAACCTCTCAGCGTGGCCCCGACCTCTCCCGACGCCGACTGGGTGCGCGACGCGATCCGCCTCCTGGAGGCCGACGCCAACCGCAGCACCGACACGCACCTGCACGTCTTCCCGCTGCCCGCGGCGTGGGGCATCGACCTGTACCTCAAGGACGAGTCCGTGCACCCGACCGGCTCGCTCAAGCACCGGCTCGCGCGCTCGCTCATCATGTACGGCCTGGTCAACGGCCGGATCGGGCCCACCACGCGGCTGATCGAGGCCTCCAGCGGCTCCACGGCCGTCTCCGAGGCGTACTTCGCCCGGATGCTCGGCCTCGGGTTCACCGCCGTCGTCCCGCGCAGCACCAGCCCCGAGAAGATCGAGATGATCGAGTTCTACGGCGGCACCTGCCACTACGTCGACCGCGGCCCCGACATGTACGGCGAGGCTGCGCGGCTGGCCGCCGAGTGCGGCGGGCACTACCTCGACCAGTTCACCGACGCCGAGCGCGCCACCGACTGGCGCGGCAACAACAACATCGCCGAGTCGGTCTTCAACCAGCTCGACCAGGAGCGGTACCCCGTACCCACCTGGATCGTGGTCAGCGCCGGCACCGGCGGCACGTCGGCCACCTTCGGCCGGTACGTCCGCTACCGCCGCCACGCCACCCGCGTCGCGGTGGCCGACCCCGAGCACTCGGCCTTCTTCGGCGGCTGGTCCACCGGCGACCTCACCCACACCACCGGGAAGCCGTCGCGGATCGAGGGCATCGGCCGACCCCGCGTCGAGCCGTCGTTCGTCCCGACCGTCGTCGACGAGATGGTCCAGGTCCCCGACGCCGCCTCCCTGGCCGCGATCCGGCTGCTGCGCTCCCGCACCCGGCACTGGGCCGGCGGCTCGACGGGCACCAACCTGTACGCGGCGTTCGCCCTGATCGCACGGATGCTCGAGGCCGGCGAGAAGGGGTCGGTGGTGACGCTGATCTGCGACTCCGGCGAGCGCTACGCCCACACGTACTACGACGAGGGCTGGCTGGCCGAGCAGGGCTTCGACCTGGCACCGCACACCCGGGTCATGGAGGAGTTCCTGGCGACCGGGCGCTGGACCGCCTGACCTCAGCCCGCCTCGCGCAGCTGCTCCACCCGCGCCTGCAGCACCGACAGCACCGTCCGCTGCGGGGCGGTGATCATGGCGTGCGCGAGACCGACCCGGTGCGCGTACTCCTGGGCTGCCTGCTGGGCCTGCCGACGGGCCGCCGTCTGCTGGGCGCGCGCGTGGTCCGCCTCGGCGCGGGCACGGCGCCGTACGAGGAGGTCGGCCTCCTGGAGGCGCCGCTGCTCGGCACGCCTGACCTCGCGCTGCTCGCGCCGTCCCCGGCGCAGCGCCTCGACGGCGCCGGGGTCGCCGGCGAGGATGAGGCGTGAGATG
>NZ_JBJEHY010000185.1:0-26345 GCF_051876515.1 Nocardioides sp. | reverse complement strand
GCCGCGATCATCGCGATCATGCTGGGGATCGCCGCCGTGATCGTGCTGGTCTGCAAGGTGTCGACCCCGGACGTGCTGAGCGCATCCACCTTCAAGTCCGGCATGTCGGCAGCGATCTGCGTCCTCGGTGTGGCGTGGCTGGGCACGACGTTCGTGGCCGAGCACGAGGCCGCGATCATGGACGCCTCGGCCGACGTCCTGCGGGAGAACACCTGGCTGCTGGCCGTGGTGCTCTGCTTCGCGGCGGCGCTGCTGTACTCGCAGGCGGCGACGACCAAGGCGCTGATGCCGACCGCGCTCGCGATCGGCGTGGGGCCCCTCGGCGCGGTGGCGGCGTTCCCGGCCGTGTCAGCCCTGTTCATCCTGCCGACGTACCCGACGCTGCTGGCCGCGGTCGAGATGGACGACACCGGCTCGACCCGGATCGGCAAGGCCGTCTTCAACCACTCGTTCCTGGTGCCGGGGCTGATCAACATCGCGATCGCGGTGGCCCTGGGCTACCTGTTCGGGGCGGTGCTGCTGTGAGGGAGGTGCGTCGGGCGGGACGCTGAAAGGGGCGACCTGCCACAATCCGGGCAACGCGAACGGTGGAGGTGGGGAACGTGTCCGGTGGGGACTGGAAGGCGATGTACGAGGCGGCCCGCGACGGTGACGGCGAGCTGGTCGCCCACTACGCGCGGGCGGGGATCGACCTGGACCACATGCACCCGGAGGTGCAGGGCACGGCTCTGGTGATGGCGCTGGTGGCCGGCCACGAGGACGTGGCCCACACCCTGCTCGACCACGGCGCCAGTCCCACGCTGTACTCCGACTTCGACGAGCTGACGCCACTCCAGGCGGCACGGGCCGCCGGGTTGGCGGGCATCGTGGAGCGGCTGCTGGCAGCGGGGGCCTGAGCCGGCCGGGGCCTCAGCGCTCCAGCAGCGCCGCGATCTCGTCGTACCCGCGGGAGCGGGCGTGCTCCAGCGGCGTGACGCCGTCGTGGTCGGCGATCGTGGGGGACGCCCCCGCGTCCAGCAGGAGCCGTACAATCCGCTGCCACGGCTCGGTGCCGCGGCCCAGGACCACCGCCTCCAGCAGGGCGGTCCAGCCGAGGTCGTTGACGTGGTCGAGGTCCATCTCCGTGTGCCGCACCACCCAGCGGACGTACGCCACGTGTCCCCGCTCCGAGGCGGGGATGAGCGAGGTGCCGCCGAACCGGTTGCGCGCGGTGAGGTCGGGGTCGTACGCGTGCAGCAGCCGCGCCATCGGGACCGACCCGGTCACGCCCGTGACCAGCCACGGGGTGTCCTGCTGGCCGTCCACGGCGTCCGGGTCGGCGCCCGCCCCGAGCAGCAGCCGGGCCACCTCGACGTGGTCGTGGGTGACCGCCAGCAGCAGCGGGGTACGGCGCTCGGCGTCGCGGGTCTCGGTCTCCCCGCCGGAGGCGAGCGCACGGGCGGTCAGGTCGGCGTCCCCCGCGCGGGCGGCCCGCAGCAGGGCCTTGTCCGGCCGGCGTACCGGTCGGGGCGTCGCGGTCGTGGGCGTGCTCGTGGTGGTGGGGGAGGTGGTCGGCGCGGAGGTTGTCGGGCTCGTGCCCCTCGGGGCGGAGGCGGGGTCGCCGCCGCTGCACGCGACCAGCGCCAGCAGCAGCGCCGAGGCCAGGCCGGGGGCGAGGACCGGGAGCGTCGGGACGCGGCGTGCACGCATGCTCCCGATGCTGCCACCGCGGTGGTGGGCGCGGTTATGCTGCGAGGGATTGGAACGATCAAGGACGGCCTCGGGCCGGTGCGGGGGCGGTGATGGGCGAGCGGAGCGCGGCGGGTGGGCGTACGACCTCACCGGCCACCCTGGCCGACGTCGCCGAGCGGGCCGGAGTCTCCCGGCAGACCGTCTCCAACGCCCTCAACAACCCCGGACTCCTGCGCGAGGACACCCTCGAGCGGGTCCAGCACGCGATCGTCGAGCTGGGGTACTCGCCCAACCGGGCCGCCCGCAACCTGCGCACCCGCACCTCCTCGCTGATCGGGATGCGCATGTCGCCGCCGCAGGAGGGCACCGCCAACGCTGCGATGGACCGGTTCCTGCGTTCCCTGGTCCGGGCCAGCGAGGACGCCGGGTACCACCTGCTGCTCTTCCCCGGCGACGACCTCGAGCCCGTCGGCGGGTACGCCAACCTGCTGCGCTCCACCGCGGTCGACGCCTTCGTGGTCACCGACACCTACCTGGGCAACCCGCAGGCCGACTGGCTCACCGAGCAGCGGGCCCCGTTCGTCGCGTTCGGCCGCCCGTGGGGCGAGGCCCGACCGGCCCACCCGTGGGTGGACGTCGACGGTGCCGCCGGCACCCGCCTGGCCACCGAGCACCTCGTCTCCCGGGGACACACCCGGATCGCCTGGCTGGGCTGGCACCGGTCTCTGCCGATCGGGGAGGACCGGCGCGCCGGCTGGGCCGGGGCCATGCACCGTCGCTCGCTGTCCACCGCGGGGCTCGCCGCGCGCGTGGAGGACACCGTCCAGGCCGGCGCCCAGGCCGCCGCGGCCCTGCTCGACTCCGCGACCCCGCCCACCGCGTTCGTCTGCGCCTCGGACACCCTCGCGATGGGGGTGCTGCACACGCTGTGGATCCGGCAGCTCGCGCCGGGCCGCGACGTCGCCGTGGTCGGCTTCGACGACTCCCAGGTGGCGCAGGTCTACCCCGTCGGGGTCACCTCGGTCCGCCAGCCGCTCGAGGAGGCCGCCGTCGAGGTGGTCCGCCTGCTGGAGGGCCTGCTCGGCGGCGACGGCGCCGGGCCCGAGCGGCCCCACGTACTGCTCACGCCGACGTTGGCGGTGCGGGAGTCGTCGTAGGCGTCCCCTGCGTCGAAGTCCCCGCCTTGGCGGGGACTTCGACACGTTGTGGGGGTTGCAACACCCACAACAGGTCGGTTTCCCCCCATCGACGGGCCGCCCGCCGTCAGACGTACGACGGCAGGCCGTCAGACGTACCACGGCAGGCCGCCGGTCGCACGACCTCAGAAGGTGCGCCACCACAGGTTGACGGCGTAGTCGACCTCGGTGCCGGTGTGCTCGGCGAGCACCGCGTCGGCGACCTCGGGGGAGAACTCGATGCGGACCACGGCCTCGAGGTCGGCCCGGCTGGTGAACGACCAGCCCATGTCGATCGGGATCCGCTCCCACCCGTGGGCGGACCAGAACCGTTCGACGGCGGCCGGGTCGACCATCGGGTACCCGCGGCGGAACCAGGCGCCGAAGGTGGAGCGGGTGGCGTCGTTGTCGATCACGAACGCGGCCCCGCCCCGGCGTACGACGCGGTCGAGCTCGGCGAGCCCGGGCTCGCACCCGGGGCCGAAGAAGTACGCCCAGCGAGCGTGGACGACGTCGACGGAGGCGTCGGGGACGGGCAGCGCCTGGGCGGTGCCGTCCAGCACCCGCACCCCCTCGAGGCGGCGCGTACGGCGACGCGCCAGCGCCGCCAGCGGAGGGTACGGCTCGACGCCGGTCACCGAGTGGGCGCGCTCGGCCCACCGGGGCAGGTGGAACCCGCTGCCGCAGCCCACGTCGACGACGTCGGCGCCGTCCCAGTCGCGCACCGACGCCATCGCGGCCTCGATCCGGCCGTGCGGGTCGGCGGCCCGGTTCTCCAGCTCGTAGATCTCCGGGGTGTTCCAGATGTTCGGGCTCGGACGAGCCCCGGTGGCCATCCGCGTCAGGTCAGATGCGGACGGCGCCGTTGGGGGTCTCGAACGTGGCGGCGAGGATGCCGGGGGTGCCGTTGGGGGCGACCCACTCCACGGTGATGTCATCCAGCGCCTCGTCGACCGGCTTGCCCAGCCACTCGCTCACGCGCGTCGGGTCACCGGCGATCTCGAGGCCGGACAGGCGGAAGGCGGGGTCGCCGTTCGCGCCCGGACGCAGCTCGTGCTCGGACTCCCACTGGATGAAGAACGGCAGCTGCGGGTCGGAGCGCAGGCCGTTGACGCCGATCTGCTTCCACCGGAGCTCGGTGCCGTCAGGGCGCTTGCGGTTGCCGTCGACGGCCTCGCGGCCCAGACGCTGCTCCACCTCGGCGATGTTGCGGCACGCGACCACCCATCCGAGCCAGCCGCCGCCCAGGGCGGAGCGCTCGCGGACGGCCTGGCCGAAGGGAGCCTTGTCGCTCGCGGGGTGGTCGAGGACGGTGACGACCTCGATGTAGGTGTTGCCGGCCAGGGCCAGCGTCATGTTCTTGGTGCCGAACCGGGGGTGGATGCCCCCGTCGACGAACTCCGCACCGAGAAGCCCCCCGATGCGCTCGGCAGTGGCGGCGAGACCGTCCGGTCGGGCCGCGAAGGAAAGGTGATCCAGGCGCATGCCTCGATTGTGGGCCGGAGGTGTGTGAGCCCCGACACCGGGGTCGGGGTGTCTTGACGTCGAGAATGGTCCGGGCAGCCCCGGACGCCCTCAGCGGGGGTCGGCGGGGTGCAGCGCCAGCGCCGAGCGCGACCGTACGTGGGCGTCGCAGTGCGCGACCAGCTCCTCGTACCCCGCCTCGCCCATCAGAGCCGTCAGCTCGGCCGCGTGGGTGAGGTACACCGGCTCCGGGGCCACGTGCGCCTCGGTGTTGGAGGAGCAGTACCAGTCCAGGTCGTGGCCGCCCGGGCCCCAGCCGGCGCGGGTGTACTCGCCGATCGAGACCTCCGTGTACGAGGTCCCGTCGGTCAGCTCCACGTCACGGAACTGCCGGCGCAGCGGCAGCTGCCAGCACACGTCCGGCTTGGTCTCCAGCGGGTTGCGGTCCTGGGCCAGCGCCAGGGAGTGCAGGGCGCACCCGGCGCCGGTGGCGAAGTCGGCGCGGTTGTGGAACACGCAGGCCTGCTGCTCCTCGTGGACCAGCGTCAACGTCTTGCGGTCCCCGTCGTCGTCCACCTCGGTCCAGTCGTCGGCCGAGACCTCGCGGCCGGGGTGGAACTGCCACACCTCGGGCGTCAGCTGGGCCACGAAGCCCGCGACCCGCTGCTCGTCGTCGCCGTCGGCGAAGTGGGCGCCGAGCGTGCAGCAGCCCGTGTCGGGCGCGTCGGCGTAGATGCCGCGGCAGCCCTGGCCGAAGATGCAGGTGAAGGATGAGGTCAGCCAGGTGAGGTCGCAGCGGAACACCTGCGTGTCGTCGGCCGGGTCGGCGAACTCGACCCAGGCCCGCGGGAAGACCGGTTCCACCTCTGGCACGTGCCCAGCCTAGTCGTGGCCTCCTGCGCGTCCGTCCGCGCCGCGGGCGGAGGTTCGCAGTGGTGCTCGGATCAGCGGTAGTTTCGAGACATGCGCCTGGGTGTGCTCGACATCGGATCCAACACCGGCCACCTCCTGGTGGTCGACGCCGACGCGGGCGCTGCCCCGCTGCCGGCGTTCTCGTTCAAGGAGCCGCTGCGCCTGGCCGAGCACCTCGACGCCGACGGTGCGGTGACGCGCCGCGGGATCGACGCGCTGGCCGGCTTCTGCGAGGCCGCGGTGACCGTGGCCGCCGAGCGTGGCTGCGAGGAGACGCTGGCGTTCGCGACCTCGGCCGTGCGCGACTCGGTCAACTCCGACGCGGTGCTGGCCGAGGTCGAGGAGCGCGCCGGCGTGCACCTGCAGGTGCTGTCCGGTGAGGACGAGGCGCGACTGACCTTCCTGGCCGTACGCCGGTGGTTCGGCTGGTCGGCCGGCCGGTTGACCGTCTTCGACATCGGTGGCGGCTCGCTGGAGATCGCGGGCGGCCCCGACGAGGCGCCCGACGTGGCCACCTCGCTGCCGCTGGGCGCGGCCCGGATGGCGCGGCTGTGGTTCGACGGCGGTCGACCCAGCGACGAGGAGATCGCCCGGCTGCGGCTGCAGATCCGTGCCGACATCGCCCGGGTGGCCGGCCAGATCCTGCGTCCCGGCACCCCGGACCGGGCCGCGGCCACCTCCAAGACCTTCCGGTCCCTGGCCCGCATCTGCGGTGCGGCGCCGAGCGCTGAGGGGCCGCTGGTGCCGCGCACCCTGGAGCTCGACGCGCTGCGGGCGTGGATCCCCAAGCTGGTCGAGATGGACCCCGAGGAGCTGGCGCTGCTGCCCGGCGTCTCTCCCAGCCGTACCCACCAGATCGTGCCCGGCGCGCTGGTCGCGGAGGCCTGCATGGACATCTTCGACCTGCCGATGCTGGAGATCTGCCCATGGGCGCTGCGTGAAGGCGTCATCCTTGAACGGTTGGACCAGATGTCGATCGTGGGAGGACGTGGCTGAGATGGCACCGCTCGTGGCACTCTCCACCGTGTCCGTGTTCCCCGAGTCGACGGCGCAAGCCTTCGCCTGGGCCGCCCAGGTGGGGTACGACGCCGTCGAGGTGATGGTCGGCATGGACTCGCTGAGCCAGCAGACGGCCGCGGTGAGGCAGCTGCGCGACCACCACGAGATGCCGATCTGCGCGATCCACTCGCCGTGCCTGCTCTTCACCCAGCGGGTCTGGGGCACCGACCCGTGGGGCAAGCTCGAGCGCTCCGCCGAGCTCGCCCACGCCGTCGACGCCGACGTCGTGGTGGTGCACCCGCCGTTCCGCTGGCAGCGCGAGTACGCCGCCACCTTCGTGGAGGGCATCGCCCGGCTGGAGAAGAGCACCGGCCTCGCGTTCGCGGTGGAGAACATGTACCCGTGGCGCGCCTCGTCGCGCTCGATGGAGATGTACGCGCCGCACTGGGACCCCAGCCGCGAGTCGTACGCCAACACCACGATCGACCTCTCGCACGCCTCCATCGCGGGCAGCAACGTGATCTCGATGGCGGAGCGGATGGGCGACCGCCTGCGGCACATCCACCTCACCGACGGCAACGGCTCCGCCAAGGACGAGCACCTGGTGCCGGGCCGCGGCTCGATGGGGGCGGCGGCCTTCCTGCAGCACCTCGCGCAGCGCGACTTCACCGGGCACGTGGTGCTGGAGATCAACACCCGCCGCGCGGCGGACCGCGCCCAGCGCGAGGCCGACCTGCGCGAGTCGTTGGAGTTCGCGCGTCTGCACCTGGGTCAGACCCAGCCGCAGCGCGTCTGAGCAGCCCGCGGGGGCTGGGCGAGGAGGCACCACGTGGGCGAGATGGTCCAGATCCGCGGGCTGCAGGTGCGGCGCGGTGCGGTCGACGTGCTGCGCGGCCTCGACCTCGACGTCGGTGCCGGCGTGACTGGCCTCCTCGGCCCCAGCGGCTGCGGCAAGACCACGTTGCTGCGCTCGGTCGTGGGCGTGCAGAAGGTCGCCGGTGGTGAGGTCACCGTCGCCGGCCTGCCCGCGGGGTCGGCCGGCCTGCGCAGCCGCATCGGGTACGTCACCCAGGCCGCCAGCGTGTACGACGACCTCACGGTCGCCGAGAACCTCTCCTTCTTCGCCCGCGTCCTGGGCGTCGGGGCACGTTCCGGCGCGGCGCGTACGGCCCGGGTCGACGAGGTCGTCGAGACGGTCGGCCTGGTCGGTGAGCGTGACCGTGTCGTGGGGACGCTCAGCGGCGGGCAGCGGTCGCGCGCGAGCCTGGCCGTGGCGCTGCTCGGCGAGCCCGACCTGCTGGTCCTCGACGAGCCCACCGTCGGCCTCGACCCGGTGCTGCGCGCCGAGCTGTGGGGGCTGTTCCACCGGCTGGCCGACGCCGGGGCCGCGGTCCTGGTCTCCAGCCACGTGATGGACGAGGCGAGCCGCTGCCACCGCCTGCTCCTGATGCGCCAGGGCGAGATCATCGCCGACGGGGCGCCCGCGGAGATCCTGGCACGCACCGGCACCACCGAGATGGAGCAGGCGTTCCTGCGCATCGTCGAGGAGGCGTCGTGAACCCCCGGATCACGCTCGCCGTCGCCGCCCGGGTGCTGCGCCAGATGCGCCGCGACCACCGCAGCCTGGCGATGCTCCTGCTGCTGCCCACGATCCTGATGACGGTGCTGTGGTGGATGTACTCCGACGTCCCCGGCGCGCTGTTCGACCGGATCGGCCCGGCGCTGCTGGCGATCTTCCCGTTCTTCGTGATGTTCCTGATCACCAGCGTCACCACCCTGCGTGAGCGCTCCAGCGGCACGTTGGAGCGGCTGCTGGCGATGCCGATGGGCCGCGGCGACTTCCTGGCCGGGTACGCGCTCGCCTTCGCGCTCCTCGCGGCGCTGCAGTCGCTGCTGGCCGTCGGGGTCAGCGTGGGTCTGCTCGGGCTGGAGATCGCCGGGCCGGTGTGGCTGCTGGGGGTGGTCGCGGTCGCTGACGCCGTCCTGGGCACCGCCCTGGGCCTCTTCGTCAGCGCGTTCGCGCGGACCGAGTTCCAGGCCGTCCAGTTCATGCCCGCGGTCGTCGTGCCGCAGATCCTCCTGTGCGGCCTGCTGGTGCCGCGCGAGTCGATGCCGCGGGTGCTCGAGGCGGTGGGCGACGTGCTGCCGCTGTCGTTCGCGGTGGACGCGATGCAGACCCTGGCCACGCAGACCGGCACCGGTGACGTGTGGCGCGACCTCGCGGTCGTCGTCGCGTGGGCGGTGGTGGTGCTCTGCCTGGGCGCCGCGACCCTGCAGCGCCGTACCGCCTGAGCCACGCCCGACGCGTACCGTGGTCGCATGCCGTTGCTCCGCCCCGTGATCCTCTTCCTGGCGCGCAACGACGGGGTGCGCCGTGCGGTGTCCGCGCTGCCGCTGACCTCGCGTGCCGTCGCCGGCTACGTGCCCGGCGAGGGCGTCTCCGACGTGCTGGACGTGGCTGCCGGGCTGCTCGACGAGGACATGCTGGTCTCCGTCGACTTCCTCGGCGAGGACGTCGAGGACCCCGACCTGGCGCGCGCCAGCGTGCAGACGTACAAGGAGGCGCTGGCCCAGCTCGGCGCGCGCGGCTGGGGGCGCCGGGTCGAGGTGTCGCTCAAGCTGACCTCCATCGGGTTGTCGCTCGAGGGCGACGGGGCCGCGGTGGTGCTGGAGCACGCGCGCGAGATCTGCCGGGCCGCGCGCAACGCCGGCTCGACGGTCACCCTCGACATGGAGTCCTCCGCGACCACCGACGCGACGCTGGCGGTGCTGCGCGAGCTCCGCAAGGACTTCCCCGAGACGGGCGTGTGCCTGCAGGCGGCGCTGCGGCGTACCGAGTCGGACTGCCGGCTGCTGTCGTACGAGGGGTCCCGGGTGCGCCTGTGCAAGGGCGCGTTCCTGGAGGCGCCGGACGTGGCGCACGTGGTCGGGGCCGAGGTCGACAAGGCGTTCGTCCGCTGCCTCAAGATCCTCATGGGTGGTCAGGGGTACCCGATGGTCGCCACCCACGACCCGCGGATGGTGCGGATCGCCCAGGCGCTGGCCTCGCGGTACGGCCGGCGCCCGGGCACGTACGAGTTCCAGCTGCTGTACGGCGTCCGCGCCGCCGAGCAGCGCCGCCTGGTCGGTTCGGGGGAGTCGGTGCGGGTCTACGTGCCCTACGGGCGCGAGTGGTACGGCTACGTGATGCGCCGTCTGGCGGAGCGGCCCCGCAACGTACGCCTCGTGCTGCGCTCGCTCGTCTCGCGGCGCTGAGCGGCGCCGGGCCCTCCGACCTGCGCACCTGACACAATCGCGCCCATGACGACTGCGATCATCGGCGCCGGCGTGATGGGCGAGTCCATCCTCGCCGGCCTGGTCCGAGCCGGCCACGCCCCCGACACCCTGCTGGTGGGGGAGAAGCGTGCCGAGCGTGCCGCCGAGCTGACCGAGCGGTACGGCGTGGACGTGCACGCCAACCGCGAGGCCGCCGCCGGTGCCACCACGGTGCTGCTGGTGGTCAAGCCCGGTGACGTGGTCGCCGTCCTCGACGAGATCGCCGACGCGCTGGCACCCGGCGCCCTGGTCGTCTCCCTCGCCGCGGGCGTCACCCTGGCCACCATCGAGGCGCACCTGCCCGAGGGGGTCGCGGCGGCCCGGGTCATGCCCAACACGCCCGCTCTCATCGGCGAGGGGATGGCGGCCCTGTCGCCGGGCACGCACTGCAGCGACGACCACCTCGACACCGCCGAGGCGCTGCTCGCGGTGTCGGGGCGCGTGGTCCGGGTGCCGGAGTCGCAGATGGACGCGGTCACCGCCGTGTCGGGCTCCGGGCCGGCGTACCTCTTCTACGTCGCCGACGCGATGGTCGAGGCCGGCGTGCACCTGGGGCTGTCGCGTGACGTCGCGACCGAGCTGGCCACCCAGACGTTGGTCGGCTCCGCGCTGATGCTGCGCGAGACTGGCGACCACCCGACCGTGCTGCGCGAACGCGTCACCTCGCCCGCCGGCACCACCGCGGCCGCCCTGCGCGCCCTGGACGACCGTGCCGTACGGGCTGCGTTCCTGGCCGCGCTGGAGGCCGCCCGCGACCGCTCGGTGGAGCTCGCCGGGAACTGAGGCCCGCGGCGGCCCGTCCGAGCCGCATGCGCCGACGTACGTCCCTGCCCCTGGCTCTCGGTCTCACCCTCGGCCTGACCGCCTCCCTGCTGGTGGGGTGCTCCGACCCCGCGGAGACGGAGGACCCGGCCGTCCTGGAGTCCACGGCCGCGAGCGGGAAGCCGTTGGACGCCTCGAACGCGGGCTGGACCCGGATCGAGGGGTTCCCGCTGTCGGACCGGACCCACCCGTTGCTGGCGGAGCTGGGCGGTGAGTTGTACGTGATCGGCGGGAACACCGGGAGCATCTGCCCGCCCCTGGCCGACTGCGCGAGCCCGGTGGGCCACGTGGTGCGCGACGGCGCGGCGTACGACCCGGCGACCGGGGCCTGGCGCACGATCGCCGACCTCCCGCGCGGCTCCCGGGTGTACGCCGACGGGTGGTTGCGGCCGCAGGTGGTCGACGGGCTGGTCCTGGTCTCCCAGGACGTGGAGCGGGCCGGCGTCTGGCGCACCGAGTGGCTGGCCTACGACCCGCAGGCGGACTCCTGGGAGCGCGTGGAACCGCTGGCGCGGCTGGGGGCCGGCCCCTCCGACGTGGCGACCGACGGGGAGACCCTCTGGGTGCTGGACGGGCGCCGGGTGCTCACCCTCGACCCGCGGACCGGCGAGCAGGCCCAGATCGGGCGGTACCCACGCGCGGGGTCCCTGCGCTCGGCTCGTCTGCTGCCGGGACCGTCGGGGCCCGCGGTGGCCGGGTGGGTGCGGGGCGCCGCTCCCGACGAGCCCGCCCTCGCGGCCGTCGACGTGATGGCGGGCGCCGGACGCGGAGCCACCTGGCGCCGCCTGGAGACCGAGATGTACGGCGAGATCACCCACTTCACGGGGTCGGAGTTCGTCGGTCTGGAGTGGGGCAGGGCCGACGGCGGCGCGACCAACAACTGGGGCCGTTGGTACGACGCCGGCGGTCGGGTCCGGGCGTCGGACGGGGAGTGGACGGCACTCGACGTCCCGGAGCCGGACGACGTCCCCGGGGAGGTCGCCCAGTGGACGCTGGAGGCGGTGGACGGTCCGCGGCTGGCCACCTCGGGCTTCGTCGTCGACCTGGGCGCCGGCGACCGCTGGCAGCGGATCCAGCGCCCGGTGGGCGCGGAGGTCGACACGGAGGTCTCGGCCGTCTGGGACGGGGACTGGCTCGTGGCCGTCGGCGGTGTCGACCTGGAGGGCGACGGCTACCGGGCGCCCGCGCCGACCGAGGTCTGGGCCTACCGGCCGCCCGGCGACTGAGCCGCGCCGCTCGTCGCTCGTCGTGCCACGTGGTGACGACCGCCACCCACCCGGCCGCGGGCCGGGGTAGGTTCTGCCGCATGGAGTGTCAGGGCCAGTCCAGCGTCGTGTTCGACAAGTCGCTGACCGAGTACAACTTCGGGCCCTCGCACCCGATGTCCCCGGTCCGCGTGGACCTGACCATGCGCCTGGCCGAGGAGCTCGGCGTCCTCGAGGGCCTCCGCGTCGTCCCGGCACCCATGGCCACCGCCGAGCAGATCGCCACCGTGCACGAGGAAGCCCTCATCGAGGCGGTCACCAAGGCCGGCACGATCGACGGCTGGGTCGACCTGTCCCGTGGTCTGGGCAGCGACGACGACCCCGTCTTCCCGGGCATGCACGAGGCCTCCGCCCACATCGTGGGGGCCAGCCTCGAGGCCTTCCGGCAGGTCTGGACCGGTGAGTCCCTGCACAGCGCCTCGATCTCCGGTGGTCTGCACCACGCGATGCCCGGCCGCTCGAGCGGTTTCTGCATCTACAACGACGTCGCGGTGGGCATCCAGTACCTCCTCGACAACGGCGCCGAGAAGGTCGCGTACGTCGACCTCGACGTCCACCACGGCGACGGGGTGGAGAAGATCTTCTGGGACGACCCGCGGGTGCTCACGATCTCCCTGCACGAGACCGGCCAGATGCTCTTCCCCGGCACCGGCTTCCCCAACGAGGTGGGCGGGCCCGGGGCCGAGGGCTCCGCGGTCAACGTGGCGCTGCCCCCGGGCACCGGCGACGCAGGTTGGCTGCGCGCCTTCCACGCGGTGGTGCCCCCGCTGGTGCGCGAGTTCGCTCCCGACGTGTTGGTCACCCAGCACGGCTGCGACTCCCACATGGAGGACCCGCTCGCGCACATGATGCTCAGCATCGACGGCCAGCGCGCGGCGTACCTGCAGATGCACGAGCTGGCCCACGAGGTCTCCGGCGGCCGGTGGGTCGCGACCGGTGGTGGGGGCTACGCCCTGGTCGAGGTGGTGCCGCGCGCGTGGACCCACCTGCTCTCCATCGTGGCCGGCAACCCGCTCGACAGTGCTCTGGACACCCCGCTGACCTGGCGCGACTACGTTGCCACGGACCTCGGTCGTACGGCACCCTTCCGGATGACGGACGGTCGCACGCCGGCGTACCGCCCGTGGTCGGGCGGGTACGACCCCGACACCTGGCTGGACCGGGCGGTGCACGCCACCCGTACGGAGGTCTTCCCCCTCCACGGGCTCGACCCGATGCCCTGATCCAGGCCGCGCAACTGCCATGAAAATGGCCCCGGATCAACGCGACACGCCGAAGTCCCAGAAGTTTCTTCTGTAACCCTCTTCCCACGGGTCACCTGCACCCCTATATTCCCGTGCAGTGGTACGTATGTGACACCGGTGGGGAAGCCGGTGCCGTGGCCACGAGAAAGCAAGGTGCACCATGGCCGCACAGCCCCCCAGCGACATCTCCGAGATGGCCTTCCTGACCATCGCCGAGGTTGCTGCGAAGATGCGCGTCTCGAAGATGACCGTCTACCGCCTCGTGCACGGTGGCGACCTGCCCGCCGTCCGCGTCGGCCGCTCCTTCCGGGTGACCGAGGACGACGTCAACGAGTACCTGCGCAAGAGCTTCTACAACGCAGGCTGACCACGCCCACGTCCGTCGGGTGTCCGATTCGGACGCTCGATTCCGTCGTGTCGCACGGCGGACAGTAGGCTGAGGCGATCACCGGCACCTGCCGGGGTGGCACACCGGATCCCCGGCCGTGCAGGTAGTTGGAAAGGTTTCGACAGTGGGTTCTGTCATCAAGAAGCGCCGCAAGCGCATGGCGAAGAAGAAGCACCGCAAGCTCCTCAAGAAGACGCGAGTGCAGCGCCGCAAGCTCGGGAAGTAAGTCCCGGTCATGGGACGGGTCTTGCTGGTCACCGGGATCTCCCGGGACATCGGGCGCAGGTTTGCGCGCGCTGCGGCCAGCGATCCGTCCATCGACCGAGTCATCGGTGTCGACGTGGTTCCACCACGTGGCGACATCGGTGACGTCTCCTTCGTCCGCGCGGACATCCGCAACCCGGTCATCGCGAAGGTCATCGCCAAGGAGGACGTCGACACCGTCGTCCACATGAGCGTGATCGCGACGCCCGGGTCCGCCGGTGGACGCGGGACGATGAAGGAGCTCAACGTCATCGGGACGATGCAGCTCCTGGCGGCCTGTCAGAAGGCCGCCTCCGTCGAACGGCTGGTCGTGAAGTCGACGACCACCGTGTACGGCGCGAGCCCCCGCGACCCGGCGATGTTCACCGAGGACATGGGGGCCAAACGCCTGCCCTCGTCCGGCTACGCCAAGGACGTCCACGAGATCGAGGGGTACGTCCGCGGCTTCGCGCGTCGCCGCCCCGACGTCGCCGTGACGACCCTGCGCGCGGCCAACGTGATCGGCGCGCACGTCAGCAGTCCGATCACCTCGTACTTCCGGCTCCCGGTCATCCCGACCGTGCTTGGGTACGACCCGCGGCTGCAGTTCCTGCACGAGGACGACCTCCTCGACGTGCTGCGCCACGCGGCCGTCCAGGGCGTCCCCGGCACGTTCAACGTGGCCGGCGACGGCGTCCTGCTGCTCAGCCAGGCCGTACGCCGCCTGGGTCGCCCGAGCGTCCCGATGCCGGCCTTCGCCGTGGGACGGCTGGCGACCACGCTGCGCCACGCGGGCGTCTCCGAGTTCTCCCGCGAGCAGACCGGCTTCCTGACGTACGGCCGCGGCGTCGACACGACCCGGATGCGCACCATCCTCGGCTTCGAGCCGCGCCACACCACCGCGGGTGCGTTCGCCGAGTTCGCGCGCTCACTGCACGGCGTGGTGCCGGAGCCGGCCTTCGCCGGGGTGGACCCGCGCCCGCAGGCGCCACGTCCGAAGGGGTCGTCGAGCAAGGGGGCTGAGCATGTCTGACGCGGAGATCATCCCGATCGGCACGACCGGTCGTCCCGGACGCGGTTCGGGCCGCGCCAAGCCGTCGGCCGCCGCCCGCGGCCTCGCCGGACCGGGCGTCCGCGCCTCCGGCGGCAAGGCCCCGGCCCGTACGACCGCCGCCGCGAAGAAGACCGCTGCCGCGAAGAAGACCGCTGACGCGAAGAAGACCGCTGACGCGAAGAAGACCGCTGCCGTGAAGACCGCAGCCCAGAAGGCTGCGGACGCCACGCCGGCGACCGCATCGACCAAGGCCGCCGCCCAGGCTCCCTCGAAGCCCGCCAAGCGCGCCGCCGCGTCGGGTGCCGCGACCACCAAGAAGACCAGCGCCACGAGCCCCAGGAAGGCTGCCGCCCCCAGTGCCCGGAAGGCCGCGCCGCGCACCGCCCCGGCCGCAGCCCAGCCTGACGCCGCGGCGGCCCCGGCACCGCCTGCCTCGGGCGAGGCGGTCGACCTGGACGTCGTCGACATCGCCACCGCCCGCCAGGCGCACGCCGGCTCCTCCAGCGGCTCCACCACCTCCTCGACCACGACCGCGGACCGCCACCCGCTGGGCGGCATCCCGGTCGGCGACTGGCTGGCGGCCCTGCAGACCGGCGCCCGCGAGGTGTTCGGTGCCGAGTGGGAGCCGCGCCTCGCCCAGTTCGTGGCCTCCCTGCGCCGCCGGGTCGAGGGCGACTACGTCGTCGACGAGTACGGCTTCGACGAGGAGGTCACGCGCACGCTGCTCATGGCGATCCTGCGCCCGATCGCCCAGAAGTGGTTCCGCATCGAGGTCCGCGGCCTGGAGAACATCCCCGCCGAGGGCGGCGCCCTGGTCGTCTCCAACCACTCCGGCACCCTGCCCGTCGACGCGCTCATGACGCTGCTGACCATCCACGACCACACCGGCCGCCACCTGCGGCCGCTGGGAGCGGACCTGGTCTTCAAGATGCCGGTCGTCTCGTCGCTGGCCCGCAAGGCCGGCGCCACCCTGGCCTGCAACGCGGACGCCGAGCGGATGTTGTCCGGCGGTCACCTCCTCGGCGTGTGGCCGGAGGGGTTCAAAGGGATCGGCAAACCGTTCAGTGAGCGGTACAAGCTGCAGCGCTTCGGCCGCGGCGGGTTCGTCTCCGCGGCGCTGCGCACCGGCGTACCGATCATCCCGCTGTCGGTGGTCGGGGCCGAGGAGATCTACCCCCTGGTCGGCAACGTGCCCTCGCTGGCCCGCCTGCTGGGCGTCCCGTACATCCCGATCACACCGTTCTTCCCGCTGCTCGGCCCGCTCGGCATGGTGCCGCTGCCGTCCAAGTGGCTGCTCGAGTTCGGTGAGCCGATCCGCACCGACGCGTACGACACCCTCGAGGCCGAGGACCCGATGCTCGTCTTCAACGTCACCGACCAGGTGCGCGAGACGATCCAGCAGACGCTCTACTCGCTGCTGCGCGAGCGCCAGCACGTCTTCTTCTGAGCCGACCGGTCGTCGCGGCCGGGGCCGGCTCACTCCTGCGCGGTGCAGGTGGCGCACGCCGTCGCCGCGCGTACGTCCGTCTCGGTGACCTGCTCGGTCGCGGTGGCGACGTCGTCGGAGAGCGCCGCCGTGCTGCCCAGGGAGCCCAGGGCCTCGATGGCGTCGTGCGCGAACCAGCGCAGCGCCTGGTAGTCGGCGTCCGTGCCGGAGCGGCTCAGCAGGCGCTCGCCCTCGGCCGCCTGGAGGGAGAAGGTGCCCAGGGTGCTGCGGGCCCGGGCGAGGTCGCCGTCCGCGACCAGCGACCGCACCTCATCCAGGCGGGCGGTGGCGTGCTCGAGCAGGAGCTGTCCGGCCTCGGAGTCGTCCTCGGCGCCGGCCATCTGGACCGACTCCAGCGCCGCCTTCCCGGGGTGCAGCAGGTCGCCCGGGGCGGAGGTACCCACCGCCCAGGCTAGGAAGGGGGCGGCGACGGCGCTGGCGACCACGCCCAGGACCAGCGGGCGGGACGGGCCCGAGCGTCCGGGGCGCAGGGCCTCGGACCGGGGTCGGACGTCCGCCTCGGGCGCCGGTGCCGGCACCTCGAGCAGCACGTCGGTGGCCAGCGCGAGCAGGTCGGCGCGCAGGGCGTCCACGAACTCCTCGCGTGGCGTCACCCCCGGGGTCTGCCGCAGCTCGACGACCAGGTCGCGGAGCTCCTCGTACGGCCCCTCGGCGCGTCGCCCACGCTGGCGGGGAACGCTGAGCTGGGTGTCGAAGGCGTCGGCGTGGTGCGCGGTCGACGCCTCGCGGCGCAGCACGTCGAGCGCCCGGGGACGCTGAGCGTCGTCGAGGGTGGAGAGGGCGACGAGCGCCGCCAGCTGCAGCTGGCGGGTCGCCCACTGGCCGCGCCCCAGCGCCTGGGCGCTCTCGGGCACGGCCCAGCCCAGGACGAAGCGCAGCAGCAGGCAGTCGCGCTGCGCGGCACCGAGGTCGGCCAGCGGGCCGAGGTGACCGGCGGGAGCCAGGTCGGTGTCGCGGAGCTGGTCGGTGAGCTGCCGGGCACGTCGCAGCAGCCAGGGGCCGAACTCGACGCCCGTCCACCGGAACGTGTTCATGGAGCGCAGCACCGAGGTGAACAGCTCACGGGTGAGCTCCTCCGCCGAGGTGAGTGACCCGGTGCGGTGGAAGAGGAAGGAGTGCACGTCGTCGACGTGGCGGGCCACGAGGTGGTCGAACGCCGCCCCGTCGCCCGTACGGGCCCGGTCGACCATCGTCGCCGAGTGCCGGTGCAGCGCCGCGGGCACCGGGGGTGGCGGGGTCGGGTCCACGGTCGCGGCCCGTCTGGGCGCTGACCCGCGTGCGGGCGCGGTCTTCTCGTCGACGATCATCGGCTGCCTCCCGAGCAGGCGTGCGGCTCCGAGCCAATCTAGGGAAGCCCCGCCCGTCTGTCACCCCCAGTTGCACGTGCGGTTGCACGCGGCCGGGGTGGGGCTGGGTCAGCCGCCCTGGCGGTTGCGCGAGGCGATCCCGGTGGTCACCGCGCCCGCGACGGCCCCGGCCACGGCCGCGGCCCCCGCGGTGGCGAGCCCGATCTGGACCGCCTTGCGGCCGGTCCGGTAGTCGCGGATCCTCCACCCCGCCGAGCGGGCGTGCGCGCGCAGCTTGGCGTCGGGGTTGATCGCGCACGGGTCGCCGACCAGCGAGAGCATCGGCAGGTCGTTGTACGAGTCGGAGTACGCCGAGCACTGGGCCAGGTCGAGCCCCTCGCGCACGGCGAGCGCCTTGACGGCCTCCGCCTTGGCTGGCCCGTGCAGCATGTCGCCGACCAGCCGGCCGGTGTAGACGCCGTCCTCCCGCTCCGCCACGGTGCCCAGGGCCCCGGTCAGGCCGAGCCTCCGGGCGATGATCGAGGCGATCTCGATCGGTGCGGCGGTGACGAGCCAGACGCGCTGTCCCTCGTCGAGGTGCCACTGGGCCAGGGCCCGGGTGCCGGGCCAGATCCGGTGCGCCATCGCCTCGTCGAAGATCTCCTCGCCGAGCTCCTCCAGCTCGGCGACGGTGTGCCCGGCGATGAACGCCAGCGCGGAGGCGCGGGCCTCGGCGACGTGCTCGGGGTCCTCGACCCCGGCGAGGCGGAAGTAGGCCTGCTTCCAGGCGGCGCCGGCGATCTCGCGGGTGGTGAAGAACTTGCGCCGGTACAGACCTTTGGCGAGGTGGAAGATGCTGGCGCCCTGCATGACTGTGTTGTCGACGTCGAAGAAGGCGGCGGCCTGCACGTTGGCCGGCACCGACAGGGCGTGCTCGACCTCGGCGCTCGCGGCAGCGGCCTCCCCGGCCAGCGTGGAGCGGGTCCTGAGGTTGACGCGGCGACGCGAACGAGTGGTCACACACCTCAGCGTAGTTGGTGCGCAGGTGCCGGTCCCGAACTCCGGGAGGCTCGCGGTTGAACGCAGCACGCGCTCGGGGTGAACAACTGGACCGGTGTGGAAGGATCACGCCATGGTGCACGACATCTCCGACCTCGTGGCGGCCGCTGCACAGGACGTCCCCGAGCGCAGGGCGCTCGTCGAGAGCTCCGGGCGGTCCATCACCTGGCAGCAGCTCGAGGACGAGGTGGCGAGCATCTCCAGCGGTCTGGCGGGCGTGGGCGTGCGGGCCGGCCAGCGGGTCATGCTGGCGCTGGGCAACCGGATCGAGTTCGTCACCTCCTACTTGGGTGTCCTGCGCGCCCAGGTGGTCGCCGTACCGGTCAACCCGGCCTCGCCCGCGCTCGACGTGGCGCGGATGATCGCCGACTCCGGCAGCCGCCTGGTGATCGCCGACGAGCACTCCCTGCCCGCCGTGCGCGAGGCCGTGGCCATGCTGGTGACGGCGCTGGAGGGGCCCGACGCGGCCCAGGGCGTCGGCCTCGACGCCGACCTGGTCGCCCGGGCCGGCCGCCCCATCGTGGTGGCCATCGGCACCGACCCGGTGCCGGGGGAGATCACCTTCGACGACGTGCACGCCGCCTCGGGAGCACCGGTGCCGGCGCTGCAGGACCCCGAGAAGCTGGCCGCGCTGCTGTACACCTCCACCCCCGCCGGGCAGCGGGCGGCGATGGTGACCCACCGCGCGCTGATGGCCAACCTGCGCCAGGCCGCGACGATCGAGCCGGCGACGATGCACGGTGACGACGTGGTGCTGGGGGCGCTGCCGCTGTTCCACGTGTACGGCCTCAACGCCGTCCTCGGAGCGGTGCTCTACGCCCGGGCCCGGCTCGTGCTGGTGGAGCGCTGGGACCCGTACGCGGTGCTCGACCTGGTCGAGGACGAGGCGTGCAGCGTCCTGCCGGTCGCGCCACCCGTCTTCGCGCACTGGCTGCGCGCCGACCACCTCAAGGAGCGCCTCGGGCCGGTCCGGCTGGTCCTGTCGGGCTCCTCGACGCTGGAGGCGTCGGTGATCGCCGAGTTCCGCGAGCGCACCGGGCTGGAGATCCAGCAGGGGTACGGCCTCACCGAGGCGTCGCCGGTCGTCACCTCCACCCTGGGCAGCCCGCACCCCCGGCCGGGGTCGGCGGGCGTGCCGCTGGAGGGCGTCGAGGTCCGCGTCGTCGACGAGGCCGGCGGAGCCACCACCGGGGAGGACCCCGGCGAGATCGAGATCCGGGGCGACAACCTGTTCAGCGGCTACTGGCCCGACGGCCAGGACGGTCCGGGTGCGGACGGCTGGTGGCGCACCGGTGACGTCGGCTGGTTCGACGTCGGCGGCGACCTGGTCGTGCTCGACAAGGTCGAGGAGGTCATCACGGTCTCCGGGTTCAGCGTGTACCCCTCCGAGGTCGAGGAGGTGCTGGCCTCGGTGCCCGGCGTCACCGGAGTCGCCGTCGTGGCGGCCGAGGACGCCGGGACCGGCCACAGCGTGGTCGCGTACGTCTGCGCCCCCGGCGCCGACCCGGACGCGCTGCGCGAGCAGCTCGCCGAGGCGGCACGGTCGCGGCTGGCCCGCTTCAAGCAGCCGAGCCGGGTCGAGCTCACCGACGAGCTGCCGCGCTCGGCCTCCGGCGGGGTGCACCGCGGGCGGCTGCGCGGGGTGGAGCGTCGGCGCGCCCTGGAGATCCTGCCGTGAGCTCCCCGGCCGGGACCGGGGCCGGGCCGCGCGTCCTGGTCCACACCCGCCCCGGCTGCCACCTGTGCGAGGTGGCGGTGGAGGTCGTGGCACGTGTCTGCGACGACCTGGGGGAGAGCTGGGTGGAGGTCGACATCAGCACCGACCCCGAGCTGGAGGACAGCTACGGCGAGGAGATCCCCGTGACCTGGGTCGACGGCCGCCGGCACGACTTCTTCCGCGTCGACGAGGCGCGTCTGAGGGCGGCACTTGCACGCTGAGCAGCCGTGGGCAACCCCGGCCGGAGTGGCTCTCGTCACATGTGCTAGGCGCCGTTCTGCTCGGTTTGTTCTCGCGTTCACAAACTCCTAGAGTGGGCAGGTCACCCGATCTCGACGGGGGAGTCCTGCGCCCCCATCTCGTGCTGTGCCCGAGGTCCCATTCGTTCGGGGTGGCTGGAGAGCAGAGCAGTGACCGCACGGACCAGACCCGACAGCGCCCGGGAGATTCCCGAGGCCACCGTCGCGCGACTGCCCGTGTACCTGCGAGCGCTCACCCTGATGGCCGACCAGGGCACCGAGACCTGCTCCAGCGAGGAGCTGGCCACCGCCGCCGGCGTCAACAGCGCCAAGCTCCGCAAGGACCTCTCGTACCTCGGCAGCTACGGCACCCGCGGTGTCGGCTACGACGTCGAGTACCTGCGCTACCAGATCGCGCGTGAGATCGGCGTGACCCAGGACTGGTCCGTCGTCATCGTCGGCATCGGCAACCTCGGTCACGCGCTGGCCAACTACTCCGGCTTCCGCTCGCGCGGGTTCCGGGTCGTGGCCCTCCTCGACGCCGACGCCGCCCGCCACGGCGAGCAGGTCGCCGGGCTCGAGGTGAGCCCGTTCGACGACCTCGAGACGGTCGTGGCCGAGCACGGCGTCTCCATCGGCGTCATCGCCACGCCTGCGGGCGCGGCCCAGGACGTTGCCGACCGGATGGTCTCCGCGGGCATCACCAGCATCCTCAACTTCGCCCCCGCCCTGCTCTCGGTGCCCGAGGGTGTCGACCTGCGCAAGGTGGACCTCTCCACCGAGCTGCAGATCCTCGCGTACCACGAGCAGCGCAAGGCGGTCGTGCACTCGGACTCGGACGTGGAGGTGGCGCGATGAGCGTCCTGGTCGTGGGCATCTCCCACAAGACGGCGCCGGTGGCGCTCCTCGAGCAGCTCGCCCTCGACCGCGACGACGCACGCAAGCTGCTCGCCGACGCGGTCGACTCCGAGTACGTTACCGAGGCGGCCGTGATCGCGACCTGCAACCGGCTGGAGATCTACACCTCGGTGGACCGCTTCCACGGCACCGTCGAGGAGATCTCGCGCCTGGTGCTGCGCCAGGCCACCGGCCCGCTCGAGGCGCTGCTGCCCCACCTGTACGTCCACTACGACGACGGCGCGGTCTCCCACCTCTTCCAGGTCGCCTCCGGGCTCGACTCGATGGTCGTCGGCGAGGGCCAGATCCTCGGCCAGGTGCGGACCGGCCTGCGGGTCGGCCAGGAGGAGGGCACCGTCGGCGCCTCCCTCAACACGCTCTTCCAGCAGGCGCTGCGCGTCGGCAAGCGCACCCACGCCGAGACGGACATCGACTCGGCCGCACCGTCGCTGGTCACGGCCGCCCTGGCGCACGCCGTCGGCGGCGAGGGCGTACGAGGTCGCCGCGTGGTGATCGTCGGGGCGGGCTCCATGGCTTCGCTGGCGACCGCGACCGCGACCCGTCAGGGCGCCGCCTCGGTGGTCGTGGTCAACCGCACCCGCGCCAACGCCGACAGGCTCGCCCGCGAGTACGGCGTGCGTGCCGCCGACCTGGCCGACCTGGGCGCCGAGATCGCCTCCGCCGACGTCCTCATCACCTGCGCCGGCGCGCGGGGGCTGCTCGTCACCGCCGAGATGGTGACCGCCGCCCGTCCGTCCGACGCCGGTGAGCTGCACGTCATCGACCTGGCCCTCCCGCACGACGTCGCGCCCGAGGTGGCCACGCTCCCCGGCGTCAGCCTCACCGGCCTCGAGCGGCTCGCCCACGAGCTGCAGGAGACCGACGGTGCGCGCAACGTCGCCGACGTGCGCCGCATCGTGGCCGCCGAGATCAGTGACTTCACCCGCGCCCGCCGCCAGGCGAAGGTGACCCCCACCGTCGTCGCGCTGCGCTCGATGGCCTCCGACGTCGTCGACGCCGAGATGGAGCGCCTCACCAGCCGGGTCCCCGGCCTCGACGAGGACGTCGCCGCCGAGGTGCTCAACACGGTGCGCCGGGTCGCGGACAAGCTCCTGCACCAGCCGACGGTCCGGGTCAAGGAGCTCGCCGACACCACGGCGGTCTCGTACGCCGACGCTCTCGCCGAGCTGTTCTCCCTGTCGTCGGACACCGTCGAGGCGGTCACCCGCCCGTTGGGAGGTGACCTCGATGACTGAGCGTCCGCTGCGTCTGGGCACGCGTGCCTCCACGCTGGCCACCACCCAGTCCGGCCACGTGGCCGACACGATCCGCGAGCGTCTGGGCCGTGAGGTCGAGCTGGTCCACATCAGCACCGAGGGCGACACGAACACCGCGGCCCCGCTGGCCTCCCTGGGCGGCACGGGCGTCTTCGTCTCCGCCCTGCGCGAGGCGCTGCTGGCCGGCGAGGTCGACCTCGCCGTGCACTCGCTCAAGGACCTCCCGACGTACCCCGCCGAGGGCATCACGCTGGTGGCGACGCCGCCGCGGGAGGACCCCCGCGACGTGCTGGTCGCGCGCGACGGCCTCACCCTGGGGGAGCTCGGCCCCGGCAGCCGCGTCGGCACAGGGTCGCCGCGCCGCCACGCCCAGCTGGCCGCGCTCGGCCTGGGCGTCGAGATCGCCGGCATCCGCGGCAACGTCGACTCCCGCATCCGCAAGGTCCGCGACGGCGAGTACGACGCCGTCCTGCTGGCCCGCGCCGGGGTGGCGCGCCTGGGTCGCCTCGACGAGGTCACCGAGGTCGTCGACCCCCTCCAGATCCTCCCCGCTCCCGGACAGGGAGCCCTGGCCGTCGAGTGTCGCAGCGGTGACGCCGACCTCGTGGCCCTGTTGTCCCAGCTCGACGACGCCCCCACGCGGGCGGCGGTCACGGCCGAACGGGCCCTGCTCGCCGCTCTCGAGGCGGGGTGCTCCGCGCCTCTCGGTGCGCTCGCGGAGGTCGTCGAGGGGGAGGAAGGCCCCGAGTTGTGGGTCAGAGCGGTCGCCATGTCCGAGGACGGCGCGCTCTCGGTGCGAAGGAGCACCACAGGTCCGGTCGATGCGGCCGAGACCCTCGGACGGAGCCTGGCGGGCGAGATGCTCGCGGACGGCGCCGCGGAACTGATGGAAGCACCAGTGAGGAAGCAGCAGGCATGACGCGAGCAAATGGCCAGACCGCCAGCACCGGCACCACGCCCCTCCCGGGATGGGTGTCGTTCGTGGGCAGTGGTCCGGGCGACCCGGGCCTGCTGACGATGCGGGCGGTGGAGCTGTTGCGTGAGGCCGAGGTCGTCGTGACCGAGTCCCCCGAGCACGTCGACCTGGTGCGTTCGGTCCTGGGCCTCCCGGTCCTCACCGAGGCCGAGGTCGAGTCCGGCCAGCCCGAGCAGGGACCGGTCTTCGTCGACGGCGGCTTCGGCGACGACGGCCAGCCGCTGACCCACGCCTCCCGAGCCCGGGTGGTGACCAAGCACGGCAAGAAGTCGCGCGTGGTGCGCCTGATGACCGGCGACCCCTTCGTGTATGCCTCGGGCCCCGAGGAGGCGCAGGCCTGCGTCAAGGCCGGCATCGGCTTCGAGATCGTCCCCGGCGTCTCGTCTGTCTCCGCGGTCCCCGCGTACGCCGGCATCCCGCTGACCACCAAGTCGAACCGCGAGGTCGCCGTCGTCACCTGCGGCGACAAGGTCGACTGGAGCCAGTACGCCGACAACCGCACCCTGGTGCTGCTCTCGGGCGTCGGTTCCATCGGTGAGACCGCCAAGGCGCTGGTCGCGGCCGGTCGCTCCGCGGAGACCCCGGTCGCGGTGACCCGCGTGGGCACCACCACCGAGCAGTCCACCGTCATCTCCACGCTCGCCAACGTGGCCGCCGACGTGCGCGCCGCCCGGGTGCAGCCGCCGGCGATCATCGTGGTGGGCAACGTCGTCGACCTGCGCCAGACCCTGTCGTGGTTCGAGACCAAGCCGCTCTTCGGGTGGCGCGTGCTGGTGCCGCGCACCAAGGAGCAGGCCGGCTCGCTCTCGCGCCGCCTGCGCGAGTTCGGCGGGGTGCCCGAGGAGGTGCCCACCATCTCGGTCGAGCCGCCGCGCAACCCGCTGCAGATGGACAAGGCCGTGCGCGGTCTCGTCGAGGGCCGCTACGAGTGGATCGCGTTCACGTCGGTCAACGCCGTCAAGGCTGTGCGCGAGAAGTTCGAGGAGTACGGCCTGGACGCGCGTGCCTTCTCCGGCCTCAAGATCGCCGCGGTGGGCGACAAGACCGCCGAGGCGATCGCGGCCTGGGGCCTGCGTGCCGACCTGGTGCCCACGGGTGAGCAGTCCGCGGCCGGCCTGCTGGCCGAGTGGCCCCCGTACGACGAGCTCCTCGACCCGATCAACCGCGTCTTCCTGCCGCGCGCCGACATCGCCACCGAGACCCTCGTGGCCGGCCTGATCGAGCTGGGCTGGGAGTGCGACGACGTGACCGCGTACCGCACGGTGCGGGCCACCCCGCCGCCGGCGCCCACGCGCGACGCGATCAAGACCGGCAAGTTCGACGCGGTCGTGTTCACCTCGTCCTCCACGGTGCGCAACCTCGTCGGCATCGCCGGCAAGCCGCACCCCTCGACGATCATCGCCGTCATCGGGCCGGCCACGGCCAAGACGGCCGAGGAGCACGGCCTGCGGGTCGACGTGATGGCCTCCAAGCCCGACGTCGACGTCCTGGTGGACGCCCTGGCCGACTTCGGCGCGGCCCGCCGCACCGCCATGGTCGAGGCGGGCGAGCAGGTGACGCGTCCCAGCGAGCGCACCCCGTCGGGCCGTCGCAAGGCCCGGGCCAAGTGACCCTCGCGGTCTGACGCAGACAGCAACGTGCTCCGGTCCGGTCGCTCCAGCGGCCGGACCGTCGCACGTTCCGGGCGGCGTACGACGGTGCGGCCGGGCGGACTAGATTGGCTCGGGTGAGCACCTCTCCCGAGCCCGGCGCCGGCATCCACGAGCAGCTGCGACCGGTCGTACGGCCGCGACGCCTGCGGCGTACGCCCGCCCTGCGGCGGCTGGTCGCGGAGACCTCCGTCGAGGCGCGGCAGCTGATCCTCCCGGTGTTCGTGCGTGAGGGGGCCGGTGAGCCGTTGCCCATCTCGTCGATGCCGGGCGTGGTCCAGCACTCCCGGGACTCCCTCAGGCGTGCGGCGGCGGAGGCGGCCGAGCTCGGGCTGGGCGGGATCATGCTGTTCGGCGTGCCGACGACCAAGGACGCCACCGGCTCCGGTGCCCTCGACCCGGACGGCATCCTCAACGTCGCCATCGCGGACGTGGCCGCCGAGGTCGGCGACGCGCTGCCGGTGATGGGCGACCTGTGCCTCGACGAGTTCACCGACCACGGCCACTGCGGCGTGCTGACGCCCCAGGGTGCGGTGGACAACGACGCGACCCTCGCGCTGTACGCCGAGATGGCGCTCGCCCAGGCCCGTGCGGGCGTCGACGTGGTCGGCCCCAGCGGGATGATGGACGGCCAGGTCCGGGTGGTCCGCGCGGCGCTGGACGCCGAGGGGTTCACCGACGTGGCGATCCTGGCGTACTCGGCGAAGTACGCCTCCGCTTTCTACGGCCCGTTCCGTGAGGCGGTGGACTCCTCGTTGGAGGGGGACCGGCGCACGTACCAGCAGGACGCCGCCAACGCGGTCGAGGGCGTGCGCGAGGCGCTCCTCGACGTGGCCGAGGGGGCGGACATGGTGATGGTGAAGCCGGCCCTGGCCTACCTCGACGTGCTGCGCCGCGTGCGTGACGCCGTCGACGTGCCGGTGGCGGCGTACAACATCTCCGGCGAGTACGCGATGGTCGAGGCGGCCGCCGAGCGCGGCTGGATCGACCGGGAGGCGGCGATCCTGGAGACCCTCACCTCGATCCGCCGCGCCGGTGCCGACGCGGTGCTGACGTACTGGGCCGCCGAGGCCGCACGCCTGCTGCGGCGCTGACCCGGCCCGTCAGTACGAGTCGGGAGCGCCCGCCCCCGTGGCCAGCCACTCGGGCAGCGCGCCGCCCGGTTCGTAGGTGGTGATCTCGGCCC
>NZ_JBJEHY010000184.1:20125-26814 GCF_051876515.1 Nocardioides sp. | reverse complement strand
CGAAGAGACCTTCGGCCACCGGGTCGGCCAGGTCGACCTCGATGAGCGCGACGTCGACGGCACGGTCGTCCACGGCGATCCGGGTGTAGTCGCCGCGGCGGTACTCCACCAGCCTCGAGCCCTGGCCGAGAGCAGCCAGGACCTGCGCCTGCGTGGGCCGCTCCACCTCGGCCTCGCCGGCGTAACCGAACTCCTGCGGCGAGGGCGGCTGCCGGTCGATCCGGAGGCCGGTGAACTCCAGCATCGCCTCGGCCGACCCCATCGTGCGGTCGATCCCCTCCACCTCGTCGACGTCGACCGTACGGACGAGGACCGCGAGCACGGTGACGGCGAGCACGGGCAGCGCGACCATCAGGAGCACCAGCAGGGAGCGCGCCTTGTGGCGCAGCCCGTCGCGGGTGGCGATCCGCAGCGCGGGGAGCCAGGCGCTCATCCGAGGACCTCGGCGCCCAGCAGCGAGTCGGGGGTCGAGCCGGAGTCACCGTCGACGACGACGCCGTCGCGGAGGTAGACGACCCGGTCGGCCCAGGCGGCGTGGCGCGCCTCGTGGGTGACCAGGACGCCGGCCGCGCCGTTGTCGCAGATCTCGCGCAGCAGCCGGAGCACGCCCTCGCCGGTCTCCGTGTCGAGCGCGCCCGTGGGCTCGTCGGCCAGGACCAGGCGGCGCTCGCCGACGATGGCCCGGGCGATGGCGACCCGCTGCTGCTGCCCGCCGGACATGTCGTCGGGGTACCGGTCGGCCAGGTCGGCCAGACCGACCCGCTCGAGGGCGGCCACGGCGTCGGCGCGCGCGTCGCGGGCACGCTGGCCGTCGAGCTCGCGCGGCAGCGAGACGTTCTCGGCGGCGGTGAGCGCGGGGATGAGGTTGTAGTCCTGGAAGACGTACCCGACGGCGTTGCGACGTACGCGCGCCAGGCCGGTGCCGTCCAGGGAGCCCAGCGCCGTGCCGGCGACCGTGACCTCCCCTGCGGTCGGCCGGTCGAGGCCGCCGGCGAGGTTGAGCAGGGTGGACTTGCCGGACCCGCTCGGCCCCATCACGGCGACGAGCTCGCCGCTGGCCACGCTGAGCGAGACCCCGCGCAGCGCGTGGACCTCGGTGGCACCCTGGCCGTGGGTGCGGATGACGTTGTCGAGGTGCAGTACGGCGTTCATCGTGCCTCCGGGTCGTTCTCGGGCGAGGTGCTGAGGGTGGCGCTGGGCCTGGTCGGGGTGGTCGGGCTGGGCGAGGCGGGAGCGACCTCGCGGCGGCTGGCGGCGATGCGGCGCAGTCGGGTGTCGCAGTGGTCGAGCCAGCGCAGCTCGGCCTCGGTCTCGAAGACCAGGGAGTCGAGGACCAGGCTCCACGCCAGGTCCGGGGCGGCGGTCGCGTCGACCCCGGCCTTGCGCTTGAGGCGGGTGTACTCCTGCAGGGCGGCCATCGTGGTCGCCCGCTGGCGCTGGATCAGTACGCCGACGTCGACGCCGGGCAGGGTGACGGCGATGGCGAGCTTGATCGCGAGCTCGTCGCGTTCGGGCTGCTCGCGGGGCACGGGGGTGGCGAACCAGTCGGCCACCTCCGTACGCCCCGCGTCGGTGAGCTCGTAGCTCACCTGCCGGTCGGACTCCCCACCGTCGGCACCCCCGTGGTCGACGGCGGCGACGAGTCCGTCGCGGCTGAGGCGGCCCAGCGTCGTGTACACCTGGCCGACGTTGAGCGGCCACGTGGCGCCCGTGCGTTCCTCGAACTCCTGCCGGAGCTGGTACCCGTACTTGGGCCCCTGCTCCAGCAGGGCCAGCATCGCGTGCCTGATCGACATCGGCATCCCCGTCATCGGTGTCCGCGGCGGCGGGAGCCGTGCGTGACGGGATATGTATACCGCGTATGCATACCCGGTATCCAGTCGGACACGCCGAGACTTTCCTGCTGGGGCCCGTACGGAGCGCAGGAGATCCCTAGGCTGGGCCAACTGACGACAGTGAGGACGAGAGATGAGCGGTACCGACGACACGCCCGACAACACCTCGCCCGACCCCGGCGACGGCGGCAACCCCCTGCAGCCGGGCGGGCAGGAACCTCCGGGCTACGGGCAGCAGCCGCCCTCGTACGGACAGCCGTACGGGGGGTCGTCCTACGGGGAGCAGCCGCCCGGCGGCGGCGGTCCGTACGGGGCGGGGCCGTACGGCACACCCTCTCCGACCGGCCCGCAGCCGTACGCCGTGGGCGAGGCGATCGGGTACGGCTGGCGGAAGTTCACGGAGAACGTGGGCCCGATCCTGCTGCTCATGGTCATCTGGCTGGGAGCCTCGATCGCGGTCAGCATCGTCGTCGGCCTGGCCACCGGCGGGGCGTCGGCGTCGCTGACGATGGGCGTGGGCGACGACAACTGGAGCACGAGCGTCAACCCGTTCGGCGGAATGAACTTCCTGGCCAGCGGCATCGAGTACGCGGCCACGCTCGCGATCAGCCTGGTCGGACAGGCCGTCGTCACGAAGGGGGCGCTCGGCCTGACGCAGGGACGCGCCTTCCAGCTCGAGACGGCACTGGAGGGCCTCAACTGGGGTCAGCTGATCCTGGCGACGCTGATCCTGTCGGTCGCCACGTCGATCGGCTTCATGCTGTGCTTCCTGCCGGGCCTGGTGATCGCGCTGCTGACGATGTTCACGCTGCACTTCATCATCGACAAGAACCTCGACGCGCTCGCGGCCATCAAGGCCAGCTACCAGTTGGTGACCGGCCGGCTCGGCGACTCCGTGCTGCTGGCCGTCGTCGGCTTCCTGGTCGTACTCGCCGGCCTGGCTGCGTGCTGCATCGGCGTGGTCGCGGCCCTGCCCGTCGTGGTCATCGCCACCGCGTTCACCTTCCGCAGGTTCCTGGACGAGCCCGTCGCTGCCTGAGGCCGTCCGCGGCTTGGTGGTCGGGGTGCGTCATACGTTTCGCGGGTCTCGGGTGCCTGCGTCATGCGGATCCGTACCTATAGGTGCGGATCCGTATGACGCAGCGACGCCCCGGGATGGGTACGTATGACGGAACCCTCCGACGCGTCGGTTCGTATGACGCAGCGACACCCGGGGACGGGTACGTATGACCCCCACCCGCCACGCATGAAGCGCCCGACGCACCCGACGCACCCGACGCACCCGACGCCTACGGCACCACGGTCAACGCGATCTGCGCCCGCGCGGCGGGGTCCAGCCACACCCGTCGTGCGCGGAGCAACCGCCACGACGACCACGCCACGAACGGCAGCGCAACAGCAACCGTCAGCCACCACGCCCCGACCATCCCCAGCCCGCCGAACAGCAGGCCGGTCAACGTCGTGGTCAGGGACAGCTTGGCGGCGTACCCGAGCATCTGCGCCGGAGGCGCCGGGGTGGCGCGCGGCGAGGACAGGTTCACGGCGTGCGGGCGACGTACGGACCAGTGCATCGAGGTCGCGACGACCTGCAGCACCACCACCCCGGTCAGCACGAGCAGCGCGAAGGCGTACGAGAACGGCGGGACGCCGTTGCGCAGGCTCGCCATCAGCACGGTCAGACCGGCCACGGCGAGCAGGGACTCCGCGACCACCCGGGTACGGGCGGCGAAGGTGACCCGCGGGTCCACCGGCAGCGTCTCGCGCCACACGGCCCCGCGGCCGTCCAGGCACCAGGCGTTGACGCCGAAGAGCAGCGCACCACCGCTGGCGGCGAGACCGGGGAGCACCATCACCTGGCTCCAGTCCATGTTGCCGATCACCGCGACCAGCCCGGGCCCGATGCCGAGCACCAGGAAGCCGCGCCGCATGCCGACCGAGCGCCACACCGAACCGCGGTCCAGACGCCGCACCATCGCCGACTCGGGCGAGGAGAAGCGCGGCACCGGCACCGCGCGGGCCGGGTGGACGCCCGACTCCACGCGCAGCTCCTCGCGCGGCGGCAGCGACAGCGCCCAGCGCGCGGTGTACCCGCCGACCACCACGGCGACGGCCGTGACGGCGAGCAGCACGACCACGCCCAGCCACCAGCGGTCCGTGCCGAGCAGGTCGACCAGACGTACGGTCCACAGCGACTCCGCGAGCCGCGCGAGCCAGCCGGTCGCCTGCAGACCCACGGCGGCCGCCGCGAGCAGCACCCCGGCCACCCGGGTCGCGCCGATGCCGTACGGAAGGCGGCGCACGCCCTCCACGACCCAGCCGAGCGCCTGCGCCATCGCGGTCGCCGCCACCACCCACGCGCAGACCAGCGCCTGGGCGCCGAGGACGGGACCGTCGCCGACGGCGAACGCGGTCACCGCCAGCAGCGCCCACCACTGCAGCAGCCACACGAGGTTCAGGGGCGCGAGCAGCAGCGACCCGAGGTGCTCGGTGAACGAGCTCACCGGGTGCGGCCACGCCTGGTCGCGGGGCAGCAGCTCGCGACCGCCTCCCCCGCCCAGAGAGGCGCCCAGCGCCATCAGGAAGAAGACCGGGAACGCGTACACGAGCGTGAGGCGGAGATCACCGACCGCGCCGGTGAGCAGCGAGGAGTCGGTGTCCGCCAGGACCGGGGTCCACGCGAACAGGGCGGTGAGACCGATCAGCAGGGCCAGGCCGATCCGGACCGCCCGGGGGTGCCGTACGGTCGCGCCGTTGAAGGCGAGCAGGTGCCGCAGGTCGCGGAGCGCGTCGACCCACGCGGCGACGACGCCCGGGCGCCACCGTTCGAGGGACGTCGGCGCCGGGGCCGTACGGGCCTCAGTCGAGGAGGGCACGGTACGCCTCGCCCGTCAGCTCGGCGGCCGCCATCGCCGCCACCCGGCTGCCGCCGCGCAGCACGACCGCGGTCGAGCAGGCCTCGAGCGCGAGCTCGCGCAGGTGCGTGGAGAGCAGGACGCAGGCGCCGCGGGCGCGGGCGTCGGCGACGACCTCGAGGGTCGCCTCCACCCCGACCGGGTCGACCCCGTCAAAGGGCTCGTCGAGCAGCAGCACGTCGGGGCGGTGCAGGGCGGCCAGCACCACCGACAGGCGCCGGCTCATGCCGTGGCTGAACCCGCCGGTGACGCGGTGCGCGACGCCGCCGAGCTCGAACCGTTCGAGGAGGTCGCGCGCCTCGCCCTCCCAGTCGTCGATCCGGCGCAGCCGGGCGGAGAGCTGCAGGTGCTCCCAGGGCGTGGCGCGCGGCACCAGACCGCCCACGTCGGGGCAGTAGCCGATCGCGCGCTTCACCGCGAGCGGGTCGACGCTGACGTCGTACCCGGCGACCTCGACGTGGCCGGCGGTGGGCGGTACGACGCCGGCCAGCACCTTCATGGTGGTCGACTTGCCGGCGCCGTTGCGGCCGAGCAGGGCGGTGGACTGCCCGGCGTACGCGGTCAGGGCGACGCCGGAGACGGCCTCGACGTCGCCGAACCGGACGTGGAGGTCGTCGACGAGGACTGCGGGGGAAGTCACCGGACGATTCTGCCGCCGAGTCGCCGCTCGCACAGGCGAATCGGCCACCCCTTCCCTAGTAACGCGCAGTTATCTGTCGGAAGGCTGGTCAATTGCACGACGGTCGTACAGATAACTGCGCGTTACTAGGGGCTAGGGGCGGGGCGAGCCCAGCGACGACTACGTCCGGCGGGCGATCCCGTTGGTCCCGGTCCACGCGCCGAGCGCCTGCGGGCCGATCAGCAGGAGCACGCCGGCCGCACCCGGTCAGGGCACACTGGGCGCATGTCGCCGCATCGGGTCGCCCACCGGATCCTCGAACGGGCAGGGACGTCGGCGCTGGTCGGGGCGCTCGTGGTCGGGGCGCTCGTGGTCGGGCTCGTCGCGTGCACGGGCGGGGCGCCGGACGCCGGGACACCCTCGCCGGGAACCTCGGCCCCACCCTCCACCTCGACGGGCACGTCCGACCCGTCCCCCTCGCCGGCACCCGACCCGGTCTCCGTGCTCGGCGTCGCCGCCCAGACCCACACCGGCGACCGGCTGCGGCTCGGGACGGTGCGCGAGCAGACCGCAGCGTTCACCTCGTACGACGTCACCTACCGGGTCCGCAGCACCGGACCCGGCGCCACCGGCAGGGCGTTGCGCGTCTCCGGCGTCCTCAACGTCCCCCGCGGCGACGGTCCGTTCCCCGCGGTCGTGCTCGCGCACGGCTACATCGACCCGTCGGTGTACGAGTCCGGCCAGGGCATGACCCGCGAGCGCGGCTTCCTCGCCGAGCGGGGGTACGTCACCCTGCACGTGGACTACCGCGGGCACGCAGGCTCCGATCCCGACCCGACCGGCGGCGCGGACGTACGGCTCGGGTACGCCGTCGACGTGATCGGCGCCGTCGGGGCCCTCCGCGCGGCGGACCTGCCGGTCGACGACGAACGGGTCGGACTCTTCGGGCGTTCGATGGGTGGCGGCGTCGTGCAGAAGGTGGCTGCCATCGCCCCCGGTCTGACCGGTGCGGTGGTCGCCTGGGCCGCCGTGTCGTCGCTGGAGGCGGAGAACGTCGACCAGTTCATCCGCGACGACCCGGCCCGCGTGGCGCTGCTGCGCGCGAGCGTGGGGCTGCCCGAGGACGACCCGGCGTTCTGGCGCGGCGTGTCAACCCGCCCCGTCCTCGACCGGATCACCGAGCCAGTCCTGTCCGTCCACGGCCGCCTCGACGAGACCTGCCCGCCGCGGTGGGCGCGGGCGACCCAGCGCGCGATGGTCGCGGCCGACGTCGACGCCGAGCTGGCCTGGTACGACGACGGGCACGCCTTCGGGCCCGCGTTC
>NZ_JBJEHY010000184.1:0-20025 GCF_051876515.1 Nocardioides sp. | reverse complement strand
AGCGGGCGCCGCACCCCGAGGGGTACGGCGCCCGCGTCAGGCGTACGGCACTCAGGCCGGCAGGGACTCGCCCTTGGCCGCCAGGTCACGCAGGTACTGCGTGGCGGCGAACCGCTCGCCGTACGCAGCGGCCAGCTCGTCGGCGCGCTTGATGAACGCCTCCAGGCCGGTCGAGCCGTCGGCGGCGATGTAGCCGGTGATGAACTGCGCGGCACCACCCGTGGCGGGCGGGAAGCCGATCCCCATGATCGAACCGATGTTGGCGGCCGCCGAGGAGGTGATGACACCCTCCTCGAAGCACTTCGCGGTCTCCAGCGCCTCGGCGAACAGCATCCGGTCCTTCACGTCCGCGAACGGGATCTGCTCGGCGGCCGGCGGGAACTCCTCGTACACGCCGGACCACAGGCCCGCGCGACGACCGTTCTCGTCGTACTCGTAGAAGCCCTTGCCGACCAGGCGCGAGGAACGGCCCAGCTCGACCATCCGGTTGACCACCGTCGTCGACGGGTCGGCCTCGACCGCGGCGGCCGACTCGGCGCTGGCGGCGGCGGTGGCCTTGCGGATCTTGACCATCAGCTCCATGTTGAGCTCGTCGCTGATCTGCAGCGGCCCGACCGGGAAGCCGGCCTGGGTCGCGGCACGCTCGATCGAGACGGGCTGGACACCCTCGCCGAGCATCCGCAGACCCTCGTTGATCTGCACGCCGATGACGCGCGAGGTGTAGAAGCCACGGCTGTCGTTGACCACGATCGGCGTCTTGCGGATCTGCTGCACCACGTCGTACGCCTTGGCCAGCGTCTCGTCGGAGGTCTCCTTGCCGCGGATGATCTCCACCAGCGGCATCTTGTCGACCGGGCTGAAGAAGTGCAGGCCGATGAACCGCGAGGCCGCGTCGGCGGCACCCTCGAGCCCGGCAGCCAGCTCGCTGATCGGCAGCGTCGAGGTGTTCGAGCACAGCAGCGCGTCGGCGTTGACGTGCGGGAGGATCTCCGCGAACACCTTCTGCTTCAGCGCGACGTCCTCGAAGACTGCCTCGATGACCAGGTCGCAGCCGGCCAGGTCGGCCGCCTCGGCGGTCGCGGTGATGCGGCCGAGCAGCTCGTCGGCCTTCTCCTGCGTCAGCTTGCCGCGCTGGACACCCTTCTCGTTGAGCTTGGCCGTGTACGCCTTACCCTTCTCCGCGTTCTCGACCGAGACGTCCTTGAGGACGACCTGCATGCCGGCACGGGCGCACGAGTACGCGATGCCAGCGCCCATCATGCCGGCGCCCAGGACGCCGACCTTGGTGCCCTTCCAACGGTCGATTCCCTGCGGACGCAGCGACCCCGAGCCGATGGCGGACATGTCGAAGAAGAACGCCTGGATCATGTTCTTCGCGGCCTGGTTGGTGACCAGCGAGATGAAGTAGCGGGTCTCGATGCGCGAGGCGGTGTCGAAGTCGACGTTCGCGCCCTCGACGGCAGCCGACATGATCGCCTTCTGCGCCGGGAACTCCGCCCCCTTCAGCTGCTTCTGCAGCAGCGCCGGGAACGCCGGCAGGAAGCCCTGCAGGGCCGGCGACTTCGGGGAACCACCGGGCATCTTGTAGCCCGGGCGGTCCCACGGGTTCTTCGCGGCGTTCTCGTCGTCCTTGCTGGCCAGGATCCACTGCTTCGCAGCCGGCACGAGCTCCTCGCGCGTCGGCACCAGTTCGTCGACCAGGCCCTTCTCCAGCGCGGCGGCCGCCTTGAACCGGGTGCCCGGCAGCAGGACGTCCATCAGCGCGGGCTGCAGGCCCAGGAGCCGTACGGCGCGAGTGATGCCGCCGCCACCGGGCAGCAGGCCCAGGCTCGCCTCGGGCAGGCCGACCTCGACCTTGGGATCGTCGACCAGGAACCGGCGGTTGGTGGCCAGGCAGATCTCGAAGCCACCACCCAGCGCGGCACCGTTGATCGCGGAGGCGACCGGGCGCGGGTACGTCTCCAGCTGGCGCAGCGTGGCCTTGATCGACTCGGTCGCCTCGAAGAGCGCCTCAGCGTCCTCGGGGCCCACGCCCATCATGTTCTTCAGGTTGCCGCCGGCGAAGAAGGTCTTCTTGGCGCTCGCGACGACGACGCCGGTGACGTCGTCGACCTCGGCGTACAGGCGCTCGACGGCCGCGGCCATCGACGACTTGTACAGGTCGTTCATGGTGTTGGCGCTGGCCGTGGGGTCGTCCAGCGTCAGGGTGACGATGCCGTCGGCGTCCTTCTCGTAGCGGACGGCGGATGCGTTCTCAGTCATGTGAAGAGTTCCTTGAAAAGTCCGGGTCCGGGATCAGACAAGTTCGACGATCGTGGCGATGCCCATGCCGCCGCCGACGCACAGCGTGGCCAGGCCGCGGCGCTGGCCGCGACGCTCGAGCTCGTCGATGAGCGTGCCGAGGATCATCGCGCCGGTCGCACCCAGCGGGTGGCCCATGGCGATGGCGCCACCGTTGACGTTGGTGATCTCGTCGGAGATGCCCATGTCCTTCATGAAGCGCATGGCGACCGAGGCGAACGCCTCGTTGATCTCGAACAGGTCGATGTCGTCCACGGTCAGGCCGGCCTTGGCGAGCGCCTTGCGGGCGGCCGGGGCGGGGCCGGTGAGCATGATGACCGGGTCGGCGCCCGACACGGCGGTCGCGATGACGCGGGCGCGTGGGGTGAGGCCGAGGTCCTTGCCGACCTGCTCGGAGCCGATCGCCATCAGCGCGGCGCCGTCGACGATGCCCGAGGAGTTGCCGGCGTGGTGGACGTGGTTGATCTTCTCGACCCAGTGGTACTTGCTCAGCGCCAGGTCGTCGAAGCCCGCGTCGCGGCCGATGCCGGCGAAGGAGGCCTTGAGGCCGGCGAGGCTCTCGGCGGTGGTGCCGGGGCGGATCGTCTCGTCGCGGTCCAGCACGGTCAGGCCGTTGAGGTCCTTGACCGGGACCACGGCGCTGTCGAACCAGCCGTTGGCCCACGCGTTGGCGGCACGGGCGTGCGACTGGGCGGCGTACGCGTCGACGTCCTCGCGGGAGAAGCCCTCGAGGGTGGCGATCAGGTCGGCGCCGATGCCCTGGGGCACGAAGGAGGACTTGAACGCGGTGGCCGGGTCGGTGGCCCACGGGCCGCCGTCGGAGCCCATCGGGACGCGCGACATCGACTCGACGCCGCCGGCGAGGATCAGGTCCTCGAACCCGCCGCGCACGCGCCCGGCGGCCTGGTTGACGGCCTCCAGACCCGAGGCGCAGAAGCGGTTCAGCTGCACGCCGGCGACGGTGTCCGGGTAACCGGCCTTGAGGGCGGCGGTCTTGGGGAGCACGGAACCCTGGTCGCTGACCGGGCTGACGACACCCATCACGATGTCGTCGACGCGCTGGGGGTCGAGATCAGGGTTGCGGACCTTGATCTCCTCGAGAAGACCGACGACCAGGTCGATCGGCTTCACCTCGTGCAGCGAGCCCGCTGCCTTGCCCTTGCCGCGGGGCGTGCGGATGTGGTCGTAGACGAATGCTTCTGCCATGCCGCGATTGTGACACCATTACTGTCAGAATGAACAGGTTGTGGTCCACGCCACACCGGATCGAGCGAGAGGAACCCATGAGCCACGCTGGAGAGGGCGACGCCGAGCAGACGTTGCTGACCCTCGACGAGCTGTCCGAGCGGTCCGGCATGAGCGTGCGCAACATCCGCTTCTACACCACGCGGGGCCTGCTCCCCTCCCCGATCCGCAAGGGCCGGCAGGGCTTCTACTCCGCCGACCACCTGGCGCGGCTCGAGCTCGTCCAGGAGCTGCAGAGCCACGGGTTCACACTGAGCGCGATCGAGGGGTACGTCTCCAACATCCCCGCAGCCGCCAGCCCCGAGGACATCGCGCTGCACCGCACCATGCTCGCTCCCTGGTCGGCCGACATGCCGGTCGAGATGGACCGCGCCGAGCTGTGCCTGCGCACCGGCCGCGAGCTGTCGGACGCCGACCTGGAGACGCTCGCCGCGCTCGGGATCGTCCGCGAGGTCGAGGGCGCCTACCGGGTCGCAGTCTCCCAGCTGTCGGTCGGGATCAGCCTGCTCGACCTCGGCTTCCCTCCCGAGGCCGCGATCGCCTCCGCCCGCATCTACGGCGCCCACGGCCGGCAGATCGCCGACGAGCTGTACGAGGTCTTCCGCACCATGGTCTGGCCGGCGTACAAGGAGTCGACCTCCAGCCCCGAGCGCCTCACCGAGGTCGTCGAGCGGCTCAAGCCCCTCTCGATCGCGTCGCTCGTCGCGGCGTACGAGGCGGCCATGGACGAGGCGAAGCGCGAGGGGATCGCGAAGCGCGCGACCTGACTCGTGCCGGACGGTCCCGCGGCCCCGACCACCGCCCCTCCGGACCACCCGCCCCCCCCCGCACCACCCAGCCCCCGTCTCGCAGTAACGCGCAGTTATCACCTCGACCCCGGTGCAATGCGGGCCACGTCGTACGGATAACTGCGCGTTACTTGGAGTGGAGGAGCGGGGCTGCGGGGGGATAACTGCGCGTTACTTGGAGTGGAGGCGCGGGGGTGCGGGGATGCGGGGCGTTACTTGGAGTGGAGGAGCGGGGCTGCGGGGATGCTGCGCGTTACGTGGAGCAGGGGCTCAGTCCGGGCTCCGTCAGTCCGGGCTCAGTCAGCAGCCAGGAGGCGGCGCACCCGCGGGATGACCTCCTCGCCGTACAGCCGGACCGACTCCATCCGCTGCTCGTGCGGGAGCGCGCCGACGGAGTACTTCAGCTGGAAGCGCGACAGGCCCAGCGTCCTGACCGACCAGGCGATCTTGGCGGCCACCGTGTCGGGCGAGCCCACGAACATCGCGCCCTGCGGTCCAGCCGCCTGGTTGAAGGCGATCTGGCTGTACGGGCCCCAGCCGCGCTCGCGGCCCAGGCGCGTGTACAGCTCGGCCTGGTGCGGGTACAGCTCCTCGCGGGCCTGCTCGTCGGTGGCGGCGACGTGGCCGGGCGAGTGCATGCCGATCGGCAGTTCGGGGTGGCCGAACTCCTTGAGCGCGCGCCGGTACAGGTCGGCGAACTGGACGAAGCCGGCCGGTGACCCGCCGATCACGGCCAGGACGAGCGGCATCGCGTACTCGGCCGCGCGCACCACCGACTCCGGGGTGCCACCGACGGCGACCCAGGCGGGGAGACCGGCGGCGGTGGTCGGGTAGACCTGCTTGTCCTCGACGGGCGTACGGAAGGTCCCCTGCCACGAGACCGGCTTCTCGGCCTGCAGGGCGGCGAAGAGGTCGAGCTTCTCGGCGTACAGCCGGTCGTAGTCGGCCAGGTCGTAACCGAACAGCGAGAACGACTCGATGAACGAGCCCCGCCCCAGCTGCACCTCCGCCCGGCCGTTCGAGACGGCGTCGAGGGTCGCGAACTTCTCGTACACCCGGATCGGGTCGTCGGAGGAGAGGACGGTGACGCCGGTGCCCAGCCGGATCCGCGAGGTCTGCCCGGCGATGGCGGCGAGGACGACCTCGGGGGCGGTGATCGCGTAGTCGGCGCGGTGGTGCTCGCCGAGCCCGATGTAGTCCACCCCCACCCGGTCGGCCAGCACGGCCTCGGCCACGACCTCGCGCAGCGTCTCGGCGTGGTTGCCCGGCGCGCCGTCGAGCGGGACGTCGCCGAAGGTGTCGAGCCCGAGGCTGGGGTGCTCGCGGGTCCCGAGGCGGTCGTACGTGGGGCGGTCGCTCATCTGTCCTCCTGAGTGGTCAAGGGTTCAACCACCGCGGTCGGGGCGGTGTTCCCTCTCCGCCCCGGACGGTACGCCGCGTGCTTGGATGACGCCGTGTGGTTCACCTGGACTCTGTTCGCCCTGGGCGTGGGCGTCGTGACCCTCGGCGTGGTCGGGTTCCTGCTGGAGCGTCGTCGGCTCAGCAACTCGGTGCTGGTGCTGCTCGGCCTGGCACTGGCCTTCCCCACCCTGCTCGTGCTGACCTCCAACGACGACGGCAGCGCCCGCACCTGGCAGGTGCTGGTGCTCCTCGCGGTCGTCGCGCTGCCACTGCTGGGCTACCCGGTGCTCGCCCTGTTCCTGGTGGCCAACGGGGTCGCGATGTGGCGGCGCGAGTCGCGCTCGCTGGGCAACCTGCTCTCGGGGCTGGCCGGGCTGGGGATGATCGGCCTGGTCGTCGTGCTGGCCCTGCTGGGCTGGGTGGAGCCCGGCTCCAGCACGGCAGAGATCGTCGTCGTCGCCACGGACGTCTTCCTCGTGGGGGCGGCGGCGTACCTGGGCTCCTGCTTCCTGGTCTTCCTGGTCTCGGCGCTGGCGTACCGCCGGGTGCCGCGCAGCTTCCGCGCCTCGCACGTGATCGTCCTGGGCTCCGGTCTCATCGGCAGCCGGGTGCCGCCGCTGCTCGCGGCCCGGCTGGACAAGGCGGTCGAGGTGGCCGCCGCCCAGGACCCGCCTGCGGTGATCATCCCGTCGGGCGGGCAGGGGGCCGACGAGGACGTGGCCGAGGGCGTCGCGATGGCCGAGCACCTGCGCTCTCGCGGCGTGGAGCCGGAACGGATCCTCGTCGAGGACCGGGCCCGCACCACGCGGGAGAACCTGCTGCTCAGCCGCGCGCTCATGCCCGACCCCTACGCCCCGGTGCTCGTGGTGACCACCAGCTACCACGTGTTCCGCACCGCCCTGCTCACCCGGCAGCTCGGCATGGACGCCCGCGTGCACGGCGCACGTACGGCCGCCTACTACGTGCCGAGCGCCTTCCTGCGGGAGTGGGTCGCGGTGATGCGCCAGCACCTGGTGCTGCACGCCGCACTCGTCGGCCTCTGGCTGGCCCTGGTGGTGGCCCTGACCGCCGTCTCGCTGTCGCCGTCGCTCGGCCAGTGAGCCATCCGGACTCCTGTCCGGGCCGCCTGGACCACCCTCAGCGGAACTCCAGCACCCCGTCGTCGAGCGACCCCCGCCGGATGAGGCGGATGTTGCTCAGGTAGTTCTGCTCGAGCAGCCACGGCTCCCGGTCGCCCTGGGTGGGCAGGGACTGCAACGCCCGCAGGACGTACCCGGCCTGGAAGTCCATGAACGGGGTCGTGCCCAGCCCGGCCTCCGCCCGCGGCACCACGGACGTGGCCCCCCGCTCGTCGAGACTGTCGAGCAGACGGCAGACGTACTCGGCGACGAGGTCGGCCTTGAGCGTCCACGAGGCGTTGGTGTAGCCGATGGTGAAGGCGAAGTTGGGCACCTCCGACAGCATCAGCCCCCGGTACGCCACGTGGTCAGGCAGCTCCACCTTGTCGTCGTCGACGACCAGCTCGATGCCACCGAACGCGAGCAGGGTGAGCCCGGTGGCGGTCACGACCACGTCGGCGTCGAGGTGCTCCCCCGAGGTCAGCTGGATGCCGGTCTCGGTGAACGTCTCGATGGTGTCGGTCACGACGTCGGCGGACCCGCTGCCCAACGCCTTGAACAGGTCCCCGTCGGGCACCAGGCACAGCCGCTGGTCCCACGGGTCGTAGCGCGGGTTGAAGTGGGTGTCGACGTCGTACCCCTCGGGCAGCAGCTCGACGTTGCCCTTGCGGATCAGCTGGCGCACCGGCCCCGGCCAGCGGCGCGAGGCGGCGTACAGAGCCCGCTGGCCCAGGATGTTCTTCCAGCGGGTGGCGGCGTACGCGGCCCCGGCCGGCAGGCGGCGGCGCAGGGCGACCCCGATGCCGTCCACGCGGGGCATCGACAGGACGTACGTCGGCGAGCGCTGCAGCATCGTCACGTGCCCGGCACCGGACTCGACGAGCGCCGGGACGAGCGTGACGGCGGTGGCACCGGAGCCGATGACCACGACCCGCTTCCCGGTGTGGTCGAACCCCTCGGGCCAGTGCTGCGGGTGGATCACCGTCCCGGTGAAGCGTTCGCTCCCGGGGAACTCGGGCGTGTACGGCTCGTCGTAGGAGTAGTAGCCCGTGGTCGCCCACAGGAAGGCTGCCGTCACGGTGCGCTGGGTGGTGCGTCCGCGCGGGTCGTCGGCCGACGGCGTCACCTCGACGGTGACGGTCCACCTCGCGGTGTCGCTGGACCACTCAGCCCGGGTGACCCGGTGGCGGTAGCGGATGTGGCGGTCGACGCCGTACTCGGCGGCGGTCTCGCGGACGTAGTCGAGGATCGACGGCCCGTCGGCCAGCGCCCGGTCGCCGCGCCACGGCTTGAACCGGTAACCGAGCGTGTACATGTCGGAGTCCGAGCGGACGCCCGGGTAGCGGAAGAGGTCCCAGGTGCCACCGAGGTCGTCACGCGCCTCGAGGACGAGGTAGGACCGGGACGGCTGGGACTGGGCGAGACGGGCGGCGGCACCCACCCCCGAGAGCCCGGCACCGACGATCAGGACGTCGACGTGCTCGGGCGGCGTGGTCACCATCTGCGGCCCCTCAGCGCCGGGGCACCATGTGCAGCCACGGCCGGTCGAGGTCGAAGTTCCGACCACTCACCTGCGTGGGCAGGATCTCGACCACGTTGTACTTCTCCGTGTCGACCCACGGCCGCAGCCGCAGGTTGTCACTGCGGTGCGCCTCGTCCTCCTCCAGCAGGCGTGCGCGCCCACGCAGGATGACGCTCGTCGCGTGCGTCTCGGTGTACTGGTCGATCTCGAACGCGACGTCCTCGTTCATCACGATGCCCAGCAGCTTGGAGCCAGGGGCGGTGCGGAACAGCAGCGTCTCGTGGTCGACGGCGTAGTTGATCGGGGTGATGTGGACCTCGTCGGCCAGGTGGAACGCCAGCCGCCCGAACTCCTGCTCGCGCAGGAAGTCCCAGCACTCCTGGGGGGTCATCTCGGTCATCGGCTCTTCCATGTCTCGACCCTAGGCCGGGGTGCTCGGACGCACGAGGGTCGTACGTCCTGATGTGGACAGACAGGGTCCCCCAGATGCCTGTGGAGAGGATCCGGCGGGCACCCGCAGGACCCTACCGCTGGGCCAGCTGGGCGCAAGGCGGTCGAGACCTCGTCAGGACTGGACGGCGGCGCCCCGCTCGACGAGGCCGTCGACGTCCGCGACGCCCCACGCAGTCAGCGCGGCGCGGGTGTCGGCCCCGGGCGTCGGGGCGGGCGCAAGACCGAGGGTGGCCTCCGTACGCGAGAACCGCGGGGCCGGGGCCGGCTGTACCTGCCCGTCGCGCTCGACGAAGGTGCCGCGGGCCACGAGGTGCGGGTGCTTGACGGCCTCGGCCATCGGGATGATCCCGGCCACGCACGCCTCGGTGCCCTCGAAGAGCTCGATCCACTCCGCCTGGGTGCGGGAGAGGAACTTCTCGGTGATGACGCGGCGCAGCTCGTCGTAGTTGGCCGGGTCGTAGCGGTCGGGCGCGGTGTCGCGGATCTCGAGCAGGTCGAGGAACGCCTCGTAGAACTGCGGCTCCAGCGCACCCACCGACATGTGCTTGCCGTCGGAGGTCTCGTAGATGTCGTAGTACGGCGTGCCGCCGTCGAGCAGTCCGGCGGCGCGCTCCTCGGGCTTCGTCGCGCCGTGCAGCATCGAGGTGGTCATGGCGTTGAGGACGGCGGTGCCGTCGACGATCGCCGCGTCGACGACCTGCCCCTTGCCGGAGGTGCGGGCCTCCAGGAGCGCGGCGAGGATGCCGATGACCAGGTACGTGGAGCCGCCGCCGAAGTCGCCGAGCAGGTTGGTCGGGAAGTGCGGACGCGCCTTGTCCTGGCCGAGGCCGTACAGCGACCCGGTGATCGACACGTAGTTCATGTCGTGGCCGGCGGCCTGGGCGAGCGGACCGTCCTGGCCCCAGCCGGTCATGCGGGCGACGACGAGCCGCGGGTTGCGGGCCAGGAGGACGTCGGGGCCCAGGCCGAGACGCTCCAGCACACCCGGGCGCATGCCCTCGACCAGCACGTCGGCCCCCTCGACCAGGGTGAGGACGGTCTCGATGGCCTCGGGGTCCTTGAGGTTGAGCGCGGCGGACGGGCGGCCGCGGTTGAGCAGGTCGTGCGCGCCGCCGGTGAGCATCTGGCCGCCGGGGCGCTCGATCCGGATCACGTCGGCGCCGAGGTCGGCCAGCATCATGCAGCCGTGCGGGCTCGGGCCGATGCCGGCAATCTCGACGACCTTGACGCCCTGGAGGGGTCCGGTGCCTTGGTTCAGCGTGATCTCGCGCTCAGTCATGGGCCGATCATGACACTTCCACTGTCACGGTCGGAAGGGGCTGTCCCGTCCTGTTCCGTCCCGCCCGCACGGCCGCCCGTCCGAGGCCCGGATCGGGCAGGATGTCGCCGTGGCCGGAGCCGACAACTGCCGGGTGTGCGGGTACGACTGGGGCGAGCCGCCCTGGGGCGACTCGCAGCTGGAGCCGACGTACTGGATCTGCCCGTGCTGCGGCGTGGAGGCAGGGTACGAGGACTGCGCTCCCGACGGCGCCCGCGCACACCGTCGCGCCTGGCTCGCGACCGGGGCGCGGTGGGCCGACCCGAGCACGCCACACGACGGGCTGGAGCCCGAGCAGCGGCTGCGCCACGTCCCGCCCGGGTACGAGGACTGAGCACCCGCTGCGGGTGCAACGATGTGCACATGGCCCTCGAACACGCCCTCCTCGTCGCGCTCTCGGAGCGACCGGCGGCCGGTCTCGACCTGGCGAAGCGGTTCTCGAGGTCGATCGGCTTCTTCTGGCACGCCACCCACCAGCAGATCTACCGGGTCCTGGGGCGCATGGAGGCCGACGGCTGGCTCAGCGTCGACGCGGTCGCCCAGACCGGCAAGCCTGACAAGAAGGTCTACTCGGTGACCGCCGCCGGCGCCGACGCACTCGCGGCCTGGCTGGCCGAGCCGATGCCGGTCGAACCGTTCCGCTCCGAGCTGGCCGTCAAGATGCGCGGCGCCTCCTTCGGCGACCGCGGCCCCCTGCTGGAGCACCTGCGCGCCAACCTCGCCGACCACCGGCTCCGCCTGGAGCACTACCGCTCCCTGCAGGTACGGGACTACCCGGACCCCTCCACCCTCACCGGCCACACCCTCGACCAGTACCTCGTGCTGCGGGGTGGCGTACGGATGGAGGAGTTCTGGATCGAGTGGCTCGAGGAGTACCTCGCCGCCTGGGCGTGAGGGTCGCGTCCGTCCGTCAGGCGGCGGTGCCTCTGCGTCATACGAAGGCTCCCGTGGGATCCCTCCGTCATGCACAACGACACCTATAGGGGCGGATCCGCATGACACGCAGGTCCAGCTCCGGCCGTACGCATGACGCACCGCCAACGTGGCGCACCCCACCAATGCAACTAGTTGCATACCCAGCCCAACTGGGCCAGACTCCTCGGGACGACGACCCCAGGAGCGCCCGATGACGTACGACCACCTGCTCAGCCCACTGACCCTCGGCACGGGAGCCGACGCGGTGACGCTGCGCAACCGCGTGGTGATGGGCTCCATGCACACCGGCATCGAGGACCGTGCGCGCGACCTGCCCAAGCTGGCCGAGTTCTACGCGGCCCGCGCCCGCGGCGGGGTCGGCCTCATCATCACCGGCGGCTTCGCACCCACCTGGCGCGGCTGGCTCAAGCCGTTCGCCTCCCAGATGACCAGCACCCGCGGCGCGGACCGCCACCGCCAGGTCACCGACGCCGTGCACGCGGAGGGTGGCGCGATCGCGTTGCAGGTGCTGCACGCCGGCCGGTACGCCTACCACCCGTTCAGCCAGAGCTCCTCGGCCCGCAAGTCCCCGATCACGCCCTTCAAGACCGCCGCCATGTCCACGCGCGAGGTCGACCGCACCGCCACGGCGTTCGCCCAGTCGGTCGCCCTGGCCAAGCGGGCCGGGTACGACGCGGTCGAGATCATGGGCTCCGAGGGCTACCTCGTCAACCAGTTCCTCGCCCCACGCACCAACCAGCGCACCGACGTCTGGGGCGGCAGCGCCGAGAACCGGATGCGGTTCCCCGTGGAGATCGTGCGCCGCACCCGCGACCTCGTCGGCGACGGGTTCCCCGTCGTCTTCCGGATCTCCCTGCTCGACCTGGTCGAGGAGGGCCAGACGTGGGCGGAGACCGAGGAGCTCGCCCAGCGCCTCGCGGCCGCCGGCGTCACCGTGCTCAACACCGGCATCGGGTGGCACGAGGCCCGCGTCCCCACGATCATCACCCAGGTCCCGCGCGGCGCCTGGCGCTCGTACACCGCCCGGATCAAGGCCGCCGTCGACGTTCCCGTCTGCGCCTCCAACCGGATCAACACCCCCGAGCTGGCCGAGGAGATCCTCGCCGCCGGGGAGGCCGACCTCGTCTCGATGGCCCGCCCCTTGCTGGCCGACCCGGACTTCGTCGTCAAGGCCGCCGAGGCGCGCGCCGACGAGATCAACACCTGCATCGCCTGCAACCAGGCCTGCCTGGACCACGTCTTCGCCAACAAGCCGGTCTCCTGCCTGGTCAACCCACGCGCCGCCCGCGAGACCGAGCTGGTCCTCCTCCCCCTCCCGCAGCCCCGCCAGCGCACCCTCGCGGTCGTCGGCGCCGGGCCGGCCGGACTCGCCGCAGCCACCTCGGCCGCCGAGCGCGGCTTCGCCGTCACCCTGTACGAGAAGGCACCCGAGATCGGCGGCCAGTTCCGCCTCGCCATGGCCGTGCCCGGCAAGGAGGAGTTCGCCGAGACGCTGCGCTACTTCGGCCGCCGGTTGGAGGTCCTGGGCGTCGACGTGCGGCTCGGGACCGAGGCGGGCGCGGACGACCTCGAGCCGTACGACGAGGTGGTCGTCGCCACCGGCGTACGCCCCCGCACCCCCCTGATCGACGGCATCGACCACCCCAGCGTGGTCTCGTACGCCGACGTCCTCAGCGGTGCCGCGGTCCCGGGCCACCGCGTCGCGGTGATCGGCGCGGGCGGCATCGGCGTCGACGTCAGCCACTGGCTGACCCACCGCCCCGAGACCACCGAGCAGTGGATGGCGCGGTGGGGCGTGGGCGATCCCGCCCTCGACCGTGGCGGCCTCACCGAGCCCAAACTGTCTGGTCCAGTGCGCGAAGTCACGATCATTCAGAGGAAAACGTCTCCCATCGGGATCGGCCTGGGCAAGACTTCCGGATGGGCCCACCGAGCAGGTCTCAAGAAGGCCCAGGTGCACCAGATCAGCGGTGCCACCTACGACCGGATCGACGACGCCGGTCTGCACGTCACCGTGGGAGGAGAGCAGCGCGTGATCGAGATCGACACCGTGGTCGTCTGCGCCGGACAGGAGTCCGTGCGCGAGGTGTGGGAACCCCGCGACAACTGGTACCTCATCGGGGGTGCCGACGTGGCCGGCGAGCTGGACGCCAAACGGGCCATCGAGCAGGGCACACGCGTGGTCGCCGGGCTCTGACCCCGGTTCTTCCCTGCCCGTCGGGCCCCTGATCCGGCACAATGCTCCCCGTGGGGACGAAGATCGCGGTGGCGGGGCTCGGGTACGTCGGGCTGTCGGTGGCTGTGCTGCTGAGCAGGCACGACCGGGTGGTGGGTCTCGACCTCGACGCCGACCGGGTCGCGCTCCTGCAGGGCGGCACCAGCCCCATCCAGGACGACGACATCTCGCGGTTCCTGGCGACCGAGACGCTCGACCTGACCTTCACCACGGACCCGCGCACCGCGTACGAGGACGCCGAGTTCGTCGTGATCGCGACCCCGACCAACTACGACCCGCACACCAACTACTTCGACACCTCCTCGGTCGAGGCCGTCATCCGTGACGTGACCGCCGTGGCGCCCGAGGCGACGATGGTGGTGAAGTCGACAGTCCCGGTCGGGTTCGTCGAGGACGTCCGTACGCGTCTGGGCACCGACCGGGTCATCTTCTCGCCGGAGTTCCTCCGCGAGGGCCGGGCGCTGCACGACAACCTGTACCCGTCGCGCATCGTCGTCGGGGAGCACTCCGAGCGGGCGCGGCGCTTCGCCGACCTGCTCGTCGCCGGCTCCGAGGTCGACGACGTGCCGGTGCTGTTCACCGAGCCGACCGAGGCCGAGTCGATCAAGCTGTTCTCCAACACCTACCTGGCGATGCGGGTGGCGTTCTTCAACGAGCTCGACTCCTTCGCCATCGCCCGCGGCCTGTCGTCGCGGCAGATCATCGACGGCGTCGGCCTCGACCCTCGGATCGGCCAGCACTACAACAACCCGTCCTTCGGGTACGGCGGCTACTGCCTGCCCAAGGACACCAAGCAGCTGCTGGCCAACTACTCCGACGTGCCGCAGACGCTGATCAAGGCGATCGTGGACGCCAACACCACCCGCAAGGACTTCGTCTCCTTCGACATCCTGGCCCGCAACCCCCGCGTCGTCGGGATCCACCGCCTCATCATGAAGGCCGGCTCCGACAACTTCCGGCAGTCCTCGGTGCAGGGGATCATGAAGCGGCTCAAGGCCAAGGGGATCACCGTCGTCGTCTACGAGCCGGAGCTCGACGAGGAGAGCTTCTTCGGCTCCGAGGTCACCCACGACCTCGCCTCGTTCAAGGCCTCGGCGGACCTGATCGTGGCCAACCGGATGGTCCCCGAGCTCGCCGACGTCGCGGAGAAGGTCTACACGCGCGACCTGTTCGGCTCCGACTGAGCCTCTCGCGGGGTTGAGCCCGTCGGGCCCGGTGGGCTCGACCGACGCACAGGCTCGACCGACGAGGTGGGCTCAGGGCCTGCGCTGCCACCAGCGTCGTACGGGCGCCTCGACACCCTGCTCCGCGGCAGGCTCCCCCGCGGGCTCTCCCGCCGGCGCCGCCTGCTCGGCCGGCTCCACCTTCGGGCCCCGACGGACCGCGCGGTCGAACACCGCGCGCGACTCCGCCGGGTCCCACGGCCCCTCGACGGGCCCGCGGAAGCGCGCGACCCGACGCTCGGTGGTGGGCACCCAACCGGCGTCGGTGACCCCCAGGGTGCTGCGCCCGTACGCCTCGTCGAGCGCCGCGGCGACCTCGTCCTCAGTCTCGGCGCCCACACGGAGCGCCCGCGCCACGGCCGCGCTGGCCCGCAGGACGGCCACCTCGTCACCCGAGGCGTCGACGAGTCGGCGTTCGGCGTGCTGGGTGCGTTCGAGGTCCTCGACGAGGGCCTGCAGCGCCGGGCCCAGCGGGGCGTACGCGGTCGTGGCCAGCACGATGCGGTGCGGCACCCTCGGCGTACGCTCCGGCTCCTGCGTGCACAGTCGCACCCGCGGGTCGTGCCGGTAGGTCCGCTCCAGGATCCGCGCCTCGAGCAGCGGGTCACCCAGCGGGGAACGACGCTCGTCGGTGAGCTGGTCCCACGGGCCGACGAGGGCGACGCTCAGGTCGTCCAGGGTCGAGGCGAGGACGGCGTCGACGCAGCCGCGGACCTCGTCGGCGTGCCCGCGGGCGGGGACGACCACCTCGAGGTACGGCACCTCGTAGACGCGGCCGCGGCGGTGCCGCTTGCTGCGCAGTCCGGGCATCAGGTTGACCAGGGCGGCGTCGTTGTACCGGTTGACCTCGTCGCGGCGGCCCATCACGGTCGAGCGGCCCAGGTGCCACGAGCTGGCGGCGTGCTCGGGGACGAGCACCGCACCCGCCTCGGCGAGGCGGTGCCCCAGGTCCATGTCCTCACCCAGCACCAGGGTGCCGTCGAGCCCGCCGACCGAGGTGAACAGGTCGCGGGCCACCGAGGCGGTCGCACCCACGTGGCTGCGGAACCCGCGGGTGCCGGCGCCGCGCAGGTCGTCACTGCGGGCCCACATCCGGTCCACCCAGTCGTGCGCCTCGTGCTCGACGTCGGCGAAGATCTCGCCGTCGCGCCCGGCGGCGACGAGGTCGCGCACCTCGGCGGGCGTACGGCTCCACAGGGGCGCCGGGTCGACGAACCGCTTCGTGCCCAGCACCACGGCGTAGTCGACGACGTGGTGCCAGCGCAGCTGGGCGCGCACGTGGTCGCGGTCGAGCAGCATGTCGGAGTCGAGCCAGTGCAGCACGTCTGCCCCGCTGGCGGCCGCGCCGGTGTTGAGCGCGTTGGCGCGCCCCCATCCGGACTCCACCCGCACCACCCGGGTGCGCCCGGGACGGACCTCGGGAAGCTCCACACCCGCGGTGTTGCCGTCGTCGACGACGACCACCTCGAGCAGCTCGGCCGGGTACGTCTGCGCGGCCAGGCCGGCCAGCACGTACGGCAGCGACCGCTCGGCCTGCCAGGCCGGGATGACGACGCTCACCGACAGGCGCGGCTCGTACGTGTCGAGCGCGGGCACGTCGAGAGCGCTCCAGTCGTTGCGCGGCACCAACGGCTGGGACCAGGTCCTCACACACTCTCCTCGGAGGTCAGCTCCAGTTCGACACTCGCCCTCAGACCGGGCCACTGCCCAGAGATGGTCTCAGGTCGCTGGAACTCCTCCACATCCTGCTCCCAGGTGTGGCCGGTGGCCTCCCGTCGCAGCAGGTAACCGAGGCCGTGCGTGCGGTACACCCGGACGCCCGCGTCACCGGCCGCACGGAGCAGCTGGGCGTCGACGAACTTGCGGGTACGGCGGAAGCCGCCCAGCTCACGCAGCAGCACCCGGTCGAGCATGATCGAGCCGCCCGCGACGAAACGGTGGAACTGCTCCGACGGCTGGATCCGGCGCACGGTGCGGTCAACCTCGGCCAGGTAGACGAACTCGGCGGTGGTGCCGACCAGGTCGGCGTCGGCGTAGCGCCGGGCCAGCAGCAGGTCGCGCACGAACCGCGGGGAGTACCAGTCGTCGTCGTCCATCTTGAGCAGCAGGTCGCCCGAGGCGGCACGCGAGGCGCCGTCGAGGACGTCCCCGAACAGGGTGTCCGCGGCGAACGGCACCACCCGGTGCGGTCGGTCCCCCAGCAGGTCCGCGACGCGGGCGGGGTCGACCTCGAAGCCGTGGGTGGCCAGGACCACCTCCACCTCGACGTCCTGGCGGGCCACCTGGCCCAGGGCGAACTCGACCTTGTCGGGGCGCTTCGTCGACAGCAGGACGCTGACGGACGGGTCGCCGGCGAACCGGACCCCGGCACCGCCGGCGAGGTCGCGCGCCCGGGCACGGGTCGAGTGGGTCTCGAGCGCGGCGCGGCGCACCGCGAGGCTGCGCTCCTCGCGGGCGAGGGTGTCGTCGAGGTCGCAGGGCGCGGCGAGGGCGTCAGCCAGCGCGGGCGACAGGGCGGGGTCGGAGCCGGTGGTCAGCAGGGGCACGCCGGCCATCGCCAGGCCCACGACGGTCGCCGGGGGCGTACGGCCGAGCTCGACGCGCACGCCCTGCAGGTCGCGCAGGCCCGCCACGGCGGCGGGGCGCAGCCGGGTGCCCAGGCCGAGCGTGTCCACGTCGGCGACGGGACGCTCCCACGCAGCCAGCCAGCCGACCGGGTTGACCAGACGTTCGTCGTACGGCGCCACCGTCGGCGCGGCCACCACGAGCGGGGCGCGGCCGGTGATCGGGGAGGTCGGCAGCACCGGCGTGGGACCGCCCTGCGCCGCGACCATCACGTCCGGCGGTACGTCGCGCGCCGCCTCCCCCTCGACGGGTCGACGCGGACCGGTGACCTTGGCCGTCACCGGGAGGCCGTCGACGGGGCGGGGGGAGGCAGCGTCGAGGAAGAGGCCGCCACCGGGGATCTCGCGTCCGCCCGGCAGGGCCTGCCGCGCGACCTGGACCAGCACGGCCCGGGCGCGTACGGGAGCGGTGAACCGCAGGGTGGTGATGATGCCGTCGCCCAGCTGCCGGCTCTCGCTGGCCGCCAGGGGCGGCCACTCCGGCGCCGGTCGCACCACGAGGGGCTCGTTGGTGCCGTACAGGTGGCAGCTGACCACGCGCGCCCGCGCCATCCGGCCGAGCCCCTGGACCAGCGAGCGCAGCGTGTCGCGGTCCTCGGTCACCACCAGCACCGACGAGGTCCCGCGCCCCCGGACCGACCCGTCCAGCTCGCTCAGGCGCACCACGGCGCCGCCGTCGCCGACCTCGGGCAGGACCACCGGCGGCAACCCCTCACGGTCGTCGAGGAGGACCAGCATCGGGCGCGGCGACCGGAACGAGCGCCACGGGTCCGCCGGCGGGACAGCCTCGGACCCGCGCGCGCGACGCGTCACCGCGTCACGCCACCGGCGTCCACTCACTGCCCCCGCTCCTGCATGCGGTCCAGCCTAGACCGCCCGGCGTCGACGCCGGAACGCGCAACGGACCCGTCCGAATCCGGTTCAACCCGCTCGCAGGTGGGCAGAAGGGCCGGGGGCTTCCCCGCGCACGTGGACGGTCACGGCTGCGGAGGCCCCGGAACTGTCACGAGCTGCCGCCACGGTGCGGCGCTGCCCACGGTGGGCCGAGAAGGACTGAGGAGCGGCGCCATGTCGTACTGCGGAAACTGCGGGCTGGAGCAGCCGGCCACGGGCGGTCCCTGCGCACGGTGCGGCGCGCCGCTCATCCCGGTGCAGCCCGCGCCTCCCCAGGTCCCGCAGCAGCCGTACGGGCAGCCGTACCCGCCGCAGCCGGGTTACCCGCAGGCGCCGCAGCAGTACCCGCCGCAGCCCGGGCCGTACGGGCAGCAGGGCTATCCCGGACAGCAGTTCACCGGCCAGCCGTACCCCGGACAGCCGTACCCCGGGCAGTACCCCGGCCAGCAGCTCACCGGACAGTACGCCGCCCCGACCGCTCCGCAGGGGCGCGGCCGCCGTACCGCCCTCGTGGTCGGTGGCACCGCGCTCGCCCTCGTCGTCGTCGGCGGCGGCATCTTCGCCGCCACCCGGCTGGGCGGCGGCGGGTCGGGCGGCGGGGCCGACCTCCCCGCACCCGTGAGCGACGAGCCGACCCTGACGTGGGAGTGGACCCGCGAGGGCGCCGACTCGCTCAGCGTGGTCGTCGACGACGACGTCGTCATCGCCGGGGCCGCCGAGCACACCGGCATCGCCCGCATCGGCGAGGACGGGGAGGAGGTGTGGCGTACCGAGGAGGGCACCTACCCGACCGCGGTGAGCAAGAAGGCCGGCATCGTCGCGACGATCCCCGAGTTCGGCGGCGACACCACGAGCACCGTGTACGACCTGGACTCCGGCGAGGAGCTGTGGAACAACGACCACTTCTCCATGTACGAGCTGGTCGACGACACGTACCTCATCGGCTACTCCTACGACGAGGACTCCGGCGAGCGGTTCGTCGGCGCCTTCGACACCGACGGGGAGGAGCTGTGGGCCATGCCGGCCGACGACTACGACGTCAGCGGCCGGTCCATCTACGTGACCAACGGCTCGGAGCTCGTCAAGCGGCCGCTGGGCGAGGGTGAGCCCACGTGGACGGTCGACACCGGCGTCGACGTCGACGGCGAGTACGACCTCGTGCGGATCGCGGAGACCGACAGCCAGGTCCTCGTCCACGGCCACACGATGACGAAGGCGTTCTCCCCCGACGACGGCGAGGAGATCTGGACCGTCGAGGGGCTCGACAACTTCGACTTCCCCACCGCCGTCGGGGGCGACCTCGCGTACGTCTCCGACAACGAGGAGAGTGAGGAGGGCGAGGTCGTCTGGTTCGACGCCGAGGGCGAGCTCGACCGCACCACCCTGTCCCCCGACACGTTCGTCCTCTCGACGTACGCCTTCGCCCAGGACGGCCAGGACTACTACGTCGACTACGACCAGCACGCCATCCTCGACCTCGAGCGCGAGAAGGTCGCCGACTTCAGCGGGACCGCGTACCCGCTCAGCTCGGGCTTCTACCAGCTCGACGAGGGCGTCCTGACGCTGCACACGATCGACGGCGAGGAGCAGTGGTCGCTCGACACCGACGCGTCCACGCAGGCGTACCCGCGTGCCACCGACGAGCGGGTGCTGGTCGTCGACGGGGACACCATCACCTCCTACGAGTGACAGCCACGATTGACACCAGCATGAGCACCCCCACCCCCAGGTTCTGCACGTCCTGCGGCACGCCGGTGAGCACGGCGTTCTGCACCGCGTGCGGGACGCCCGCGACCCTTCCCGTCCCCCCGCCCGCGACCGCCGTACGCCCGGTGGCGACGCTGCCGGAGGAGACGATGGTCAGCGACGCCCTGCCGCTCGACGAGACCGTCGTACGGCCGGGGCGCCGGGCCGCACGCCGCGCCCCGGCGTCGCCGCCGCCCGAGCTCCCGGCGCTGCCCCCGCC
>NZ_JBJEHY010000183.1:0-7574 GCF_051876515.1 Nocardioides sp. | reverse complement strand
CGTCACCGCCGAGCTCGACATCGCCGACGCCCTCGACCTGGAGCACGCCGTACGGGTGCGGCCGAGTTGAAGGCCCTCGGGTCGGTGGAGCCGCTCGAGGCTCGCCGGTCGATGGCACTCGGGTCGCTCGCCCGCCAGCAGACGACCCTTGCGCTGGTTGAGCCCCGCGAAGCCACGCCGTCGCCAGCGCGGCGTCTCGAGCTCCACGTCCACCTCACCGCGGCACCCGCCGCCGCCTCCGCGGGCCCCGCCGACGAGGGCACCGGCTGGGCCTTCGGGCCAACCGCGACCCTCGACGAGGGCAACCGCCTCGCACTGCTCCACCAGGTCAAGGACTGGTGCCGGGACACCCACACCGAGGTCCGCATCCTCCCGGTCATCGACCTCAACGACGAGATCACCTCCACCGGGTACGCACCCTCACCGCGGCTGCGGCGTCAAGTCCAGCTCCGGGATCGCACCTGCGTGTTCCCGTGGTGTACCCGACCCGCACGCGCGTGCGACCTCGACCACGTGACCCCGTACGACCACAACCCCGACCGGGACCACGGCGACGGGGATCCCCCGGAGGCTCAGACTCGTAGCTCCAACCTGGCGAGCTTGTGCAGGAGTCACCACCGCCTCAAGACCCACACCACCTGGCACCTCGAGTCCCCAGCCAGCGGCGTGTTCGAGTGGACCAGCCCCCACGGGCACCGGTTCCGACGCGACCGAGGCGGCACCACACGGCTCGATACGACAGGCGCTGCCCGGGTGGTTTCGACACGCTCAACCAGCAACGCGCTCGACCACTGACCAGCACCGCCACCAGCCCGGCCAGCACCCCCGTTGCCCGGGCCACTGGCGCACCCTCACCCGTCGGGCAGCACCTTGCCCGGGTTCATCAGGCCCAACGGGTCGAGGGCGCTCTTCACGGCCCGCATCAGGTCGAGCTCGACGGCCGCGGTCAGCCCCGCTGCCGCATCGCGCTTGAGGACGCCCAGACCGTGTTCGGCGCTGATCGAACCGCCCAGGTCGGCCACCACCGCGTACACCGCCGCCGTCAGCTCCTCCGACGCGGGCAGCAGCGAGCCGGGGGCCTCGACGGGTGCCGACAGGTTGTAGTGCAGGTTGCCGTCGCCGACGTGACCGTACGTGATCAACCGGACGCCGGGCAGCAGCGCCGGGACCCGCTCCTCCAGCCGCGCCACGAGCTCGGCCAGCGACGCGATCGGCACCGAGACGTCGTGCTTCACCGCGACCCCCTCGACGCGCTGCGCCTCGGAGATGCCTTCCCGCAGCAGCCACAACACTTCACGTTGAGCGGGGCTGCCCGCCACCACCGCGTCCGGCACACCCCCCGCCTCGACCGCGTCGGCCAGCGCCGCCTCCAGCCGGGCGTCCACCTCGTCCCCGCCCCCGGCGACCTCCACCAGCCCGTACCAGGCGTACGGCCGCGCGAACGGGTCCCGGGCCGCGGGGACGTGAGCCAGCACCAGGTCGAGCGACGCCCGGTTGAACAGCTCCCACGTGGTCAGCTGCTCCCCCGCCGCCGCGCGCAGCACCGGCAACAGGTCGGTCGCGGTCCGCACAGAGGAGAGGGCGAGCAGAGCCGTCGCCCGGCGCGGGGTCGCCGGCACCATCCGCAGCGTCGCGGCAGTCACCACCCCGAGCGTGCCCTCGGCGCCCACAAACAGCTGCTTGAGGTCGTACCCGGAGTTGTCCTTGCGCAGCGCGCGCAGACCGTCCCACACACGACCGTCGGGCAGCACCACCTCCAACCCGAGTACCAGCTCGCGCGTCATCCCGTAGCGCAGCACCGACGTCCCGCCCGCGTTCGTGGAGACGATGCCGCCCACCGTGCACGAACCCTGCGAGCCCAGCGACACCGGGAACAGCCGGTCCACCTCAGCGACCGCGTCGTGCAGGTCCGCGAGGACCGCGCCCGCCTCCACCGTGACGGTGTCCGCGACCGTGTCGAGAGCCCGTACGGCGCGCATCCGCTCCAGGCACAGCACGACGCTCGGTCGCGCCCCGACGCCATCCCCATCCGTGGCCACCGGCACGCCACCGCCCACCAGCCCGGTGTTGCCACCCTGCGGCACCACCGCGACACGGGCCGCGGCGCAGCGGCGTACGACCTCGGAGACCTCGGCCGTGCTCGCGGGACGCACCACCGCCAACGCCTCGCCGCGGAACCGGCCGGTCCAGTCCGACACGTACCGCTCGGTGTCGGCCGCAGCGGTCAGCACAGCTGAATCGCCGAGCAGCGCGCGCAGCTCGTCCAGCCAGTCATCCGTACCGGTCATCGGCCTCTCCCGTTCCCGCTGTCCCGACCCGACCGGGCAGGACAGCGCCATTCTCCCGCTCAGCCGAGGCGTACGACCGGCGCACCCACCGCGAAGACGGCCCCGTTGGGGACCTCCAGCCACTCGCCGTCCAGCGGGCCGTGGCCCGCCAGCGCGTTCGCCGCGTGGCGCAGGGCGTCGCCGTGGGTGACGAGCACGACCGCGGTGCCCGCCCCGGCGACCGCCAGCGCGTCGGCCACCGCCGCCGCCATCCGGTCGTGGACCTCCCGCGGCGACTCTCCCCTGCCCACGCCCAGGTCGGGGTCGGACCAGTCGTGCTCCTCCCCGCGCCGCCACGTCTCCTCGTACGAGCAGCCCTCGAGATCGCCCAGGGCCATCTCCCGCAGCCGCTCGTCCAGCTCGACATCGACACCCAGCACCGACGCGACCGCCTCGGCCGTCTGCCGGGCCCGGACCAGGTCGCTGCTGACGACGCGCACCGGATGCCCGTCGGTCAGCGCCGCCGCCACGACCTTCGCCGCCTGGGCGGCCTGCTCGCGACCCAGGAGCGTCAGTGCGGGGTGCGGCGTCTGCCCCTGGGTGCGCCGCGCGACGTTCCACTCGGACTCGCCGTGGCGGACGAGCAGGACCGGAGCACTCACCCGGCGCATTGTGCCCGAGGCGCTGACGGCCGCGGACGGTGGCGTACGCTCGCCCCACCTGCGGTCCCAGGAACCCGGTGCGACTCCGGGGCGGTTCCGCCACTGTGATCCTCGAGCACGAGGACAGCCAGACACTGGCCGCGGGTGATCCCACCGTCAATCGGGGCGAGAACCCCGAGGAGGAGCCCTCGATGGCTGCGTCCGCCCGCATCGCCCTGCTCTCGACGTCCGACACGGACCTGCTCTCGGCCCGCACCAGCGGCGCCCCGTACACGCTCGCCAACCCCGGACGCACCGACGCCGCCACCTTGGCCGCCACGGTGGAGGGTGCCGACCTGGTCGTCGTACGGTTCCTCGGCTCGCCGCACGAGCTGTGGGACGGCTTCGACGGCCTGCGCGGGACTGCCCCGCTCGTCGTGCTGGGTGGCGAGCAGCAGCCCAGCGCCGAGCTGATGGAGCTGTCCACGGTGCCGATCGGCGTCGCCGCGCAGGCGCACGCGTACCTGGCCGAGGGCGGACCGGCGAACCTCGCCCAGCTGCACGCGTTCCTCAGCGACACGGTGCTGCTGACCGGCGAGGGCTTCGAGCCCCCGACGGAGATCGAGACGTGGGGGCTGGCCGATCGGCACGCGCCCGCCGACCCGACGCTGCCGCGGGTCGGGGTCCTCTACTACCGGGCCCACGAGGCGAGCGGGAACACCGCGTTCGCGCACGCGCTGGCCGACGCCGTCGACGCGACCGGACGCGCCACCGGGGTGCCCATCTTCGCCGGGTCCCTGCGCACCGCCCCCGACGCGCTCTTCGAGACGCTCGCCACCCTCGACGCCCTCGTCGTGACGGTGCTCGCGGCCGGCGGGAGCGTCCCCGCCACCTCCTCGGCCGGCGGTGACGACGAGGCCTGGGACGTCGAGCGGATCGCGGCCCTCGACATCCCCGTGCTGCAGGGTCTGTGCCTGACCAGCTCGCGCGCCGAGTGGGAGGCCAACGACGACGGCGTGACCCCGCTCGACTCGGCCAGCCAGATCGCGATCCCCGAGTTCGACGGGCGCATCATCACGGTCCCGTTCTCCTTCAAGGAGGTCGACGCCGACGGGCTCCCCCGCTACGTCGCCGACCCCGAACGCTGCCGCCGCGTCGCCGGGATCGCGGTCAACCACGCCGTCCTGCGGCACGTGCCCAACGCGGAGAAGCGGGTCGCGCTGGTGCTGTCCGCGTACCCCACCAAGCACGCGCGGATCGGCAACGCCGTCGGCCTCGACACACCCGTCTCCACGGTGCGGCTGCTGCAGCGGCTCGCCGCCGAGGGGTACGACCTCGGGGCGCCCGGCGACATCCCCGGCCTCGACCTGGTCGACGGCACCCCCGAGGGTGACACCCGCGCCGGGGACGCCCTGATCCACGCGATGATCGCCGCGGGCGGCCAGGACGAGGAGTGGCTGACCGACGGCCAGCTCACCCAGGCGCACGTACGGATCCCCGCCGCCACCTACCGCCGCTGGACCGCCGACCTGCCCGCCGCGCTGGCCGACGCGATGGCCGAGGCGTGGGGCCCGGCACCGGGCCGGCTGTACGTCAACGACGCCGACGAGATCGTCCTCGCCACGCTGGTGGCCGGCAACGTCGTCATCATGATCCAGCCGCCGCGCGGCTTCGGGGAGAACCCGGTCGCGATCTACCACGACCCCGACCTGGCCCCCACCCACCACTACCTGGCCGCGTACCGCTGGCTGGAGAACACTCCTGCCGACGGCGGCTTCGGCGCCCACGCCGTCGTCCACGTCGGCAAGCACGGATCCCTGGAATGGCTGCCCGGCAAGAACGCCGCGCTGTCCCAGGACTGCGGCACCGACGCGGTCCTCGGCAACCTGCCGCTGCTCTACCCATTCCTGGTCAACGACCCCGGCGAGGGCGCCCAGGCCAAGCGCCGCGCGCACGCGACCGTCGTGGACCACCTGGTGCCTCCGATGGCCCGCGCCGAGACCTACGGCGACATCGCCCGTCTGGAGCAGCTGCTCGACGAGTACGGCAACATCGCCGCGATGGACCCGGCCAAGCTGCCGGCGATCCGCGGCGAGATCTGGCAGCTCATGCAGGCCGCCCAGATGCACCGCGACCTCGGTCTCGACGAACGCCCCGGGGACGAGGAGTTCGACGACTTCCTGCTCCACGTCGACGGGTGGCTGTGCGAGATCAAGGACGTCCAGATCCGCGACGGCCTGCACGTCCTCGGCGCACCGCCCATCGGTGAGGCCCGGGTCAACCTGGTGCTCGCGGTGCTGCGCGCCAGCCAGGTGTGGGGCGGCGTCGGCAACGCCGTGCCCGGCCTGCGTCCCGCGCTTGGGCTCGCGCCCGACGCTCCACTGGCCACCGTGGACGCCGTCGAGGCCGAGGCGCGTGCGCTGGTGGAGGCGATGGAGAAGGCCGGGTGGGACGTCGCCGCGGTCGACGACCTGCACGGCGACGACGAGGTGCGCCGGGTGCTGCGCTTCGCCGCCACCGAGGTCGTCCCCCGGCTGGCCGCGACCACCGACGAGCTCGACCACCTGCTGCACGCCCTGTCCGGCGGGTACGTGCCCGCCGGACCGTCCGGCTCGCCGCTGCGGGGGCTGGTCAACGTGCTGCCGACGGGCCGCAACTTCTACACCGTCGACCCGCGCGCCGTACCGTCCCGGCTGGCCTGGGAGACCGGCCAGGCGATGGCCGACTCGCTGCTGCAGCGCCACCTCGACGACGCCGGCGCGTACCCGACGTCGGTGGGGCTGTCGGTGTGGGGCACCAGCGCCATGCGGACCAGTGGCGACGACGTGGCCGAGGTGCTGGCGCTCCTCGGCGTCCGCCCGGTCTGGGACGAGGCGTCGCGCCGCGTCAACGACCTCGAGGTGGTCGACCTGGCCGAGCTCGGCCGCCCCCGCATCGACGTCACGGTCCGCATCTCCGGCTTCTTCCGCGACGCCTTCCCGCACGTGGTCGCGATGCTCGACGACGCCGTACGCCTCGTCGCCGGCCTCGACGAACCGCACGAGGCGAACTTCGTGCGCGCCCACGCCGACGCCGACCGCGCCGCCCACGGGGACGAGCGGCGCGCGACCACGCGGATCTTCGGCTCCAAGCCGGGGTCCTACGGCGCCGGGATCCTGCAGGTCGTCGAGTCCGGCACGTGGCGCACCGACGAGGACCTGGAGCAGGTGTACACCGCCTGGGGCGGGTTCGCGTACGGCCGCGACCTCGACGGCGCGCCTGCCGCCGACGACATGCGCACCAACTACCGCCGCATCCAGGTGGCCGCCAAGAACGTCGACAGCCGCGAGCACGACATCGCCGACTCCGACGACTACTTCCAGTACCACGGCGGCATGGTCGCCACCGTGCGCGCGCTGACCGGCGCGGAGCCCCGGGCGTACGTCGGCGACTCCACCAGCCCCGACCAGGTCCGCACCCGCACGCTGGGCGAGGAGACCAACCGCGTCTTCCGCGCCCGCGTGGTGAACCCGCGCTGGATCGGCGCGATGCAGCGCCACGGTTACAAGGGCGCCTTCGAGCTGGCCGCGACCGTCGACTACCTGTTCGGCTTCGACGCCACCGCGGGCGTGGTGCACGACTGGATGTACGAGCAGCTGGCCTCCTCGTACGTGCTCGACGAGGCCAACCAGGAGTTCCTGCGCACCTCCAACCCGTGGGCGCTGCGGGGCATCGTCGAGCGGCTGCACGAGGCGGCCGAGCGTGGCCTGTGGGCCGAGCCGGACCCGGCGACGACGGCCGCGCTGGCCGAGGTCTACCTCTCCGTCGAGGGCGACCTCGAGGACGACGCCACCGGAGGTGCCGGTGCGTGAGGCGAGGACCGTGTGGGTGGTCGGCTTCGGAATGGGGCCCGACCACCTGACGCGCGAGGCGACCACCGCGCTGGCCGCGGCCGACGTGGTGGTCGCCTTCCGCAAGGGCGCCGACGACCCGCTCCTGGAGGTGCGGCGGACGATCTGCGCGGAGCACGACCTCCGGTTGGTCGAGGTCGACGATCCTTCCCGGGACCGCGACGACCCGGCCAACTACGGCGCGGCCGTGGCCGACTGGCACGCGGCCCGGGCCTCCGCGCTGGCCGAGGTCCTCGAGCGCGAGCCGGGCACCCCGGCCCTTCTGGTCTGGGGCGACCCGGCGCTGTACGACTCCACGCTGCGCCTCCTCGACGCCGTCGCCGCCTCCCAGCCCCTCGACGTACGCGTGGTGGCCGGGATCAGCGCGCCGCAGCTGCTGGCCGCCCGGCACCGGATCGTGCTGCACGAGGTCGGTCAGCCCCTGCACGTCACCACCGCCCGTCGGCTGCGCGAGGCGGTCGCGGCCGGGCAGCGCAACGTCTGCGTGATGCTCGGCTCCGCGCCCGACTGGGGCGGGCTCGAGGACTGGCAGGTCTGGTGGGGTGCCAATCTCGGCACTCCCAGCGAGCGACTGGTGTCGGGCTCAGTCGGGGAGGTCCTGGCCGACGTGGTCGCTGCCCGCGCCGCGGCGCGCGCCGAGGCAGGCTGGGTGATGGACGTGTCCCTGCTCCGCGCACCCCGGGAGGACTGATGGCGGGCCTGCTGGTCGCCGGCACCACCTCGGACGCCGGCAAGTCGGTCGTCACCGCCGGCCTCTGCCGGGCCCTGGAACGCCG
>NZ_JBJEHY010000182.1:0-7664 GCF_051876515.1 Nocardioides sp. | reverse complement strand
CCTACGCGGTGCGCACGCTCGTCGCCGTCGTCCTGGCCTCAGCGGTGATCGCGGTGCTGACCCTGGTCCAGAACGACGCGATCATCATGGCTTGGAGCGAGGGCAACCCGTCGGCCCGGGAGATCCTCGCCACCGGGGGCCTGGAGGCGCTCAAGGAGAGCCCGATCGTGCCCAAGTTCGGCCAGCTGGCCGTGGTGGCGGTGGTGTGGTTCGTGATGCTGGTCTGGGTCCTGGGCGCGTGCCTGGTCGGCGGCAACACCTGGCCGCGCACCTGGCTCACCGCCACCTGCCTGGTGGGCGTCCTGGTGGCGGTGGTCAGCCTGACCAACCAGCTGCCGACCAGCTTCGTGGTGATGTCGTCGGTGGTCCTCGCCCTCGACGTCGTGCTGATCTACTTCATCTGGCACAAGGACACCACCGCGTACCTGCGCTCCTTCCGCTGAGCCTGCCGGCACCAGCCGGCCCGACGGCCCGGTCACCTCACCCGAGGTGGCCGGGCCGTTCTGCGTGTCGGCCCACCCCGGAAATGTCAGCGGCGGGTGGTGTCGTACGTCGCGGCAACGGGCGTTCCTCTTGACGGACTGTCGGAGGGGGGAGGTACCGTTCATCTTGTTCGAACATCTGTTCGAACGGCGCCGTTCGAGGTGCCGCCGGTGGGGTCGAGACGAGCTGGAGGAGGCGTGTGATGAGGCAGTACGACGACCCTGTCGAGGTGCGACGGGGAGCAGGGGAGGACCCCGAGCAGTTCCTGTGGCGCGGACGGCTGTGGAAGGTGCGCTCCGTGGTGGCCCACTGGGTCGAGACCACGCCGTGGTGGCAGGCGGCCGGTGCGGTGGCACAGGCGGGCCGGCCGGAGGCCGAGGGAGCGGTGGACCTGCTCGCCGAGCGTGAGACCTGGCGGGTCGAGGCAGGACGCGGCACCCGGCCCGAGCACGGGCAGTGGGGGGTCTTCGACCTCTCGCTCGACCGCCACGACGGTCACTGGCAGCTCGTCGGCTGCGCGGACTGAGGAGCGACGTGATGAATCCCTACCTGCTCCCCGCCACCACGCACTCCTACCTGTCCCGGGCCGCGGAGTCGTTGCGCGAGGCCGTCACCGCCTCCGACGTCCCCACCCGGTACGCCTGCGCCCACGTCTCGGCACTGCGCGCCACCGCCGCCCTGCTGGCGGCCCGGGCGCACCCGACCCCGCGGGCCACCCGCCAGAAGAACGCCTGGGTGCTCCTGGCCGAGCTGTGCCCGGAGATGGAGGAGTGGGCGCGGTTCTTCGCCGCGGGCGCTCCCAAGCGGGCGGCGGCGGAGGCTGGCTCGACGCGGGCGGTCAGCGAGCGTGAGGCCGACGACCTGGTGCGTGACGCCGACCGCTTCCTGGCCGTGGTCGAACGGTCGCTGGGGCTGGTGCCGCACGCCCCGGTGGAGTGGCAGTTCGCGGTGACCGGGCACTCCGGTGTCGCGTGACCCCTTCGTCCACCTCCACGTCGCCTCCGGCTACTCCCTCCAGTACGGCGCCTCGCACCCGCACGCGCTGGCGGAGCGGGCGGCGGAGCAGGGGATGGACGCCCTCGCCCTGACCGACCGTGACGGCACCTACGGCGCGGTCAAGTTCGTCAAGGCCTGCGAACGGGTCGGGATCCGGCCGCTGCTGGGGGTGGAGCTCGCCGTGACCTCCACCGTGCCGGGCGACCCCGAGTGGCACGACGCCTCCCGCGTGCGGCGCAGCCCCGCGCGCGGGGGTGCCGTGCGGGAGGTGTCGCCCGAGGCGGGCGGCACCGGTCGGGTCACCTTCTTGGCGCAGGGTCGGGCCGGTTGGGCGGCGGTGTGCCGGATGGTCTCGGCGACCCACCTGGCGGGTGAGCGTGGGCGGCCGGTCGCCTCACTCGACCTGCTCGCCGAGCACCTCGCCGGCGGAGACGTGCTGGTCCTCCTGGGCAGCAGCTCGGAGGTCGGGACGGCCGTCACGCGGCGGCGCCCCGACCTGGCTCGTCGCGCGCTGGCCGCCTGGCAGGAGGTCGTTCCCCGCGACAACCTGGTGGTCGAGCTCGTCTCGCACCGGTTGCCCGCCAGCCGTTCGGCCACCGGTGAGCAGCAGTGGGGCCCGGGCACCTCGCACCACGCGGCCCGGATGGCGCTGGTGGCCCACGAGGCCGGTCTGGGCACGGTCCTGTCCAACGCGGTGCGCTACGCCGACCGGAGCGGCGCGCCGACCATCGACGTGCTCGACGCGGCCCGGAGGCTGGTGCCGCTCGGGTCGGCCCAGATGCGGCACCGTGGACCGGCATCCTTCCGCGGCAACGCCGAGGGGTTCCTCAAGCCCGGCGCCGCGATGTCCGAGATCGCGGAGGAGATCTGCCGGCTCGCCGGGGCCGGCCCCGACGAGCCGCGACGGCTCCTGGCGCGCACCCGCGAGGTGGCTGAGCGGTGCGTCCTCGACCCGCGTGCCGACCTGGGGATCGGGGAGATCCACTTCCCCGAGCTCGAGCTGAGCGGCTCCGCGGCCCGCGCCGCCGATGCCGACGCCGCGCTGGCCGCCCGGTGCGAGGGGGCGATCGGGGACCGGTACGGCAGCGCCCCCCGCCAGGTCATCTGGAAGCGGCTGGTCGACGAGCTGGAGACGATCCGCACGCTGGGGTACGCCTCCTACTTCCTCACCGTGGCCGACGTGACCGACCTGATCGGTCGGATGGGCATCCGTCGGGCCGCCCGCGGCTCGGGTGCGGGCAGCCTGGTCAACTACCTGCTCGGGGTCTCGGGCGTCGACCCGATCCGGCACGGCCTGCTGATGGAACGGTTCCTCTCGCCCCTGCGCACCTCGCTGCCCGACATCGACGTCGACGTCGAGTCCGCACGCCGGACCGAGGTGTACGAGGCGATCCTCGACCGGTTCGGCGGGGAGCGGTGCGTGTGCGTCTCGATGATGGACACCTACCGGGTGCGGCACGCGGTGCGCGACGTCGGCGCGGCGCTCGGGATGCCGCCCGGGGAGATCGACTCGATCGCCAAGGCGTTCCCGCACATTCGGGCCAGGGACGCCCGGCAGGCGGTGCGCGACCTGCCCGAGCTGCGCTCGGCGGGGCTGACGGGTGACCGCTTCGGCCTCTTCTTCGACCTCGTCGAGCGCCTCGACGGCCTGCCGCGCCACATCGCGGTGCACCCGTGCGGGGTCCTGCTCTCCGACACCACGCTGCTGGACCGCACGCCGGTGGAGGCGTCGTACGCCGGCTTCCCGATGAGCCAGTTCGACAAGGACGACGTCGAGGAGCTGGGCCTGCTCAAGCTCGACGTCCTGGGCATCCGGATGCAGTCGGCGATGGCGCACGCGGTGGCCGAGGTCGCCCGCACCGACGACGTGCACATCGACCTGGACGACCGCGACCAGGTCCCCTTCGACGACTCCGACACCTTCCGGATGATCAGCGAGGCCAAGACCCTGGGGGTCTTCCAGATCGAGTCGCCCGGGCAGCGGGAGCTGGTGGGCAAGTCCGGCATCGACACCTTCGAGGACATCATCACCGACATCTCCCTCTTCCGGCCCGGCCCGGTCAAGAGCGACATGATCACCCCCTACCTCGAGGCCAAGCAGGGGTGGAAGAGCCCCCGCTACCTCCACGAGGACCTGCGCCCGATCCTGCAGGGTACCCACGGGGTGGTCGTCTTCCACGAGCAGGTGATCGAGCTGATCGCGCAGTTCGCGGGGGTCACCAACGCGGAGGCCGACGAGAAGCGGCGGGCGCTGGGCGACGTCGAGGGCATGGCGCGGACCAAGGAGTGGTTCTGGCCCCGTGCCCTCGGGCGTGGTTACCCGGTCGAGCTCGTCGCCAAGGTCTGGTCGGTGCTCGAGGCGTTCGCCTCGTTCGGCTTCTGCAAGGCGCACGCCGCCGCGTTCGCGCTGCCGACCTACCAGTCGGCGTGGCTCAAGGCGCACTGGCCGGCGCACTTCCTGGCCGGCGTGCTCACCCACGACCCGGGGATGTACCCCAAGCGGTTGATCCTCCAGGACGCCCGCCAGTTCGGCGTCCTGGTCCGGGGGCTCGACGTCAACCTCTCCGGGGTCGACTTCAGCGTGGAGCGCGTCGAGGACCAGTACGCCATCCGGCTCGCGCTGTCGGAGGTGAAGGGGATCAGCACGGCGGAGGTCCACCGGATCGTGGCGGCCCGTGGTGGTGCGGTGCCCGGGCAGGAGACGGCGTGGGGGACCGGGGAGGAGGAACGGGTCCCGTACGTCTCGCTGTCCGACTTCTTCGCCCGGGCCCGGGTCTCCCGGCCGGTGCTGGAGCGGTTGGTGCTCGCCGGTGGGTTCGACCAGCTCTACGGGATCGGGGACGGCGGGCTCGGGGTGCACCGCCGTGGTCGCCTCACCCGACGTGACCTGCTCCTGCAGGCGGCCGAGCTGGACCGTCAGGCCCGGGCCGCCGACCGGGTCTCGCGCGGGCGCGGGCTGGGGGCGCGCCGCACCCCCGTGGCCGCCCAGGCTCGGGCCGGGGCAGCCGCGGCCCGCAACAGCAGCGACCAGGTGACCCGGGAGGGTGCCCCGCCGACGACGGACGGCGTGTGGGGGAGGACGGCCGCGCAGGCACGGACCGCTGCGGTCCCGGCGCCGGTCGACTCGGTGCAGCTCACCCTCCCGCTCGGCGACGGCTCCGAGGAGCTGGCCACCGGTCTGCCGGAGATGACCACCCAGGACCGGATGAGCGCGGAGCTGGAGATCCTCGGGCTCGACGTCAGCCAGCACGCGGTGGCGCCGTACGACGAGTTCCTGGACGCTCTCGGGGTCACCCGGAGCAAGGACCTGCTGTCGCGGCGCAGCCGCAGCGAGCTCCTGGTGGCCGGGGTGAAGGTCGCCACGCAGACGCCCCCGGTGCGGTCCGGACGCCGGGTGGTCTTCCTGACCCTCGACGACGGCACGGGTCCGGTCGACGCGACCTTCTTCGACGACGCCCAGGGGCCGCACGCGGCGACGGTCTTCCACTCCTGGCTGCTGCTGGTGCGCGGCGAGCTGCGCCGCACCGGCCGGCGCGGCGTCTCACTGCGTGCGACCGGCGCGTGGGAGCTCCCGGCGCTGCACCAGCTCTGGCAGGAGGCGCCCAGCGCGCAGGAGGGACTGCGGCGGGTGCAGGATGCGCTGGCCCGCCCGGTGGCGCAGCCCGACGGCCCCGAGCACCGGCGGGTGCTGGTGCACAGCAGCGGGTTCCGGATGTCCCCGTACGCCGACATCCGTCCGGCCGGTGAGCCGGCGCGCGACGTCGCGCGACACCTGTGGCATCGCAGTCCCGGGAGTCCGGGATGAACCCACTACTGTGGGGGCCATGCCCGGTCCCACCGCCAGTGAACGTCGTCAGTCCGTCCGTACCGGCGTGGTCTGGGAGGCAGTGTGCGAAGCGCTCGAGGGCCTTCGCCCCGCCCCCGACGGGCAACTGCGCATCATCGACATCGGCGGCGGCACCGGCGGCTTCGCCGTCCCGCTGGCCCAGCAGGGCCACCGGGTCCAGGTCATCGACCCCAGCCCGGACGCGCTGGCGTCGCTGGACCGTCGCGCCCGTGAGAGCGGTGTCGCCGACCTGGTCAGCGCCCAGCAGGGAGACCTCTCCGACCTCGCCGGCCTCGCCGAGCAGGCGGACGTGGTGCTGTGCCACGGTGTCCTCGAGGTGGTCCCCGACCCGGTCGCCGGACTCTCGGCGCTGGCCGGCGCGCTGCGCGAGGGCGGTGTGCTCAGCCTCGTGGTGGGGCAGCTGCACGCCGCGGTCGTGGCGCGCGCGATGGCTGGACACTTCCAGGCTGCCCGCGAGCTGCTCGACAACCCGGAGACCCCGCGGGGCCGCCGTTTCACCCATGACGAGATCCGCAGCCTCCTCACCGCTGCCGGGCTCGACCCCTTCGCCGTGCACGCGGTGCGGGTCTTCGCCGATCTGGTCCCCGGATCGCTGCTCGACCTCGAGGCGGGAGCCAGCGCGGCGCTGGTCGAGCTCGAGCGCGCCGTGGCGACGCGTCCGGAGTACTTCCCGCTCGCGTCCCAGCTGCACCTGCTCGCGCGCCGCTGACCCGTACGCGTCCCCTCGGCGCCGGCTCGCCGGCGCTGACGACCGGAGGGTGGCGCCCCGCCGTGGTCGACGATGACCGCGACCCCGCTCCTGCACGTCGACATGGACGCGTTCTACGCCTCGGTCGCGACCCGCGACCGGCCCGACCTCGCCGGGCTCCCGGTGATCGTGGGCGGCGGGAGCCGCAGCGTCGTGCTCTCGGCCAACTACCTGGCCCGGCGCCACGGCGTGCGTTCGGCGCAACCCATGACACGAGCCAGGCGGATGTGCCCCCAGGCCGTGGTGATCCCGCCGGACTTCGAGGAGTTCGCCTCGGTGTCGGCCTCGGTGATGGAGATCTTCCGGCGGGTGACACCGCTGGTCGAGGCGATCTCGCTCGACGAGGCGTTCCTGGACGTACGAGGTTCCGCCCGCCGCCTCGGTGACCCGTGCCAGATCGCGGAACAGGTGCGCGCCCTGGTGCACGACGAGCAGCGCATCACCTGCTCGGTCGGGGTGGCGGCGACGGTCTCGGTGGCCAAGCTCGCCTCCAGGCGCGCCAAACCGGACGGGGTCGTGGTCGTCGATCCGGGGACGGTGACCTCGTTCCTGCACCCCCTCGACGTGGGGGAGCTGTGGGGCGTGGGGGAGAAGACCCGGACCATGCTCCACCGGCTCGGCCTGATGACGGTCGGGGACCTCGCCCACACCCCCCGGCGGACCCTGCAACGTGCGCTGGGTGACCACCAGGGAGGGCACCTCCACGACCTGGCCTGGGGCAACGACCGGCGTGAGCTGGTGGTGCGGAGCGGCCCGCACGCCCCCGAACGCTCCATGGGGGCCGACGAGACCTTCGCCCACGACACCGACGACCGCGAGGTCGTCGTGCGCGAGCTGCTGCGGCTCTCGGCCAAGGTCGCGGGCCGGATGCGCAGTGCGGGCGTGGCCGGACGGACGGTCACGATCCGGATCCGCTTCGCCGACTTCACCACCCTCACCCGCTCGCGCACCCTGCCCGAGGCGACGGACGTGACGATGGAGATCCACCGGGCCGCCGTCCGTCTCCACGACGCCCTCGGGTTGCAGCGGGCCAGGATCCGCCTGGTCGGCGTACGGGTGGAGGGGCTGGTCCCGGCAGAGCGTGTGCAGCGTCAGCTCGTCCTCGGAGAGCGGGAGCAGGGCTGGCAGGAGGCCGACCGGGCGGTCGACCGGGCGACCCGTCGCTTCGGTCCTCACGCGGTGCGTCCGGCGAGTCTGGTGCGGTGAGAGGAGGAGCCGCGCAACTTGTTTCGACGTCGCCCTTACCCAACTGGAACGACGTGCCTAGACTTGGCCTGTATCGCGGAACCACCAGGAGGAGGCCCCCGTGCCACTGTCGGAGGAAGAACTTCGCCTTCTCGAGCAGATGGAGCGCGCCCTCGTCGAGGAGGACCCCAAACTCGCCTCGACCCTGCGTGGCACCAGTCAGCAGCAGGTCACCCGCCGCCGGGTCGTCCTCGGTGGCGCCGTGCTCGTCCTCGGCATCGGGCTGCTCGTGGTCGGTGTCCTCATGGGGCAGCCGCTGCTGGGCGTCCTCGGGTTCGTCGTGATGGTCGCATAAGGATGACTTTCATTGGGACACTCCTTCGGTTGGTTGCCTTGCGGCAACTC
>NZ_JBJEHY010000181.1:0-7792 GCF_051876515.1 Nocardioides sp. | reverse complement strand
CGGGTCAGTCGTCCTTGCCGGACGACGGCTTCTTGCACACGACGGTGTCGCTGGGGATGTACGTGGTGTGGAAGTTCTCGGTCTTGACGACCGCGGAGGACCCGGCCTTGCGGAAGACGCGCTTCACGTCGATGTCGAAGCCGCCGTACCCGGTGTTGGGCACGCAGTCCGCGGTCGTCAGCGTGCGCGTCTTGGGCGAGGTGAAGGCGTACCGGTTGCCGGTCTTGGACTCGATGTCCCACACCTTGGTCGACCACATCGACACGGTGACCACGCCCTGCGACGAGCCGGTCGCCGGCGTCACGTTGGCCTGGATGAGCACACCGTGGTCGGTGTCGTTCTTGAAGCGCAGGTCGACCGCGCCCCACGCGACGGTGGCCTCGCGACCGACCGGGTAACGGTCGATGTAGAACGAGTGCGGCTTGTGCTCCACGTCCTGCAGGCCCGCGAAGAACATCGCGTTGAAGGTGGTGGTCGCCATCTGCGAGACGCCGCCGCCCAGGTCGGACTTGAAGATGCCGTCGGCGATCATGAAGCCCTCGGTGAACCCGTTGGCGCGGGTCCGCTCCCCCACGGTGTCGTTGAGGCTGAACGTCTCACCGGGCTTGAGGACGGTGCCGTTGACCAGCTCGGCGGCACGGCCGATGTTGATGTTGCGGTACTCGGCGTAGGGGTAGTACGTGGTGAAGCTGGAGACCTTCTCCTTGATGCCCAGCGCCTCGGCGTCCTTGGTGGTGAACTCCGGCTGCGCGACCTCGGAGGGCAGCTCCGCGGTACGTCCGTCCCCCTCGGCGACGACGAGGTCGAGGAACTCCTCCTCGAGCTGGCCGTTGTCGTAGGTGACGCCGGGCTTGCCAGGGACGACCTGCGGCTTGCCGCCGACGAGCTTGACGGTGGCGTCGACGGGCTCACCGTCACCAGCGGTCTTGGAGGCGACCACCTTGTGCAGGCGCTCACCGTCGAGCACGGGCACGAGGACGCCGTCCTGCGGCTCGGTGGACAGCGCCTTGGTGAAGTCCGACGGCTCGAGGACCACGTCGGTGTCCTCAAAGGTGATCGTGACGGGGCCGGAGACGGCCTTGTCGCCGAACGACTCCTTGACCGCGGCGACGTCCTCGTCGTCGATCTCGGGCGCGAGCGTCTCGGTGGTCAGCTCCGCGCGCGGGTCGCTCCCGGCGAGGAACGCCTCGACCAGCCGCTCCCGGCTCGCCTCGGGGTCGAGCCCCTTGCCGACGACGGCGGAGGTGGTCTCGACCTGACCGTCCTTGAACGTCAGGGTGCCGTCCTTGGGGGGCGTGCCGCGCTCGTCGTCCACGCTGGTCAGGAAGGTCGCGAAGGTGTCCTCGTCCACGTCGACGACGGCGTCGAGCTCGTCACCGCCGGTGAAGTAGTTCCACAGGCGCCCCGGGCTCCACGAGCGCGTGCCGCCAGCCTCGGCCACGGAGGCCTCGTAGTCGACCGTGAACCCGAGCGTCTGGGGCGTCACCGTCTGCTCGGTGCCGTCGACGTCGACGGTGACCTCGCGGTTGACCCGGTCGGCCAGACCCGCCTTGAGGCGGTCGGCCGCCTCGCCCTGCGGGTGACCGCCGATCTCCACGCCGGAGACGGTGGTGCCGCGCGGCACGTTGTCGCCCGCCACCGCGTACGCAGCCGCGTACAGGCCTCCGAACAGCACGACGAGGCCGAGCAGCATCAGGACGACGACTCGGCCGCCGAGCTTCTCTTTGCTGGGAGCAGACGCGGTTGGCACGTTGGCATCCTAGGCGGGCTGCCCTGAAAGACCCGGATCCGTGCGTCGTCCCGGGAACACCACCGACACCACGACCAGGACGACGGACCACACCAGGAAGGCGTACCCCAGGACGTTCGCGGGCACCAGGTAGTCGCCAGCACCGCGGGGAACGGCCGCCACCACGGCCACCACGACCCATCCCAGCGCGAACGCCAGGCGGGTCCACCAGCGTGGCGGCAGCGCCCACCACAGGAGCAGGCTCACCAGCACGCCCAGCAGCAGCCCCCACCACAGCTGGTGGAGCAGGACGGCCGCGGCAGCGGACAGCAGGCCCAGCGCGAGCGCTGCCACCGCCCCCGCCACCGACCGGATCACGGGGTGGTGACCCCGGCGAAGAGGTCGTCCTCCAGCCCGTCCGCGCCGACGGGGCCGCGCGCGCCCTTGGCGAGGCGGAAGAACTCCTCGGCGAAGTGCGAGCCGCCGCTCTCGGCGCCCCTGAAGAAGAAGTCGTCCTCGCTGACCTGCGAGCGGTGCTGCCGCAGCGCCTCCAGCTTGCGCTCGAGGAGTCCCTCCCCGGCGATCCGCGCGTCGAGCAGGCGGTCCGGGGTCACCCAGCGGCCGAAGTCGCCGTCGGGGTCCATGCCGCCGAACGACTCCGTGTCGCCGGCCTCCCGGAGCTGGCGCAGGCCGTCGCGCATCCGGCTCTCGCTGATCGCGCCCCAGTAGATCTTCTCGACGTCGTGGGCCTCGCCGAGGTCGGGACGGTACGACGGGACCGCAGCGAGCTGGGAGCCGTACATCGCGACCCGGTGGGCCTGGACGTGGTCGGGGTGGCCGTACCCGCCGAAGTCGTCGTAGGTCACCAGCACCTGCGGGCGGACCTCGCGGATCACCTCCACCAGGTGGGTGGCCGCCTCGGTCAGGTCGGCGCCCCAGAAGGAGGCGTGGTGCTCGCGGTCGTCGGGGATGGCGTGGCCGGCCTCGTGCCACTGCATCCCGGAGTCGCGGTACGTGCCGAAGCCGCCCAGGAAACGGTGGTCGGTCACCCCCAGCACCTTCATCGCCGCGGCCAGCTCGTCACGGCGGTGCGGCCCGAGGGCGTCCTGCTCGTCGGCGCGCAGGTGGCTCAGCTCGTCGACGAGCACCTCACCCATCTCGCCGGCGGTGCAGGTCACCAGCGTCACCTGCGCTCCCTCGTCGACGTACTTGGCCATCACCACCCCGCTGACGATGGTCTCGTCGTCCGGGTGGGCGTGCACGAGCAGCAGTCGCTGGTCCGATCGGTTCCCCATGCGCCCCACCCTAGGCAGGAGGTGGAAGCTCGGCCGAGGGTGCCCACCCTCCGGTGTGTCAGCGCGCCGGAGGGCCCTGGGCGTCGGGGCGCTTGACCCGCTGCGGGGCCTGCGGCAGGACCAGCGGCGGCAGCTCGGGGGCCGCTGCGGCCGGCTCCTCGAGGTCCAACCAGCCGTCGAACTCGTCGGCGAGCATGTCCATGACGAACTCGGGGGCGTCGCTGAGGACGGCCCACGGGTGGTCCTCCTCGTCGTCCTCGCCGGCCAGCCGCTCGCGCACGGTCTCCGCGGAGTAGCCCGCCGCCACGAGCCGGGCCGCGGCGCTCCGGGCCGCGGAGTCGTCGAAGAAGATCGCCCTCACCCGGGCATCATCCCACCGCGACACCACCGGTCCGCACGGCTACCGTGGCTCCCATGCCCGAGACCGGTCCCGAGCAGCCCGCGGACGCCCAGCCCCTCCTCGGCGCGCCCGACGTGGTCGAGACCCCGGAGCGCCCGGCGTACGGCGTGCACCTGGAGCGCACCTCGGAGTCGCTGGACGAGGTGCGCGCCCTGCACCACCGGGCGGCCTCGTACGTCGGGCTGCCCACCCTGCTCAACGACCTGAAGTGGCCGCTGCGGCGCTCGCCGGTGCTGCCGCGGCTCATCGGTCGCCGGGTGCACCGTGCCTGGTCGTTCAACTCCTACGACGAGCGCGACCACGAGTGGTACCCCCAGGGCATCGCGACGGCGCACGACGCCCCCGACCGCTCGGTGGTGCCCGACGACCGGCGCATCGTGGTGACGACCTGGTACTCGAAGGGCACCGACGGGGTGCAGCGCGGGTCGCGGCTCACCTTCGTCGACCTCGACCGGCGCCGGTACCGCCACGTGCTGCTCGTGGTGCCCACCTTCGACGAGGACGGGCAGCTGGTCCTGGAGCCGCTCAACGTCCACGCGGGCGGACTGGTGTGGGCCGGCCAGTGGCTGCACATCGCCGCCACCGGGCGCGGGTTCGCCAGCGCCCACGTCGACGACCTGATGAGGGTCGCCGGGTCCGACGGGTCGATCTCCGAGTTCGGCGTGCGCCCGCACGGCATCGCCTCGTACGGCCACCGCTGGGTGCTGCCGGTCCGGTCGATGCACCGCGCGGTCACCGACAAGGGCCACGACCGGCTGCGCTACTCGTTCCTCGGCCTCGACGCCGGTGCCGAGCCGCCCGCCATCGTGGCCGGGGAGTACGCCTCCAAGCCGGACACCACGACCCGTCTGGCGCGCTTCGACCTCGACCCGCAGAGCTGGCAGCTGGCCGCCGACGACCACGGGATCTCGCGTCCCATGAACGTCGACGGCGGCGGAGTGCTGCGGATGCAGGGTGCGGCCGTCGCCCGCGGCCGGCTCCACGTGTCGACCTCCAACGGGCAGTGGGGGCCGGGGTCGATCTGGACCGGCCGCCCCGGAGACCTGACCTCGCACCGCTGGGCGCTGCCGATGGGACCCGAGGACCTCACGTACACGCCCCGCTCCGACCTGCTGTGGACCGTGACCGAGCACCCACGTCGGCGGTGGATCGTGTCGATGCGCCGTTCCGACTTCGACTGACGTCCTCCCCCGCGCCCTCGGGTCCCGGCTCAGCGGGGCAGCTTGGCCAGCTGGCGCGACTGGGCGACGAGCCGGTCGGCGGAGTCCCAGACCTCGCAGTCCTCCTCGAACATGCCGCCGCCGACGTTGCGGGTGGCGTGGGTGATCCGGAGCCAGCCGGGCGCCGGCACCGCACGGACGTGGGCGGTGAGCTCGACCGTCGGCGCCCACCCGGGACGCCCGAGGTCGAAGGTGACCGGCGGCAGGGCGTCGAGGACCATCAGCAGGGTGACCGGGTCGGGGTCGCGCCCGTCGGCGAGGCGGAACCAGGCGGTGAACCGGCCGACGCCACTGGGCTCCCCCACCGCCCAGCCGATGCACGAGGGGTCGAACAGCATCTCGAAGCGCTCCATCAGCGGCGCGAGGCGTCGCACCTCCTCCGGCGCCATGCTGCCCGGGACGCACTGCTCGCGCGGCGCCAGCTCCGGCGGCGCGGCGGTGACCCGTACGTCGTCGGTCGGGAGCGACGCGAGGTCGCCGAAGGTCGCCAGCGCGGTCAGGCGCACCTCGCCGTCCTGGCGCAGCTCGGCCCGCACCGTGCTCGAGGTACGCCCCGGCCGCAGGGGCGTCACCTGGACCTCGGCGGGACCGGCCGTGGCGGCGGAGAGGAAGTAGGCGCTGAGCACGAAGGGGTCCGGGTGCTGCGGGAGGCTGTGTGACACCGCAGTGCCGAGCACCCCCATCTGGTACCCACCGTTGATGCCCCCGCCGACGCTCCAGCCGCCGTCGAGGACGGCGCTGAAGGTGTCGGCGGACGTACGTTCCACGGCGGCGTGGGTGTCCCACTCGAAGCTCATGGGCGTCATCCTAAGCAATCGCTCAGCGAACTCTGTCGCGCCTCAGCACCCCGAGCACCAGCAGCGCCTGGCCGGCCACGTACGTCGCCATCACCACGAACCCGCCCCACTGCTGCGCAGCCGGCGTCCCGAGCCAGTCCAGCCCGGCGAAGGCGCGCAGCCCGATCAGCGCGTCGGAGAGCACGAACAGCGCGGCGCCGCGCCCCGCCCACCTGGAGACCCCCGGGGCGAGGAGGGCCATCAGGACCAGCGCGCAGGCGTACAGCACCACCGGGACGACCAGCGGGAGCGACGAGCGCGCGACCAGCACCGCCAGGCCGAGGACGCACGCGCCGGCGATGCCCAGCGCGACCGGGTCCCTGACCAGGGAGCGGCTGCGGTACGGCCAGAACGCGACGGCGTACGTCACCTGCGCGCACCAGAAGCCCGCGACCATCATCAGGAACCCGCCCCCGCCCCACCCGCCCAGGCCCAGCCACTCGGGCACGGGCGAGCCGTGGACGAGGCGCGGCAGGGTGTCACCCAGCCACGAGAAGAACAGCGCCAGCGCGGCGAGGCGGACCAGTCGCGAGGCGGGCCGGGCGGCGGCGGTCAGCAGCACCGCGGCCAGCGCAGGCATGAGGGCGACCTGGGTCAGGTCGGCCACGAGCGCCGCGGATCCGGCGTCGCCGGCCACCAGCTGGGCCACCAGGTGCACCACCGTCACCACGGAGAAGGTCGCGAGGGCCAGCACGGCGGGGGCGCTCGGGCGCGGCGGAACCATGGGCGCACCCTAGGGCCGGACGGGCGCGGGCGCAGGTGGGGGCGCACAATGGCTGGGTGAGACCGTCGGGCGAGTCCAGCACACCGACGTTGACCTCCCAGTTCTTCTCCCTCGGCCCGCACGCCGGGTCGCACCGGGTCGCGCTGCGCGCGGTCGTCACCGTCGCGGTCCCCCTGCTGCTGCTGTGGTCGCTGGGGCGCATGGAGTGGTCGATCTACGCGGCGTTCAGCGCCTTCACCTCGCTGTACGGACGCAACGACGTCCACCTCTCCCGCCTGCAGATGCAGGCCCTGGTGGGGGCGGCCCTGGTCGCCTCCGTCGTGGGCGGCGTCGCTGTCGGTCTCTCCGAGCACCGCGGCTGGCTCGCCGTCCCGTGCGCGGCGCTGGTGGCGGGCGTGGGGTCGTGGCTCTCCGACGCGCAGGGGTGGCACCCGCCGGGGCCGCTCTTCCTCGTCTTCGCGTTCTCGGCCTGCGCGTCGGTCCCCTCCGAACCCGGCGACCTGCCCGTCGCGCTCTCGGTCAGCGCCGCGACGGCCGTCCTCGCCCTGGTCATCGGCGGCGCCGGCGCCTGGTGGCGGGTGGCCCGCCGACCCGACGACGCCGTACGGACGAGGCCGCGCCGCTCCGACCACGCGTCGGTGGTCCGCCGGCACGTGGTGCGCTGCAGTGCCGGCTGCCTCGTCGCGGGCGCACTGGCCACGGGCCTGGGCATCGGGCACCCGTACTGGGCGATGGTCTCGGCAGTGGTGCCGCTGGTGGCGGTCGACTTCAGCCACCAGCTGCTGCGGGGCGTCCAGCGGGTCGCGGGCACGCTGGCAGGTCTGGTGCTGGCGTGGGCGCTGCTGTCGGCCGAGATGCCGACCCTGGCTCTCATCTGCGTGGTGGTCGCCCTGCAGGCGGCCGCCGAGCTGTGGATCGGGCGCAACTACGCCCTCGCCCTCGTCGCCGTGACGCCGCTGGCCCTGCTGATGATCCACCTGATGGCCCCGGTGCCACCCGGGGTCCTGGTGGTCGACCGGGCGGTCGAGACCGTGATCGGCGTGGCCGTCGGCGTGGCGCTGGGATGGCTGACGCGACCACGCAGCCGCCCCGGCACGACGCCGTCCTGACGCCGCGCCCCCTTCCCCCAGCGACTCCGTACCGGCAGTATGTCCCCGGGCCACGAGGCCCCGGACGAGAGGAACACCCCCGTGGGACGCTTCGCACTGCCCCAGGCCCGCCCCGACGGGCTGGACTCGCCGCACACCGTCACGGCGATCAAGTACATGGCCAAGGTGCAGGTGCGGCTGTTCAAGCTGACGAACGGCCGGATCGGCTCGAAGTGGCGGGTGGGAGCCGGCTTCTCCAAGCCTGTGCAGACGCTGCTGCTCGAGCACGTGGGCCGCAGGTCCGGCACCCGGTTCACCACTCCCCTGCTCTACCTGGTCGACGGCGACGACCTCGTCGTGGTCGCCTCCCAGGGCGGCCTGCCCAAGAACCCGCAGTGGTTCGCCAACCTGATGGCGCACCCCACCACGCAGGTGCACCTGCGCGGCGAGCGCGGCCGCGCCGTACGGGCCCGGGAGGCGACCCCGGAGGAGCGCGAGGT
>NZ_JBJEHY010000180.1:0-7892 GCF_051876515.1 Nocardioides sp. | reverse complement strand
AGATGGAGCCGATCAGCCTGCCCGGCTTCGCCGACCTGCACCCCTTCGCGCCGGCGGAGGACGCCTCCGGCTACCGGCAGCTGGTGGGCGACCTCGAGGGCTGGCTGGCCACGGTCACCGGCTACGACCAGGTCTCCATCCAGCCCAACGCGGGCTCCCAGGGCGAGCTCGCCGGCCTCATGGCGATCCGCGGCTACCACCGTGCGAACGGCCAGGAGCAGCGCGACGTCTGCCTCATCCCGTCCTCGGCGCACGGCACCAACGCTGCCTCCGCCGTCATGGCCGGTATGCGCGTCGTCGTGGTGAAGGCCGCCGACGACGGCTCGATCGACCTCGACGACCTGCGCGCCAAGTGCGAGCAGCACGCCGACACCCTCGCGGCGATCATGGTGACCTACCCCTCGACGCACGGGGCGTACGAGGACACCGTGACCGAGCTCTGCGAGACCGTGCACGCCCACGGCGGCCAGGTCTACGTCGACGGCGCCAACCTCAACGCGCTGCTGGGCTTCGCCCGTCCCGGGGAGTTCGGGGGAGACGTGTCCCACCTGAACCTCCACAAGACGTTCTGCATCCCGCACGGCGGCGGCGGCCCCGGCGTGGGCCCGGTCGCGGTGCGCTCGCACCTGGCGCCGTACCTCCCGTCCCACGGGCTGCACCCCGACGCGGAGAAGCGTGAGGGGATCGGGCCGATCTCGGCGGCACCGTACGGCTCGGCCGGCATCCTGCCGATCTCGTGGGCCTACATCCGCCTGATGGGTGCGGAGGGGCTGCGCCGGGCCACGGCCGTCGCCGTGCTGTCCGCGAACTACATCGCGAGCCGGCTCGAGGAGCACTTCCCGGTGCTGTACCGCGGTCACGGCGGCCTGGTGGCGCACGAGTGCATCCTCGACCTGCGTCAGCTGACCAAGGATTCCGGCATCACCGTCGACGACGTCGCCAAGCGACTCGTGGACTACGGCTTCCACGCCCCCACGATGTCGTTCCCCGTGCCCGGCACGCTGATGGTCGAGCCGACCGAGTCCGAGGACCTCGCCGAGATCGACCGGTTCTGTGACGCCATGATCGCCATCCGCGCCGAGATCGCGCGCGTCGAGGCGGGGGAGTGGAGCGCGGAGGAGTCCCCGCTGCGCCACGCCCCGCACACCGCGCGGGCAATGGTCGGCGACTGGGAGCGCGTGTACGACCGTACGACGGGCGTGTTCCCGACGGGGATCGACCCGGACAAGTACTGGCCCGTGGTCGCGCGCATCGACCAGGCGTACGGCGACCGCAACCTGGTCTGCTCGTGCCCGTCGCCGGAGGCCTTCGCGGAGTGACGCGCCGGGCGTCTCCCGGGGGTCAGACCCCCTGGGAGACGCTCGACATGTTGAAGTCCGGGACCCGCAGGGCGGGCGTGACCGTCCGTGAGAAGTAGTCGTCGCCCCACTCGCGGCTGAAGCTGGCCACCGATCGCGACGCGTCGGTGAACCGGTTGAGCAGGTCGACGGGGCTCTCGTTCCAGCGGAAGTTGTTGACGGCGCCGGTGATCTCGCCGTCCTCGACGAGGTAGACACCGTCCCGGGTCAGGCCGGTGAGCAGCATCGACTGCGGGTCGACCTCGCGGATGTACCACAGGCAGGTGACCAGCAGGCCGCGCTCGGTGCGGGCGACCAGGTCGTCCAGGGTGCCCGTCGCGCCGCTGACGTCCAGCCCGAGGTTGTCGATGCCGGGAGTGACCGGCTGTCCGGTGAGCGCTGCCGAGTGGCGCGTCTGCACGAGCGAGGTGAGCACGCCGTCGCGGATCCAGTCGGTCCGTCCCAGCGCGAGGCCGTTGTCGAAGACGGACTCGGTGTTGTCAGAGGCGCCGGCCACCACGAACGGGGCGGCCTGGACGGACCCGTACGCCGGGTCTGACCAGAGGTTGACCCCGGCCTTGGCGATCCGCTCCCCGATCCGGGTGCCACCACCACGGCGGCTGTAGACGGACTCGCCCTCGTGGGCGACGCGGGCGCCGGCGCCCCAGTAGGCGTCGATCATCAGGTCGGCCACGGCCGTGGGCGGCAGGATCGTGTCGTACCGGCCCGCAGGCAGGTCGGTGCGGCGCCCGGCCCACCTGAGACGGCGCTCAACCTCGGCCGCGACCGCGTGGGCGTCGACCTCGGCGAAGTCGCGGGTGGCGCCGCCGGTCCAGGCGCTGCGGGTCAGCGCCGCGTCCTTGCCGGTGCACCCGTAGTGCCCGGTGGGCTGGACGTGGCGCAGGCGCAGCCCGCGGGTGGAGCCGAGGTACGTCGTGGCGACCTCGTGGGAGACGAATCCGTAGAGCACCCGCGACTCTGCCTGCGCCCGGTCGAACTCCTCGCCCAGCGCGGTGGCGAAGCCGGAGAAGACCTCGATACCCGTGTCGCCCGGGACCTCGTCCCAGTCGGGGCTGACCCGGCCCGCGACGAGTTCCGCCGCGTCCTCGGCGGGATCGGCCGTACGGGCGGCGTCGTCGGCGGCGCGTACGAGGGTGGCGACCTGCTCGGCCGAGGCCGCGTTGCCGGAGACAGAGCCGGTCCCGACGCCGTCCTGGCGCGTCACGAACGAGACGACGGTCAGCTCCACGCCCGTCATCACGCCGTTGGTGGTGAGGGTGTTGTTGGCCCAGCGCAGGTTGGCGCCGGTGTGCACGCGCGCGATCGCGACGCAGTCGTCGGCGGTGCTGAGCGAGAGTGCGTGCTCGACGAGGTCCTGGGGTGTCATGGTCATCAGTTGCCTGCCTCGTCGAGGGTGTTGAGGACGTTGACGTCGCGGAAGAGGGCCGTGGGGCACCCGTGGCTCACCGCGGCCACCTGGCCCGGCTGCGCCTTCCCGCAGTTGAAGGCCCCACCCAGGACGTACGTCTGCGGGCCGCCCACCGCCTCCATCGAGTTCCAGAACTCGGTCGTGGTCGCCTGGTAGGCGACGTCGCGGAGCTGCCCGGCGAGCTGCCCGTTCTCGATCTTCCAGAACTGCTGCCCGGTGAACTGGAAGTTGAAGCGCTGCATGTCGATCGACCACGACTTGTCGCCGACCACGTAGATGCCGTTCTCGACCTGGCTGATGAGGCCGTCGGTGTCGGGCCCGCCGGGCGCCGGCTGCAGTGAGACGTTGGCCATGCGTTGGATCGGGATGTGGCCGGGGGAGTCGGCGTACGCGCAACCGTTGGACCGTCCCTCGTGGAGCTCGGGCTTCATGTGGCCCATCGAGCGGTCGAGCTGGTAGCCGACCAGCGTGCCGTCCTTGACGATGTCCCACTCGCGGGTCTGGACGCCCTCGTCGTCCCAGCCGACGCTGGCGAGGCCGTGCTCGACGGTGCGGTCGCCGGTCACGTTCATCACGGGGGAGCCGTACCGGAGCGTCCCGAGCTTGTCGTAGGTGGCGAACGAGGTGCCGGCGTAGTTGGCCTCGTACCCGAGTGCCCGGTCGAGCTCGGTGGCGTGTCCGATGGACTCGTGGATGGTCAGCCACAGGTTGGAGGGGTGGATGACGAGGTCGTACCGTCCGGCCGTCACGCTGGGTGCTCGCAGCTTGTCCGCGAGGAGGCCGGGGATCTCGGCGATCTCGGCGTCGAAGTCCCAGCCGCGCCCCTCCAGGTACTCCCAGCCGCGTCCGACGGGCGGCGCGAGGGAGGCCATCGAGTCGAAGATCCCGGTGGACTCGTCGGTCGCCATCGCCTCGAACCCGGGCTGCATGCGGATGCGCTGCTGCGTCGTGCGGGTCCCGGCGAGGTCGGCGTAGTACTTGTTCTCCTGCACCTGCTGGAGGTACGAGGTGGCGTGGTCGACGCTCGCGTGCTCGGTCAGCCGTCGCGTCCAGTCGACGAGCAGGGCCGCCTTGTCGGCGGTGGGGACCTCGAGGGGGTTGGTCTCGTACGAGGAGACCCAGGTGACGTCGTCGTAGACCGGCTCGGGCGCCAGCTCGACGGGAGTACGCGTCATCCCTGCGGCCACGCGCGCGACCGCGACGGCGCGCTGCGCGATCCGTACGGCCTCCTCGTCGGTCAGGACCACGCCGGCCGCGAAGCCCCAGGCGCCGCCGTGCACGACGCGGACCGCGAAGCCGAGGTCCTCGCTGTCCGCTGCCGTCTGCAGGACGCCGTCACGGGCACCCAGGTACTGGTAGCGGTTCCGCTCGAACCGGAAGTCCGCGTGGGTGGCACCCAGCCCCTGCGCGGTCGCGAGGGCGACCTGGGCGAGGCGGCGGTACGGAAGGGCGGCGAAGGTCGGATCGAGATCGCGTTCAGCCATGTCGGGAAACCTAACCCAACGCACCGACGGCCGCTATCGGTGGCTGGGACCGGGGCGCGGACCTACGCGTACCGCACGGCACGTTCGTCGGAGACGAACCCCCACAGCGCGAGGCCAGCCTGCGTCGCGAGCTGGACCGCCAGGCTGGTGGGGGCGCCGACGGCGACGAGCGAGCCCATGCCGGAGGTCACCGCCTTCTGCACGAGCTCGAACCCGGCCCGCCCGCTCACCACGAGCGCCGCTGACGCGACGGGGCGACCGGTGAGGAGGAGAGCGCCGACAGCCTTGTCGACGGCGTTGTGGCGCCCCACGTCCTCCCGGACGGGCCCGATCGCGCCGGACGCGTCGGCGACCGCGGCTGCGTGGACGCCACCGGTGCGTGAGAAGAGTGCCTGGTGCTCGCGGAGGGCGTCCGGAAGTGTGCGTACGACCTCGGCGGTCAGGTCAGGGCCCTCCCAGCCGGGCCTGGTCGCGACGTCCAGCACGTCCTGGACGCTGTCCTTGCCGCACACCCCGCAGGCGGAGGAGCCCGACGAGAGAGCCTGGTGGCGGTGCGGCACCACCAGCGGGCGGCGTGTGGTGACGGTGACGACGTTGAACTCCTCGGTGGGGTCGAGGTCGGCGTCCGTGCAGTAGGCGACCCGGTCGATGTCGTCGGTCTCGACGAGACCCTCGGCGTACAGGTAGCCCGCCGCGAGCTCGAAGTCGTGGCCGGGGGTGCGCATGGTCAGCCACACGCGTTCAGAGGGGCGCCCCGGGGCGGCGACACGGATCTCCAGCGGCTCCTCGGTCGCCAACCGGTCCTCCCGGCGGTGCACCGTCGGGCCCCGGTGCTCCTCGACGCGGACCCTGACGCTGGGCCCCGGGCGCCGGGGGAGTTCGCTGCTGACCACGCCCCGACGATATGCGAGGCGGGGGCGGTGCGGACGGTGAGGTCCAGAGGGGGTCGCAAACCGCGCCGTGGCCACCTACAGTGCCGACTGTGAAGGACGTCACACGACAGGGGGAGCGTCAGGACGGACGACGCTTCGTGATCACGGGGGGAAACGCCGGGATCGGGTTCTGCACGGCCCGCTCCCTGGCCCAGGCGGGTGCCGAGGTGGTGCTGGCCGTACGCGACGTGCGCCGCGGTGACGCGGCGGCCGACTCGATCGGCGGCAAGGTGAGCGTGGAGGAGCTCGACGTGTCGTCGTTGGCGTCCGTCCACGACTTCGCCGACCGGATCGGCCCCATCGACGTGCTGGTGAACAACGCCGGCGTGCTCGGGCTGCCCGAGTCGCGCTCGGTGGACGGCTTCGAGCTGCAGCTCGCGACCAACCACCTCGGCCACTTCGCGCTGACCAACCTGATGCTGCCGCAGATCTCCGACCGGGTCGTCGTCGTGGGGTCGCAGGCGCACCGCAGTGCGCGGCTCGACCTCGACAACCTGATGCTCGAGCGGGGCGAGTACAGCGGGTACCGGGCGTACGCCAACTCGAAGCTCGCCGTGATGCTGTTCCTTCTCGAGGCGGACCGCCGCCTGCGGGAGGTCGGCTCCCCGCTGCGCGCCGTCGGCGCACACCCGGGCTATACCGCGACGAAGATCATGAGGAACACCTCCAGCGGCGCCTTCAACCTGCTCGCTGCGGCCGGGAACGCCCTGGTGGGGATGCGGCCCGAGGCCGGTGCCCAGTGCGTCGTCGTCGCGGCCACGGCCGACCTGCCCGGCAACACGTACGTCGGGCCGAGCTGGCCCGGCGAGATGCGCGGACGTCCCAAGCCCGTGGGGCGCTCCCTGGATGCTCAGGACCCGACGTTGGCCCGCGAGATGTGGCGGCTGAGCGAGGAGCTCACCGGGGTGGGGTGGGCGTACTGACTCCCACCCCCGCGCCGGGGACGCGGACCATCAGGAGACGGTGACCTTCTCGATGGTGACGGGCTCGTTGGGGGCACCGCCGCCGGCCGGGTTGGAGCCGTCCTCACCGGCCGCGGCGATCGTGGTGAGGACCTCGAGGCCGCCGGCGTCGATGGTGCCGAACACGGTGTAGTCGGGCATGAACCCCGAGTCGTCGAAGACCAGGAAGAACTGCGAGCCGTTGGTGTCCGGGCCGGAGTTCGCCATGGCGATCGTGCCGGCGGGGTAGGTCTCGTCGCCCTTCAGCTCGTCGGCGAACGAGTACCCGGGGCCGCCGCTCATGGTGCCGGACGGGTCGCCGCACTGGAGGATCGCGAAGCCCTCGCTGGCGCCCAGGCGAGGGCAGGGGCTGTCGTCGTAGAAGCCCTGCTCCGCGAGGGAGACGAAGCTGTTGACGGTGCACGGGGCGGCCTCGCGGTCGAGGGTCAGGCCGATGTCACCGTGGTTGGTCGTGATGGTGGCCTCGGCGGTGCCCTCGGCGACCGCGCTCGTGCCGGGCTGGTCGACCTCCTTGGCGGCGCCGTCCTTCTTCTCGTACTCGCACGAGACGCTGCCCTTCGGGACCGACTCGTCGTCGTTGCCGCAGGCGGCGAGCAGGGTCAGGGGGAGCAGGGCGGCGGCAGCGAGGCCGAGGCGCGACATCATGGTGCGCATCGTAGAGGGGCGGTGTGCAGCCGTGTTGTCGGCGGAGGGTGCGAGACTGCCGCAATGAGTGACTCGGTACGCGTCGGCGTCGTGATGTGGCCCATCGAGGACTGGCCGGAGATGGGCAGGCACTGGAAGCGGGCGGAGGAGTACGGGTTCGACACCGCCTGGATCTACGACCACCTCGCCTGGCGTGGCCACACGCCGTGGGACGAGGCGTACTCGAGCCTCGCGGCGGCCGCAGCGCTCACCTCCACGATCCGGTTGGGAACGTTGGTCACCTCCGGGAACTTCCGGACGCCGCTCCCCACGGCGGCGGCGATCCGTACAGTCGACCGCATCTCGGGTGGTCGTCTGCGCCTGGGCATCGGGGCGGGCGGAGACAGCCACCTGTCCGACGGGGACGTGCAGGGGAGGGTGTGGACGCCCCGCGAGCGTGCCGACCGCTTCGCGGAGTACGTCGAGCACCTCGACGCGCTGCTGACGCAGAGCCCGGCGACCGTGACGGGGGAGTACTTCACCGCCACGGACGTGACGATCTCCGAGGGACTGGTGCAGCAACGTCCGCCGTTCCTGGTGGCCGGCAACGGCCCCCGGGGGATGCGGCTGGCGGCGCGCTACGGGCAGGGCTGGATCGCGAACCCGCAGACGCCGGACGGCGAGGACCCGTACGAGGAGCTGGTGGCCACGCTGGCGAAGCTGGACCAGGTCTGCGTGGCCGAGGGCCGCGACCACTCGTCGCTGGAGAAGGTGCTGCTGACCGGTTTCACCGAGGAGCCGTGGATGTCGTCGCTGGGGGCGTTCCAGGATCTGCTGGGCCGCTACGGCGACCTCGGGTTCACCGACGTCGCCATCCACTGGCCGAGGCCGGACAGCCTGTGGGACACGGACTGGACGGTGTTCGAGGAGATCGCGGCGTACGTGGCGTCCTGAGTGTCGCGCGCCGGCCGGGGCGTCACCGGCCGGCGTGAGCCGTCGGCCCTCGTCATCGACACGACGAACCTGAGCGAGAGGCACGCGTACGAGCGCCTGGTCGGAGTCCTCGGTCACTGAGCATGTCAGCGGCCGACGGGGGACCACTGCTGGATCGGTCTGCCCGTTCT
>NZ_JBJEHY010000179.1:5092-7936 GCF_051876515.1 Nocardioides sp. | reverse complement strand
CGGGTGCTCAGCCTCGACCTGGCCGCGATGGTGGCCGGGGCGAAGTACCGCGGCGAGTTCGAGGAGCGCCTCAAGGCGGTCCTGGAGGAGATCAAGGACGCCGGCGGCCAGGTCATCACGTTCATCGACGAGCTGCACACGGTCGTCGGTGCCGGCGGCACGGGCGACGGATCCATGGACGCCGGCAACATGCTCAAGCCGATGCTGGCGCGCGGCGAGCTGCACATGATCGGCGCGACCACCCTCGACGAGTACCGCGAGCGGATCGAGAAGGACCCGGCGCTGGAGCGCCGCTTCCAGCAGGTCTTCGTCGGTGAGCCCAGCGTCGAGGACACCATCCAGATCCTGCGCGGCATCCAGGAGAAGTACGAGGCCCACCACGGCGTACGGATCACCGACGCCGCGCTGGTCGCCGCCGCCACCCTCTCCGACCGCTACATCACCGGACGGCAGCTGCCCGACAAGGCGATCGACCTCGTCGACGAGGCCGCCAGCCGCCTGCGCATGGAGATCGAGTCCTCCCCGGAGGAGATCGACACCCTGCGTCGCGCGGTCGACCGGCTCAAGATGGAGCAGTTCGCGCTCGAGCGGGAGTCCGACGACGCCTCGGTGGAGCGACTGGCCCACCTCAAGGCCGAGCTCGCCGACTCCGAGGAGGAGCTGCGCGCCCTCGAGGCCCGCTGGGAGACCGAGAAGGCGTCCCTGGAGGGCGAGGGCGAGCTCCGCAAGCAGCTCGACCAGCTGCGCATCGAGGCCGACCGGCTCGTCCGCGAGGGCGACCTGGCCAAGGCGAGCGAGATCCAGTACGGCCGGATCCCGGCCCTGGAGGCGCAGATCGCCGCCGTCGAGCAGTCCGAGTCGGTCACCGCGACAACCGACAAGCTGGTCGGTGAGGAGGTCGGCGCCGAGCAGATCGCCGAGGTCGTGGAGGCCTGGACGGGCATCCCGACCGGGCGCATGCTGCAGGGCGAGACCGCCAAGCTGCTCGAGATGGAGTCGTTCATCGGTGAGCGACTGATCGGGCAGGCCGAGGCGGTGCAGGCCGTCAGCGACGCCGTACGCCGCTCGCGCGCCGGCATCAGCGACCCCAACCGGCCGACCGGCTCGTTCCTCTTCCTGGGACCCACCGGTACCGGCAAGACCGAGCTGGCCAAGTCGCTGGCCGACTTCCTCTTCGACGACGAGCGGGCGATCGTCCGCATCGACATGAGCGAGTACTCCGAGAAGCACTCGGTCTCGCGCCTGGTCGGTGCGCCTCCCGGGTACGTCGGCTACGACGAGGGTGGCCAGCTGACCGAGGCGGTGCGCCGCCGGCCGTACAGCGTGGTCCTGCTCGACGAGGTCGAGAAGGCCCACCCGGAGGTCTTCGACATCCTGCTGCAGGTGCTCGACGACGGCCGGCTCACCGACGGTCAGGGGCGCACCGTCGACTTCCGCAACACGCTGCTGATCCTCACCTCCAACCTGGGTTCGACCTACCTGGTCGACCAGACGCTGGAGGAGTCGGCGAAGCGCGAGGCGGTCATGTCGGTGGTGCGGCAGGCGTTCAAGCCCGAGTTCCTCAACCGCCTCGACGAGATCGTGACCTTCTCGGCCCTCACCCAGGGCGAGCTGGCCCACATCGTCGACCTGCAGCTGGCGCTGCTGGAGAAGCGGTTGGCGGTGCGCCGGATCACGATCGAGGTCAGTGACGCGGCCCGCGACTGGCTCGCCGAGACCGGGTACGACCCGGCGTACGGTGCCCGGCCGCTGCGCCGCCTGATCCAGACGGCGATCGGGGACCCGCTGGCCAAGATGCTGATCGGCGGCGAGGTCGCCGACGGTGGCGCCGTACGGGTGGACGTGGCCGACGGAGCACTGGCGCTCACGGCGGTGTGACGACTCGGTGACTCGGTGCGGGGGCGGTCCTGCGGGGCCGCCCCCGTCGTCGCGTCCGGCCCCGGGGGCGGCTCCGGGGGCGGCTCAGCGGCGCTACGCGGAGGAGCCACGGGGGACGCGCCTGCGGCGACGGTTGGTCGTCCCTGATGGAATGGCCCCGTGAGCAAGCCGACGACGCAGCGCCCGCCCCAGGTCACCTTTGCCGCGGGCCTGGCCATCGCCGGCTCGGTCATGGTGGTCCTGGAGAACTTCTCGGCCGTCGGCCAGCTGCGCTCGCTGCCGATGCGCGAGGCGGTGGAGAAGATGGTCTCCGAGCCGCCGCTGAGCCAGTTCGGGCTCTCGGTCGAGCAGGGCCTCACGGTGTCGTACTGGAGTCTCGTGGTCGGCGCGGTGTGCGCCGTCGCGATCGGGATCCTCGCCTGGTTCTCGATGCAGCGCTCCACGCAGGCGCGGCTCGCGATGACCGTGCTGGCCGTGCCCCTCTTCTTCAGCGGCCTCTTCAACGGCGGGTTCCTGACCGCGCTGGTCGCCGCCGCGGTGACGTTCCTGTGGATGCCGCCGGGGCGCGAGTGGTTCCGCGACGGCGTGTGGACGCCCCCGGCGCCGCCGGCCTCCCGCGAGGTCCCGACTCCGCGCCACGAGCAGCGCCCCGGGGCGTACGGCCCGCCGGCCGGCCTCGGCGCACCCCCGCACGACGGGCAGCAGGCCCCCGACCCGCGCCCGCTGCCGCCGGCGCAGGGCGACGGCTCGACCGCTCCCGCCCACCCGGGGTGGTTGGCGGGTCCCGGCGGTGCCGCGCAGGGGCCGTACCCGCCCCAGGGTCCCGTCGCGCCGCCGCCTGGTGAGGGGGTCGGGGCGCCCCAGGGCAGCCCGTACGCGCACGCCCCCGGTGAGCCGTACACGCTCGGCGGGCAGCCCGGGCAGCAGCCGGTGCCTCCGCAGGGGTACCCGCCGCAGGGGTACCAC
>NZ_JBJEHY010000179.1:0-4992 GCF_051876515.1 Nocardioides sp. | reverse complement strand
GCAGCCCGGGCAGCAGCCGGTGCCTCCGCAGGGGTACCCGCCGCAGGGGTACCACCCCTACGCCCAGCCGCCGCGCCCGAAGCCTCCGCTGACCCCGCGGCCCTCGCAGCTGCGGACGGTGCTGGTGCTGACCGTGCTCGGTGGGGTCTCGGCGATGGTGTCGTACGTGCTCCAGGCGCGGGCGACCGACGCCTCGGAGATGCTGCAGCAGTGGCGGGAGATCGCGCCCGAGCTGTTCGCCGACTACACGCCCGCGATGGTGGAGACCAGCCTGTGGCTGAGCGTGGCCATGGTCGGCATGTGGGCGCTGGCCGCCGTCGGGCTGGCCGTCTGCCTGCTGTGGCGCCAGGAGTGGGCGCGGATCCTGCTCATGCTCTCGGCAGCGCTGGTGGCTCCGTACGGTCTGGTCGCCGGCATCGCCGGCAGCACGTTCATGCTCATCGCCGGCGTGTGCGCCGGGGCGGCGCTGTTCCTGCTGCGCAGCCACGACGTGAAGGCGTGGTTCTCCCGCCGCTGAGGGTCCACGGTGCCCGGCGTCGCCGGCATGCGTGATGCCTAGCGCCGCTGGCTCGCTTGCGTCATACGTACGCGCGCTGGCGGGCCCTGCGTCATGAGGAGCCCCGTGGGAGGGGCGGTTGGTCATACGGAGCCGCACGTATAGGTGGCGCGTATGACGCGCGGGGTCTGGCGGGGCGGTTCGTATGACGCAGCCGCCAGCTCAGGCGCGCAGGTCCGCCTCGGCCAACCGCCGCGCGGCTTCCTCGAGCACCTCGGGCCGCTTGCAGAACGCCCACCGCACCAGGTGGCGACCGGCGTCGGAGTCGTAGAACCCCTGAGCCGGAATCGCGACGACGCCGGCCCGTTCCGGCAGGGCGAGGCAGAACGAGCGGCCGTCGGGCCAGCCCAGGTGGGAGATGTCGGTGGTGACGAAATAGGTCCCCTGCGGGACGTACGGCTCGAGGCCCGCCGCGCGCAGGCCCGCGCAGAGCAGGTCGCGCCGTTCCTGCAGGTCCGCCGCCAGCTCCCGCGGCCAGTCCGCCTCGTGCTCCAGCGCGTACGCCACCGCCGGCTGCAGGGGCGCGCCGGAGGTGAACGTCAGCCACTGCTTGGCGCCCACGACGGCCGCGACCAGGTCGGCGGGACCGGTCGCCCAGCCGACCTTCCAGCCGGTGAACGACCACGACTTGCCGACGCTTGACAGCGTGACGCAGCGCTCGTCCATCCCCGGCAGCGTTGCCATGGGGACGTGCTCGGAGCCGTCGAAGACGAGGTGCTCGTACACCTCGTCGGAGATCACCACGAGCTCGTGTGCAACTGCGAGTTGGGCGACCGCCTCCAGCTCGTCACGGGTCAGCACCCGGCCGGTCGGGTTGTGCGGGGTGTTGAGCAGGATCATGCGGGTCCGCGAGGTCACAGCCGCCCGCAGGGCCGCCGCGTCCAGCCGGAAGTCAGGTGCCTGCAGGGTGACCGGGACGCGCACCGCGCCGCACATCTCCAGCATCGCCACGTATGAGTCGTAGTAGGGCTCGAGGACGACGACCTCGTCGCCCGGGGAGACCAGGCCCAGCAGGGCAGCGGCGATCCCCTCGGTGCAGCCCGTGGTGATCGCGACCTGGGTGTCGGGGTCGAGGTCGATGCCGTAGTGGCGCCGCTGGTGCTCGGCGACCGCGCGGCGCAGGGCCCAGATCCCCAGCCCGGGGGTGTACTGGTTGGAGCTGGGCACCTCCGGCGTGCCGCGCAACGCGTCCACGGCGGCCTCGACCACCGAGGCCGGCCCGTCGGTGTCAGGGAACCCTTGGCCCAGGTTCACCGCCCCGGTCCGGACCGCCAGCGCGGAGAACTCGGCGAAGACGGTGGGCGGGATCATCCGGATCCGGCCGCTGCGACGGTCAGGGCTCATGAGCCGAGGCTAGTGCGCCGTGCCCCACGGGGGACACCTCACCTGCGGAGGGTGAGTTCGGGCGCGGCGCGGTGTGCGGCGCGTGCCGGCGCCCCCTAGATTCCTCCCATGCTGTTCATCGGAATCATCGCGTTCGGAGTCCTCGTCGGCGGCCTGGCCCAGCTGCTGCTGGGCAAGTCCATGCAGACCGTCAACTGGCCCCTGGCCGTGGCCTGCGGCCTCCTGGGCTCGCTGCTCGGTGGACTCCTCGCCAGCCTGCTCAGCGGCGATGGGCTCGAGCTGCGCATGAGCGGCCTGCTGGGCTCGTTCGTGGGCGCCGTGATCGTCACTGGCGCGTGGGGCTACCTGCAGACCCGCCGCGGCGCCTGACGTCGACCGACCAGTGGCCGGTCGTGCGGGCCCATGGTCGAGCCGTGGCGCGGCTCAGTGCAGCGTCGCCTTGGCGACCACCAGCAGCACCCCGATGAGGCTGGCGACCAGGGACTCGGCGAAGGCCCGACCCCGTCGCAGTCTCGCCGCCCGTGAAGTGACGTAGACGATCGCGCCCAGCTGCACGACCGTCCAGGACAGCGCCAGGTACGCCGCGCCCGTCAGGTCGAGGCCAGACCAGTGCGCGCACAGGAAGACCACCAGGGCGGGGACCCCGCCGGCGAGCACCCCGATCTGGAGCCCTGCGTGCCGGGCGAGGCGCACGTGGAGGTGGTCGGCGGCACGGTCGTACTGCTCGCGCAGCGCGTGCAGGTAGACGTGCATCAGCCAGTAGACGACCAGCACCACGGCACAGGCGATCACCACGCGCACCGCCCGCTCGCTGTGCGAGGCGACCACGGCCAGCACGGCCGCGGTCACGATGGTGCCCTCGACCGGCCCACCGATGTCGCGGAGGAACAACCGGCCCGCCCGCAGCACGAGGGGGTGGACGCGGTCCGGGACGTTCTCGATCACTCGGCAGCCTTCATCACGGGGTGGGGGAGGTACGGGGACCAAGGATGCCGGAGGTCCTCGGATCGTCGGCGAAGCGGTACCGCAGCCAGGTGAGCCCGGCCGCGGTGAGCGGGAGAGCGGCCACCGCGCCGAGCACGCCCGCGAGCCCGGCCCCCACCAGGATCGCGAGGAACGTGGTCAGCGGGGTGAGGCTGATGACGCTGGAGAAGACCCGAGGCGCGATCAGGTTGTTCTCCACCAGCTGGTAGACGGCGAAGAACGCCGCGACGGCCAGCGCGGTGCCGAGGTCCTCGGTGAGCGCGACCGCGACGGCCACCAGAGCGCCCAGGAAGGCGCCCACCTGCGGGATGGCGTCGAGGGCCAGCACGAGGACCGCCAGCACGCCCGCGTACGGCACGCCGAGCAGGAACAGCGCCACGAAGGAGACGACGCCTGCGCACACGCAGACCAGCGCCTGCCCGGTCACGTACGCCCCGACCTTGCCGAGCATCTCGTCGAACAGCCCGGCCTTCTCCGCGTCGCCCAGCAGCGCGTGCGCGTTGGCGCGCATCCGTGGCATCGCCAGGCTGAAGTACACCGTCATCACCGCCACCGTGGCCGCGCTCAGCGCGAACCCCATGACGCCGCCCACGGCCCCGAAGAGCGACCCCAGCAGCCCGTCGAGACCGCCCAGCACCGCGGCGGCCACCTCATGGGCGCGCTCCTGGGTGGCAGGCTGCTCCAGGTACGCCCGCGCATCGTCGGTGACGACCTCGGCCACCGAGTCCAGTACCGCGGGGGTGGCCTCGACGAGGTCCTCCAGCTGGTGTGACACCGGTACGGCGATGAGCAGTACCACCCCGGTCACCGCGACGGCCAGCGCCGCGGCCAGCCCGGCGAGCACCGCCCCCCGCCGCAGACCGCGCTGCTCCAGGCGCGCCACCAGCGGCTCGATGCCCACGGCGACGAAGGCCGCCACGAAGACGAGGGCCAGCACCGAGGCGATGGTCGCGAGGGCGGCCAACAGCGTCACGGTCAGGACCACCAGGGCGGTGGTCCGCACCACCCACCAGGCGGGTGGTGGGGCGGGCGGGGAAGGCGTGGTCACCCGGCGACGGGCTCGATGGCGGGCGGCTGCCAGGTGCCGTCGAGGGCCTCCGGGCGCGGGCGGTACATCCGGATCAAGAAGTTCCAGCCCTCGCCGACCGAGAGGAAGTTGGGGCCACCGTCGGGTTCGGTGCCGAAGCGGACCACGACCGAGCCGTCGTCCTCCTTCTGGGCGGTGATGCTGTTGAGGTTGACGTATCCCTCGGCGGTGGGCACGAAGTAGCCGTCGGCGTCGTAGACCGAGACGGACCAGAAGGCGTCGACGGGGACGTCGGCCATCCGCATCGTGTACGAACCCGCGGGCAGGCCCGGCATGACGTTGAGGTAGTTGGCCTCGTACTCGGGCAGGCCGCCCCAGCCGCCGGCCGCACCGAGCAGGTGGCGCACCGGGTCGACCTCGCCGCGGCGCCCGAACGCCGAGGTGTAGTCCGGGAGGCCGTCGGCCAGGCGCAGCACGGCCTGGCGGGTCGCGGTCAGCGACTCCTGGTCGAAGTCGGTCGGCACGTACGGGGCCACGGGGCCGGCGACGAGCTCGAGCTGGTCCTGGAGCCGGTTGACCTCGGCCACGTCCGCCGCGTCGGCCGGGTCGACCAGGGTGCGCACGCCCAGCAGGACGACCCCGGAGCCGCAGCTCTCGGCCGTCAGCACGTGCTCACCGGCGCCGTGGAAGACGTGCGGGATGTAGTGGTCCTGGTTGATCACCATCACCGACATGTACCGGTCGCCGGCCTCGGGCATGCGCAGCGTGACGGGGCTGGACAGGTCCACGATGGCGGAGCTGTAGAGGGTGTCGCGGTTGAGCCGGACGATGGGCTGGTGCGACAGGGGGGTGGGCTCGCGCAGGTGGTTCCACTGGTTCATCCCGCCGGCGTCGGCCGCCAGGCGGGTGAACATCAGGTCGGTCTCGGCGCGGACGAAGTTGTCTGCGTTCACGGGGATGGGCATGTGGGTCTCCTGGTCCGCGCTGAAGCTGTCAGGCCCACCCTCGTCGGCGCCGTCGCGGGAGGTCCACCGCAGCACGAGCCTGCGCGCCCGAATCACCCGCAAGGGGTGAGCGGCTC
>NZ_JBJEHY010000178.1:0-7953 GCF_051876515.1 Nocardioides sp. | reverse complement strand
TCATCCAGAAGTACAAGAACAAGACCGGCTACAAGAAGCGCCAGGGTCACCGTCAGAAGTACACCCAGGTCAAGGTCACCGACATCTCCCTCTGAGCGTCTCGCACAGAATCACTGAAGGACTGAATTCATGGCACACAAGAAGGGTGCAGCCAGCACCAAGAACGGTCGTGACTCCAACGCCCAGCGCCTCGGTGTGAAGCGCTACGGCGGCCAGGTCGTCGGCGCCGGCGAGATCATCGTCCGCCAGCGTGGCACCCACTTCCACCCCGGCAACGGTGTGGGCCGTGGCGGCGACGACACCCTGTTCGCCCTCGTGGCGGGTGCTGTGGAGTTCGGCACCAAGCGCGGCCGCAAGGTCGTCAACGTCGTCCCGGGCGAGTGACGCTCCGGCGACACTGATCTTCCGCGAAGGGCGTCCCTGGTCTGGGGACGCCCTTTCGCCTTTCCACCACCGTTCCGCCCCCAGCAGCACCCGCACCACCACCTTCTGAAGAGAGGCCCTCCCATGGCTGTCCCGACCTTCGTCGACCAGGTCACCCTGCACATCGCGGCAGGTCGTGGCGGCAACGGCGTCGCCTCGGTGCACCGTGAGAAGTTCAAGCCGCTCGGTGGCCCCGACGGCGGCAACGGTGGTCCCGGCGGCTCGGTGATCCTCCGTGTCGACCGCGACGTCACCACGCTGCTCGGCTACCACCACAGCCCCAAGCGCCGCGCCCCCCACGGCGGCCACGGCGCCGGCGACTTCCGCAACGGCGCGCACGGCGCGGACATGGTGCTCCCCGTGCCCGACGGCACGCTGGTCAAGGACATGGACGGCAACGTGCTGGGCGACATGGTCGGTGTCGGCACCGAGATGGTCATCGCCCAGGGCGGCCGCGGCGGCCTCGGCAACGCCGCCCTGGCCAGCAGCAAGCGCAAGGCCCCCGGCTTCGCCCTGCTCGGCGAGCCCGGCGACGAGCTCTCGGTCCGCCTGGAGCTGAAGGTCGTCGCCGACATCGGCCTGGTCGGGTTCCCCAGCGCCGGCAAGTCCAGCCTGATCGCGGCGATCTCCCGGGCCAAGCCCAAGATCGCCGACTACCCCTTCACCACGCTGGTGCCCAACCTGGGCGTGGTCACCGCAGGCGACACGATCTTCACCGTCGCCGACGTCCCCGGTCTGATCGAGGGCGCCGCCGAGGGCCGCGGTCTCGGGCACGACTTCCTGCGCCACATCGAGCGGTGCGCCGCGCTGGTGCACGTGATCGACACCGCCTCGATCGAGCCCGGCCGCAACCCCGTCGACGATCTGGACGTCATCGAGAACGAGCTGGCGCGGTACGGCGGCCTGGAGGACCGGCCCCGCCTGGTCGCCCTCAACAAGGTGGACGTGCCCGACGGCGACGGCATCGCCGACATGGTCGTCGACGAGCTCCGCGAGCGTGGGCTGAAGGTGTTCAAGGTCAGCGCCGCGTCGAGCGCCGGCCTGCGCGAGCTGACCTTCGCGATGGCCGAGATCGTCCAGCGTGCCCGCGCCGAGGCGCCGGTCGTCGAGGCCACCCGCATCGTGCTGCGGCCCACGGCCGTCGGCAAGGGCGTCGACTTCGAGGTCACCGAGACCCCCGACGGCTGGCGCGTGCGCGGCGAGAAGCCCGAGCGCTGGGTCCGCCAGACCGACTTCAGCAACGACGAGGCCGTCGGCTTCCTCGCCGACCGCTTCAACCGTCTCGGCATCGAGGATCGCCTCGTCAAGATGGGCGCGGAGGAGGGCGACGCCGTCATCATCGGCGCCGAGAACAACTCCGTCGTCTTCGACTTCAAGCCCGGCATCGAGGCCGGCGCCGAGATGCTCGGCCGACGCGGTGAGGACCAGCGCTTCGACGAGTCGCGTCCTGCCGCCCAGCGTCGCCGCGACATCGACGAGGCGATGGACGACCGCGGGGAGAACGAGACCCGCGCCGACGTCGCGCGCCGCCTCGACCGCAGCAAGAAGGGCAAGCAGGAGACCTCGAACAGCTCCGGCATCGGCCCGATGTCGTACGAGATCGGCTCGGCCGAGGACCCGGACTGGGGCGACCAGGACGGTGACGCGTGAGCGGAGCCGCCGTACGCGCCGCGGTCGCTCAGGCCCGCCGTGTCGTGGTCAAGGTCGGCTCCTCCTCCCTGACCACCCCCGAGGGCGGGATCGCTCCCGACGCGGTGCGCGACCTCGTGGACGTGCTCGCCTCCGTACGCGCCCGAGGCGCCGAGGTCGTCCTCGTCTCCAGCGGGGCGATCGCGGCCGGCCTGGCCCCGCTCGGGCTGCGCAGCCGGCCCACGGCCCTGGCGGCCCAGCAGGCGGCGGCCTCGGTGGGCCAGGGTGTGCTCGCCCACCACTACCAGCGTGAGTTCGCCCGGCACGGCGTCGTGACCGGGCAGGTGCTGCTCACCGTCGACGACGTGATGCGCCGCTCGCACTACCGCAACGCCCACCAGACCTTCGCCAAGCTGCTGGAGTTCGGCGCGCTGCCGATCGTCAACGAGAACGACACGGTGGCCACCGCCGAGATCAGGTTCGGTGACAACGACCGGCTGGCCGCGCTCGTGGCGCATCTGGTCCACGCCGACCTGCTGGTCCTGCTCTCCGACGTGGACGGCCTCTACACCGCCAAGCCGGGCACTCCGGGGGCCCACCTGATCAGCGACGTCCGGGCGCTGAACGAGCTCGCCGACGTCGACGTGAGCGCGACCGGCTCCGCCGTCGGCACCGGTGGCATGGTCACCAAGACCGAGGCGGCCCGGATCGCGACCGGGGCCGGGATCCCCGTGGTCCTCACCTCGGCCGGCAACGCGGCGCAGGCCCTGGCCGGGGAGCAGGTCGGGACGCTCTTCCACGCCACCGGCCGCCGGCGCCGTACCCGTCTGCTCTGGCTCGCCCACGCCACCGAGGGCAAGGGGGTGCTCGTGCTGGACGCGGGGGCCGTACGCGCCGTCGTGGAGCGACGCGCCTCCCTGCTGCCGGCCGGCCTGACCGGCGTCGAGGGTCACTTCGTGGCCGGCGACCCCGTCGACCTGGCCGGACCGGACGGCACCGTGGTCGCGCGCGGCCTGGTGAACTTCGACAGCGAGGAGCTCCCGCAGCTGCTGGGCCGCTCCACGCACGCCCTGAAGAAGGAGCTGGGGGCGGCGTACGAGCGCGAGGTCGTCCACCGTGACGACCTCGTCGTCCTGTGAGCCACGCCCACCCGCGTATTCTGGGACAGACATGACCACAGGCCGTACCTATCTCGACCACGCCGCGACGACGCCGATGCTGCCCGCCGCGGTCGAGGCGATGACGGCTCAGTTCGCCGAGGTCGGCAACGCCAGCTCGCTGCACGGTTCGGGCCGTGCCGCCCGCCGGGTGGTCGAGGAGTCGCGTGAGCGCATCGCCCAGCTGATCGACTGCCGCCCCGGCGACATCGTCTTCACCTCCGGCGGCACCGAGTCCGACAACCTGGCCGTGAAGGGCGTCTTCTGGGCCCGACGGGCCGAGGACCCCCGCCGCACGCGTGTGCTGGCCACCGCGGTCGAGCACCACGCCGTTCTGGACCCCCTCCACTGGCTGGCCAAGGAGGAGGACGCCGACGTCGAGCTGCTGCCCGTCGACGCCCAGGGCCGCCTCGACGTGGCCGCCTTCCGCGCCTCGGTGGAGGCGGACCCCACGTCGGTGGCGCTGGTCTCGGTCATGTGGGCGAACAACGAGGTCGGCACGCTCCAGCCGGTCGACGAGGTCGTCGAGATCGCCCACCAGCACGGCATCCCGGTGCACACCGACGCCGTGCAGGCCGTGGGGTCGGTCCCGGTCTCGTTCGCCTCGTCGGGCGTCGACGCCCTCACCTTCACCGGGCACAAGCTGGGCGGACCCTACGGCGTGGGCGCACTCGTGGTGCGCCGCGACCTGCCGGTGCAGGCGCTCCTGCACGGCGGCGGTCAGGAGCGCGACATCCGCAGCGGCACCCTCGACGTGCCCGGCATCGCCGGTCTGGCGGCGGCCGTCGAGTCGGCGGTGACGGAGCAGGCGGCGTTCGCCCGCCGGGTCGCCGGCCTGCGGGACGACCTGGTCCGGCGCATCCTCGAGGTGGTCCCCGACGCGCACCTGCACGGAGCCGAGCCCGGCCCGGGTCGCCTCCCCGGCAACGCCCACGTGGGCTTCCCCGGCTGCGAGGGAGACTCCCTGCTCATGCTCCTCGACGCCCGAGGCGTGGAGTGCTCCACCGGGTCGGCCTGCTCCGCGGGAGTTCCGCAGCCGTCCCACGTACTGCTCGCCATGGGGTGCGACGCCGTCTCCGCGCGTCACTCGCTGCGCTTCTCCTTCGGTCACACCTCGACCGCGGCGGACGTGGACGCCGTGGTGGCCGCGATCGGTCCCGTGGTCGAGAGGGCACGCGCCGCGGCGGCTCCCCGGAGGCACGGGTGAGGGTCATCGCGGCCATGTCGGGCGGTGTGGACTCGGCGGTCGCTGCGGCGCGCGCCAAGGAAGCCGGCCACGACGTGACGGGGGTGCACCTGGCGCTGTCGCGCAACCCGGCCTCGTACCGCACCGGTGCCCGCGGCTGCTGCACGGTGGAGGACTCCCTCGACGCCCGGCGTGCGGCCGACGTGATCGGCATCCCGTTCTACGTGTGGGACATGTCGGAGGAGTTCCACGAGAACGTGGTCACCGATTTCATGGACTCCTACGCCTCGGGCCGCACACCCAACCCGTGCCTGCGCTGCAACGAGAAGATCAAGTTCGCCGCCGTGCTCGACCGCGCCCTCGCGCTCGGGTTCGACGCCGTGGTCACCGGGCACTACGCGCAGCTGCGCACCGGCGAGGACGGCCTGATCGAGATGCACCGCGCGGTCGACCACGGCAAGGACCAGTCGTACGTGCTCGGCGTGCTCACCCAGGAGCAGCTGGCGCACTCGCTGTTCCCACTGGGCGACACCACGAAGCCGGAGATCCGGGCCGAGGCCGCCCGCCGCGGCCTCCTGGTGGCCGACAAGCCGGACTCGCACGACATCTGCTTCGTCGCCGACGGCGACAACGCCGGCTGGCTGGGGGAGAAGCTCCAGGGCCGCGCCCCCACCGCCTCGGGCGAGTGGGGCGGCGACATCGTCGACGACGCCACCGGTGAGGTGCTGGGGCAGCACCCGGGGACGTACGCGTTCACCGTCGGCCAGCGCAAGGGACTGCGGCTGGGACGGCCCGCGCCCGACGGCAAGCCGCGTTTCGTCCTCGACATCGAGCCGGTCAGCGGCACGGTACGTGTCGGCGGCCGCGAGGCGCTCCGCGTCGACCGCGTGTCGGCGGCCGCGCCGCGGTGGTGCGGGACGGTGCCGGAGCGCGTCGAGGGAACCGTGCAGATGCGCGCCCACGGCGCCGAGCACCGAGCCGTCGTGCGGGTGGACGGCGACAGCGTCGAGATCGAGCTGCTGGAGCACGCCGAGGGCATCGCGCCCGGTCAGGCCGCCGTCATCTACGACGGGACCCGTGTGGTGGGTTCGGCGACCATCGAGTCAACGCGACGGACGGCGCGGGGGCCGGCGTGACGTTCGCGACCGGCGTCGGGTCGTTGCCCGGCGAGGACGCGCACGCCTTCGACGAGGCGGTGCGCGCGGTGCTGGGTGAGCTGGGCAGCGCCCCCGGGCTGCCGTTCCTGCCGGAGCTGCCCGGCCGCGGTGTCCACGCGGCGATGACGGGTCGCGGACTGGCACTCGTACGGGAGCTGGGCGTCGACCTGCAGCCCGCCGGCTGGCGGCTGACCGGGACGCCGGCGACCTCGGGCGTCGACCACCGGCGCGCGGTCTCCCTGCTGGCCCAGGACCTCGACGCGCTGGAGGAGCAGTCCCAGACGTACGAGGGCGACCTCAAGGTGCAGCTGACCGGGCCGTGGACGCTGGCGGCGACCGTGGAGAAGCCGCGTGGCGACAAGGTGCTCTCCGACCACGGTGCCCGTCGCGAGCTGGCGCAGGCGCTGGCCGAGGGCGTACGCGGGCACGTGGCTGACCTGCGCCGGCGTCTCCGCGGCGTGGGGCGTCTCGTGGTCCAGGTCGACGAGCCCGCGATGGCGGCGGTCGCTGCCGGGCGGGTGCCGACGGCGTCCGGCTACGGACGGCACCGCACCATCGACAAGCCCGAGCTGACCGAGTCCCTGGGTTGGGTCCTCGCCGCGGTGCGCGACGCGGGGGCGGAACCGTGGGTCCACGCGTGCGCCCCGTCGACGCCGTGGGACCTGGTGGTCAAGGCCGGCGCGGCCGGCCTGGTGGTGGACGTGGACGTGCTGGGCCCGGACGACCTGGACCTGGTGGCGGAGTCGTTGGAGGGGGACCGCACGGTCGTCCTCGGGGTGCTCACGAGCACGGCGCCGGAGGCTGTCCCGACCGAGGGCGCGGTGACGGACCGGGTGCTGCGCCTGCTCGACATGGTGGGTCTGGATCCCGACGTCGTGGGTGCGCGGCTGGGGGTCTCGCACGGCTGCGGCCAGGCGGGCGCCGAGCCGGCGTGGGTGCGTTCGTCCTGGACGTTGCTGACGCAGGCGGCCCGCAACCTCTGAACGCGTACGACCCCGCCGGGGCGGGGCCGTACGGGCGGTGCTGCGGTGCTGGATGGGTGGTGCCGGGTGGTGCCCGGTCCGCCTCGCGTCAGACAGTGACCGCGGGGTCCTCGTCAGCCTGCTCGGTCGGTGCGCCGGGCTTGCCGTGCCCGAGCTCGTGGGGCTGGACCCGCATGAACCCGACGATGATCACGGAGGCGACGAGCATGAGTCCGGCCGCGACGAGGAACGCGTGGGTGGCTCCCTCGGTGTACGTCGCCTGGAACAGGGCGAGGTCGATGAGCCTCAGCCCGGATCCCTCGGCGACGGCGTCGGGGTTGAGCCCCGCCGCGGTGAGCCCGGCGCGCAGAGGAGCCTCGACGTCGGCCGTGCGGGCGTTGACGAAGTGCAGGGAGATGGTGCTGAGGAGTCCGAGACCGAAGGCGCCGCCGATCTGGGTGACGGTGTTGAGCACGCTCGACCCGACGCCGGAGTCCTCGACGCGGATGGCGTGCACGGCGGTGAGGGTCATCGGGACGAACGTGAGACCCATGCCGAGGCCCATGAGCGCCAGGAAGGGGAACAGGTCGGTCCAGTACGAGAACGAGTCCGCCCCGACGGTGCTGCCCTGCGCGAGCTGGGCGAGGACGTGGGCGGGGGAGTGGTCCACCGAGTAGCGGGAGAAGCCGACGAGGCCCCCGGCGGCGAGCAGGGTGCCGAACCCGGTGATCCATCGGATGGAGATCCTCGAGACGAGCTTGGCGGCGATGATGGTGGAGACCATGACCGACATCGAGAACGGCAGGAACGCGACGCCGGCCTTGAACGGCTCGAAGCCGACGATGCGCTGCACGTAGAGGCCGTTGAAGTAGAACATCGACATCATCGCCATCGAGGCGAACAGCATGGCCGCGAACGAGGTGCCGCGGGTGCGGTGCGTGATGATGCGCAGCGGGAGCAGGGGGTGCTCGACGCGGCGCTCGATCACCACGAACGCGACGAGCAGGGCGATGCCGACGCCCAGCGCGGCGACGGTGAGCGGGTCGGTCCAGCCGTGCTCGGCCTCGCCGGCCCGGGACAGGCCGTACACGAGGGCGAACATGCCGAGGGTGCCGGTGGCGGCGCCGGGTACGTCGAGGGGGTTGCGGTTGCGCGCGGACTCCGCGAGCCAGCGGGGCGCGAGCGCGGCCGCGGCGAACCCGATGGGGGCGTTGATGAGCAGGGTGAGGCGCCAGCCGGTGACGTCGAACCCGAGGATCGAGTCGATGCCGGTGAGCCACCCGCCGAGGAGCAGGCCCATGGCAGCCCCGATGCCGGACATGCCCGCGTAGACGCCCATCGCCTTGTTGCGCTGGGGACCTGCGGGGAACGTCGTGGTGATGAGGGCGATGGCAGCGGCGACGAGGTAGAGCTGCGGGAAGGTGAGCAGGCCGTGCAGG
>NZ_JBJEHY010000177.1:0-7967 GCF_051876515.1 Nocardioides sp. | reverse complement strand
CGCCCAGGCGTCCGCCGAGCAGCAGCAGCCCGCCGAACGCGAGGGCGTAGCTCGTCACGATCCAGGTCAGGGTGGCCTGCCCGAGCCCGAGGTCGCGGGAGATGTGCGGCAGGGCAATGTTGGTGATCGTGCCGTCGAGGACCAGCATCAGCTGGACGACGGAGATGAGCACCAGGGCCTTGCCGAGGTTCTTGCCGGGAGCCGAGGGATCGGCGGGTGCCGGTGGTGCGACGTGGGGTTCAGACATCAGGCCCTCGACAAATCGTATATGGATATATGGGCGCTTCATGGTAGGGCACGTCGCGCCACCGCTCCGCCGGGTCAGCTGCTGTCACCTCACCAAGGTGGGGCGGGCCTCGAGGACGCGGAGGGGGACCGGTGTCCCGGCGACCGTGTGGGTGCCGGGGATCTCGATCCAGTCGCCGTCGTTGACGCGGTAGCGACCGGTGTACGTGACGTCCACGCTGGGATGGGCGGTCACGCCCGCGTCGGCGTAGCGGTGCGTGATCGTCTGGTCGGGGTACGCGGCCCCGGGCTCCTCCGAGGTGTACGTGGGACCGGTGCGGTCCCAGTGCCAGGTCCAGCTGCTCGGGGTGGCCTCGATCTCGATGCGCTGGCCGAGCAGGGTGACCGTCCGGGTGACGGGCGAGTCGTCGGCCGCGTGGAAGATGGTGTCCAGGTTGACCAGCGTCTCGCCGTCGCCGGGCTGGACCACCAGCGTGGCTTCCGGCCAGCTCAGGCGGCGGAAGGCACGCAGGACGCGTTCCGGGGTGACACGCTCGGTGATCTCTTCCGGTGCTCCGATGCAGACCTGCCCGCGGTCCTCCCAATCACCGTCTGGTGGGAGCCTGCGCCGGATGGAGTACAGGAACGTGCCCGCCGGCACCTGGCAGGTCCGCGGGATGTCGCAGGCGGTGCCCATCGACTCCTCGCAGATGGGGGTGTACTGATAGACGAAGCCTTGGGCTGTGCCGCTGTCGTAGTCGTCGGCGGCCTCGCTGGGATCCAGCCGGCATTCCGCCGTTGCAGACCCAAGCCCGACATCCTCCCCGCAATCGTCTGCTGAGGATGGTGGGGCCGTCATGAGTAGTGCGAGGCAGCTTCCGACAATCAAGGTGGCAATTGCGGAAGTTGTTCGCATCACAGCGGCCTTCGGACGTAGTCGGTGACCACAAAGCCATCGGTTCTCTTCGCGAGCGTGAATTGCAGCAGGCCCTTGCCGCCGGAGAGTGTCTCCTCAGTGCCTCCGGCCTCTTCGATGTAAGAAGTGGGTGTTCCGGTTATCCACACGAGGTAGACCGTCTTGGATCGGCGCTTCAGCCTTGTTGCGTGGACCCCCTCCGTGACAGCTTGACCGCCCTTTTGGTACATCGTCTCGATCTGGTCGGCTAACGCACTGCAGGGCTCGCAGTTTCGTGACATGGCAACGTACGAATGTGTGTCGCCCGAGTTGATCATGGCTGTCTCGGCCTCAAACCATCGGTTGAAGAACTCCTCCGGCGTCTCCTCCGGCGTCTCCTCCGGTGTCTCCGTCGGCGTCGTCTCGACGGTCGGGGTCGGGTCGACCTTGGGCACGGGCTCCTCCTCCGAGCAACCGGTGAGGAGGAGTGCTGTGGTGAGCGTGGTGAGTGTCAGGGCGCGCAGACGCATGTGAGGCCTTTCCCGAGTTGGCTTGCTGGGGAAGGTAGCGGCAATCGGCCCCGCAGTGGCGCCTGTCCGCTCTGGCTGTGGACAACTGGCAGACCAGTGGGCGGCTGTGGACGCTCGGTGGCCCGGGGTCGAGGAATGTCAGGCCCGCGCGGCAGGATTGCCCCATGAGCGCTGACCTGGACGACCTCGCCCCTGCCCCCGCCGAGGCGCGCGAGCGGCACGCCGAGCTGAGCGAGCTCCTCGAGGAGGCGCGCTACCGCTACTACGTCCTGGACCAGCCGACCCTGTCCGACGCCGAGTTCGACACCGCGATGCGCGAGCTCGAGGCGATCGAGGACGAGCACCCCGGCCTGCGTACCCCCGACTCCCCGACGCAGACCGTCGGCGGGGCGGTCTCCACCGAGTTCACCTCCGTCGACCACCTGCAGCGGATGGAGAGCCTCGACAACGCCTTCTCGCTCGAGGAGCTCGCCACCTGGTACGCCCGCCTCGCCAAGGACGGCATCGACAGGCCCGCGCTGCTCTGCGAGCTCAAGGTCGACGGGCTGGCCATCAACCTCCTCTACGAGGACGGCCGACTCGTCCGGGCGCTCACCCGCGGCGACGGGCGTACCGGTGAGGACGTCACCCCCAACATCAAGACCATCGCCTCCATCCCGCACCGGCTCACCGGCACCGACGACTTCCCCGTGCCGGCGCGCGTCGAGGTCCGCGGCGAGGTGTTCCTGCCCACCGCCGCCTTCGAGCGGCTCAACGAATCGATGGTCGACGCGGGGCGCCCCATGTTCGCCAACCCCCGCAACGCCGCCGCCGGCTCGCTGCGGCAGAAGGACCCCCGCGTCACTGCGACCCGCGAGCTCGGCATGGTCTGCCACGGCATCGGAGCCCGCGACGGGTTCGAGCCGACGTCGCAGTCCGGCGCGTACGAGGCCCTGCGCGCCTGGGGTCTGCCCACCTCCGACCGGGTCCGGGTGCTGCCCGACCTCGCCGCGGTCGAGGAGTTCATCGCGGGGTACGGAGAGCGTCGCCACGAGGTCGAGCACGAGATCGACGGAGTGGTCGTCAAGGTCGACGAGGTCGCCCTGCAGCGCCGCCTCGGGTCCACCTCGCGCGCCCCCCGCTGGGCCATCGCCTTCAAGTACCCGCCCGAGGAGGTCAACGCCAAGCTCCTCTCCATCGAGGTCAACACCGGCCGCACCGGCCGCGTCACCCCGTTCGGGGTCATGGAGCCCACCAAGGTGGCCGGCTCCACCGTCGAACGCGCCACCCTGCACAACTTCTACGAGGTCAAGCGCAAGGACGTACGCCCCGGCGACACCGTCATCCTGCGCAAGGCCGGAGACGTGATCCCCGAGATCCTCGGGCCCGTCCTCCCGCTGCGTCCCGACGACCTGCCCGAGTGGGTCGCGCCCACCGCGTGCCCCGCCTGCGGCACCGACCTGGTCGAGCAGAAGGCCGGCGACAAGGACCGTCGCTGCCCCAACCACCGCTCGTGCCCGGCCCAGCTCCTCGAGCGGGTCTACCACGTCGCCGGGCGTGGGGCCTTCGACATCGAGGGCCTCGGCAGTGAGGCGGCCGCCGCGCTCCTCGAGGCCGGCGTCCTCGACGACGAGGGAGACATCTTCGACCTCGACGCCGACAAGCTCCTGCGGGTGCCGCTGTTCACGCGGGCGCCCAAGAAGGGGGAGGAGGGGCCACAGCTCTCCGCCAACGGCGAGAAGCTGCTGGCCAACCTCGCCACCCGCAAGAACGTCCCGCTGTGGCGGGTGGTCGTGGCCCTGTCCATCCGCCACGTCGGCCCCACCGCCGCCCGCGGACTGGCCACCGAGTTCGGGTGCCTGTGGAGCGCCGACCAGGGGACGGCCGACGCACCGGTGGTCTCGATCGCGACCGCCGACGAGGAGACGCTGGCCGCCACCGAGGGTGTCGGCGGGATCATCGCCGCCTCGGTGCGCGAGTGGTTCGACGGCCCGGAGTCGTCCTGGCACCGCGGCATCGTCGAGAAGTGGGCCGCCGCCGGCGTGACCATGGCCGACGCCCGCGACGAGTCCACCCCGCGCACCCTCGAAGGCCTCACGATCGTCGCCACCGGTTCGCTGGTCGACTTCACCCGGGACTCCGTCAAGGAGGCGATCATCAGTCGCGGCGGCAAGGCGTCGGGGTCGGTCTCCAAGAAGACCGACTACGTGGTCGTCGGCGACAACGCCGGGTCCAAGGCCGACAAGGCCGAGCAGCTCGGGCTGCGCATCCTCGACGAGGACCAGTTCAAGCTGCTCCTCGACGGCGGTCCCGCCGCGCTCGGCGACGCGGCCGAGGCGGACGACGCGGCCGAGGAGAGCTGAGGCCCGGTGACCGACGACCGCGGCACGACCACGCCAACGGGCGAGAACGAGGCCGGGTACGCCACGGCCGCGGGCCACCTCGCGCTCGACATCCTGCGCGACACCCTCGTACGCGGGGCGATGCTGCTCTGCGTCCTCGTCTTCGGTGCCGGCCTCGCCGACCAGATGCCCTGGCGCCTCGTCGGACCCGTGGCGGGGTTCGCCGGTTTCGGTACGGCCATGTGGCTGATGTCGCCCCGACGCTCGCCGTGGGCAACCTGGACCGGGCTGCTCGCCGTGTACGCGATCGGTGCCGGCCTGCTGGTCGCCATCTGGAGCTGAGCTGCCCCGTGGACGGTCAGCCGGGGCGAAGCGGAAGCAGACCCCCGTACGCCCACCGCACCCGCCCGTTCACACCCACCCGCCGGACACGCCTAGGATTGGGCGACCCGAAATCTTGCGAAGGACGGCTGCATGCCCGAGATCACACGGGACGAGGTCGCCCACCTGGCGACGCTCGCCCGGATCGACCTGTCCGATGCCGAACTGGACCACCTCGCCCCCCAGCTGAGCGTGATCCTGGAGTCGGTGGCCTCGATCAGCGAAGCGATCGACGACGACGTCGTGCCGACGTCGCACCCGATCCCGCTGACCAACGTGTTCCGTGAGGACGTCGTCACCCCCGGCCTCACCGCGGAGCAGGCGCTGTCCGGCGCCCCGGCCACCGAGCAGCAGCGCTTCATGGTGCCGCGCATCCTCGGCGACGAGCAGTGAGGGCGGGCACGATGACTGACTGGACCAGGAAGACCGCGGCCGAGATGGCCGACGCACTCGCCGCGGGGGAGGTGACCTCGGTCGAGCTGACCCAGGCGCACCTCGACCGCATCGCCGCCGTCGACGGCACCGCCGAGAAGGGCCTGCACGCCTTCCTCGTCGTCGACGCCGACGGCGCGCTCGCCCAGGCCGCTGCCTCCGACGAGCGCCGCAAGGCCGGCAGCCCCGCCTCCTACCTCGACGGCGTCCCCGTCGCGGTCAAGGACGTGCTCGCCACCGAGGGCCTCGAGACCACCTGCGGCTCCAAGATCCTCGAGGGCTGGGTGCCGCCGTACGACGCCACCGTGGTCACCAAGCTCAAGGACGCCGGCCTGCCGATCCTCGGCAAGACCAACATGGACGAGTTCGCGATGGGCTCCTCCACCGAGCACTCCGCGTACGGCCCGACCCGCAACCCGTGGGACCAGACCCGGATCCCGGGTGGCTCCGGCGGTGGCTCCGCCGTCGCGGTGGCCGCCTTCGAGGCCCCGCTGGCGCTCGGCACCGACACCGGCGGCTCCATCCGCCAGCCCGCGGCCGTCACGGGCTCGGTCGGCGTCAAGCCCACCTACGGTGGCGTGTCGCGCTACGGCCTCGTGGCGATGGCCAACTCGCTCGACCAGGTCGGCCCCTGCACCCGTACGGTCCTCGACGCGGCGCTGCTGCACGAGGTCATCGGCGGCCACGACCACCGCGACTCCACCTCGATCGCCGAGCCCCTCCCGGCCCTGGTCGAGGCGGCCCGCACGGGCGCGGCCGGCGACCTGTCCGGCGTCAAGGTCGGCGTCATCACCGAGCTGTCCGGCGAGGGCTGGCAGCCGGGCGTGATGGCCCGCTTCGACGAGTCGCTCGAGCTGCTCAAGGCCGCCGGAGCCGAGGTCGTCGAGGTGTCGTGCCCCAACTTCGTGCACGCCCTGGCGGCCTACTACCTGGTGATGCCGTGCGAGGCGTCGTCCAACCTCGCCAAGTTCGACGCCATGCGGTACGGCCTGCGGGTCACCCCCGAGGGCGACCCGAGTGCCGAGGACGTCATGCGCGCCTCCCGCGACGCCGGGTTCGGTGACGAGGTCAAGCGCCGCATCATCCTGGGCACCTACGCGCTGTCCAGCGGCTACTACGACGCCTACTACGGCACCGCGCAGAAGGTCCGCACCCTCATCACCGCCGACTTCGAGGCCGCGTTCGCGCAGGTCGACGTGCTGGTCAGCCCGACGGCCCCGACCACGGCGTTCAAGCTGGGGGAGAAGCTGGACGACCCGATCGCGATGTACCTCAACGACCTCGCGACGATCCCGGCCAACATGTCCGGCGTGCCGGGCATCAGCCTGCCCAACGGCCTCGCCGAGGAGGACGGGCTCCCGTCCGGGTTCCAGGTGCTGGCCCCGGCCAAGGCCGACGACCGGCTCTACCGGGTCGGTGCGGCGCTCGAGGCGGCGCTGGAGAAGAAGTGGGGTGGGGCGATGCTTGCCCAGGCCCCCGAGGTCGAGGAGGTCAACTGAGATGGCTGACGCACTGAAGACCTTCGAGGAGACCCTCGAGAAGTTCGACCCCGCGCTGGGCCTCGAGGTCCACGTCGAGCTGTCGACCAACACCAAGATGTTCTGCGGCTGCCCGACCGCGTTCGGCGGCGAGCCCAACACGCAGGTCTGCCCGACCTGCCTCGGCCTGCCCGGCGCCATGCCGGTCGTCAACGCCAAGGGCGTCGAGGCCGCGATCCGCATCGGTCTCGCGCTCAACTGCGAGATTGCCGAGTGGTGCCGGTTCGCCCGGAAGAACTACTTCTACCCCGACATGCCGAAGAACTTCCAGACCTCGCAGTACGACGAGCCCATCGCCTTCGAGGGCTACATGGACGTCGTCATCGACGGCGAGGACGGCGAGCCCGAGACGTTCCGCGTCGAGATCGAGCGCGCCCACATGGAGGAGGACACCGGCAAGTCGTTGCACGTCGGTGGTGCCACCGGCCGCATCCAGGGAGCCGACCACTCGCTGGTCGACTACAACCGCGCCGGCATCCCCCTGATCGAGATCGTCACCAAGCCGATCACCGGCGCCGGCGAGCGCGCACCCGAGGTGGCCCGTGCGTACGTCGCGCAGCTGCGCGAGCTGATCCTGGCCCTGGACGTCTCCGACGCCCGCATGGACCAGGGCTCGATCCGTGCCGACGTCAACCTGTCGCTCGCGCCGAAGGGCAGCGACCAGCTCGGCACCCGTACGGAGACGAAGAACGTCAACTCGCTGCGCTCGGTCGAGCGGGCGGTCCGGTACGAGATGCAGCGCCACGCCGCGATCCTCGACGGCGGCGGCTCGATCCTGCAGGAGACCCGCCACTGGCACGAGGACACCGGCATCACCACCTCGGGTCGCGAGAAGTCCGACGCCGAGGACTACCGGTACTTCCCCGAGCCCGACCTGGTGCCCGTCGCCCCGTCGCGTGAGTGGGTCGAGGAGCTCCGCGGCACCCTCCCGGAGAACCCGACGGTCAAGCGGGCCCGCCTGCAGGCCGAGTGGGGCTTCTCCGACCTGGAGATGCGCGACACCGTCGGTGCCGGAGCGCTCGGGCTGGTCGAGGAGACCATCGCCGCCGGCGCGGCGCCCCAGGCGGCGCGCAAGTGGTGGCTGGGCGAGCTCGCCCGCCGCGCCAACGAGGAGGGTGTCGAGCTCACCGAGCTCGCCATCACGCCCGTCCAGGTGGCCGCCGTCCAGGCGCTCGTCGACGCCAAGACCGTCAACGACAAGCTGGCCCGCCAGGTCATCGAGGGCGTGCTCGCGGGCGAGGGCGACCCGGCCGAGGTCGTCGAGAAGCGTGGCCTCGCGGTCGTCTCCGACGACGGTGCGCTGTCCGCTGCCATCGACACCGCGATCGCCGCCAACCCCGACGTGGCCGACAAGATCCGTGACGGCAAGCACGCCGCCGCGGGCGCCCTCATCGGTGCGGTGATGAAGGAGATGCGCGGGCAGGCCGACGCCGGTCGCGTCCGCGAGCTGATCCTCGAGAAGCTCGCCTGATCCACTCCATGACGTCACCCGGACCGTGCCCACGGTCCGGGTGACGTCATTTGGCGGGGGCGGGGTTAGGCTTCGGGGGCACACACATCTCACGCCCGTGGTGGAGAAGCCGGTCCAAGTCCGGCGCTGACCCGCAACCGTAGGTGGCCCTCGTGGCCACGAGCCGGACCGAGA
>NZ_JBJEHY010000176.1:1678-7976 GCF_051876515.1 Nocardioides sp. | reverse complement strand
TCCTCGACGTCGACGTCCTGGTCGAGCGCGACCAGGTCGGTCCGGCCGTCGCCGCCTGCGCGACGCGTACGCCGAGGTCAAGCTCCGCCTCGCCGCCCAGCCCGGCATCGACATCGACGCCTACCTGGCCGGCAAGTCCGCCGTCCTGCAGAGCGTGCTCGCCGCCTCGAACCTCACCGACTCCGAGAGGCGACAGATCTGGACCCTCAACGACCCCAGCGTCAGCGCCGCCGCCGCCGAGCAGCGCGCCGCCGACTAACCTCGCCCCATGCACGCACGCTCCCTCGGCTACCGGACCGACCTCGCCCTGCTGACCGCCACCGGCAGCACCGTCGAGGACCGCGGCACCCACCTGGTGGTGCGTACCCCCGCCAACCCCACGTACTTCTGGGGCAACTTCATCCTCCTGGCCGCCCCGCCCGTCCCCGGCGGCGAGAAGGAGGTCGTGGGGGCCTTCCACACCGAGTTCCCCGAGGCCGGACACGTGAGCATCGGGATCGACACCGGTGAGATCGACGACGACGCCCGCAAGCGTTGGGAGGCCGCCGGCCTCACGGTGGACAGCTCCGTCGTGCTGACCGCCTCCGCACTCCACCAGCCGCTCACCCCGCTGGCCGCCGTGACCGTACGACCCCTCGACTCCGACGAGGACTGGGTCCAGCGCGCGCTGCTCTCGTACACGCTGTCCCCGACGACGCCGCAGGACACGTTCCTCGTCTACCAGCGCGCCCGCGACGCCCACGAGCGCGCCCTCGTGGAGGCCGGATCCGGCCACCGGTTCGGGGCGTTCCTCGGTGACGAGCTCGTCGCCACGGCAGCGGTCTTCCGTACCGAGCCCGGCGTGGCCCGCTTCCAGAACGTCGAGACGCACGCCGCCCACCGGCGGCAGGGGATCGGCGCCAGCGTCGTCCACGCCGCCGGTACGTACGCGCTCGCCGAGCTCGGTGTCACCCAGCTCGTCATGGTCGCCGACGAGGAAGGCCCCGCCATCGGGATGTACCGCCGTCTCGGGTTCGCCGACTCCGAGCGTCAGGTCGCCCTCGAACGTCGCGGAGAAGGGTGGTCCGAGGCCTGAGTCGTCGTCGGGGCCGTGACGGTCCTACTGTGGACGGCATGACTCTCGACATCCGTGCCCGACTTGCCGAGGTGCTCCCCGGCGTCCGCAGCGACCTCGAAGACCTGGTCCGCATCGAGTCCGTCTCGGCCGACCTGACGCGCGCCTCCGAGGTGCAGCGCAGCGCCGAGGCCGTCGCCGACCTCCTGCGCGGCGTGGGCTGCACCGACGTCGAGATCGTCAGCGCCCGCGAGGACGGCGGCGCGCCGGCCGTGCTGGGCCACAAGGCCGGCCCCGAGGGTGCCCCGACGGTGCTGCTGTACGCCCACCACGACGTGCAGCCCGAGAACGACCACGCCGAGTGGGACTCCGCCCCGTTCGAGCCCACGGAGAGGGAGGACGGGCGAGGGGGCGTTCGACTGTTCGCCCGCGGTGCCGCCGACGACAAGGCCGGCATCGCGGCCCACGTCGGTGCGCTGCGCATCCTCGGCGACGACCTCCCCGTGAGCGTCACCTTCTTCATCGAGGGTGAGGAGGAGATGGGTTCGGAGTCGCTGCCCGACCTCCTCGCCACGTACAAGGACCGCCTCGCCGCCGACGTCATCGTCATCGCCGACTCCGGCAACTGGGACATCGGCGTCCCGGCGCTCACCACCAGCCTCCGCGGCCTCGTCCGCATGGACGTCGAGGTCCGCACGCTGACCCACGCCGTCCACTCGGGCATGTGGGGCGGCCTCGTGCCGGACGCCATCATCACCCTGAGCCGTCTCATCGCGAGCTGCTTCAATGACGACGGCAGTCTCGCCATCGAGGGCCTGAAGTCCAGCGCCGCCGCCGACGTCGAGTACCCGGAGGAGCGCCTGCGCGCCGAGTCCGGTGCGGCCCCCGGCATCGAGTGGATCGGTCAGGGCCCCGTCGTCGAGCGCCTGTGGACGCAGCCGGCGCTGTCCATCACCGGCTTCGACGCCCCGAAGGTCGAGGGTTCCTCCAACACCCTCGTCCCCACGGCCCGCGCCCGCTTCAGCCTCCGTACGGCGCCCGCCGACACCTCGGCCAACGCGCTCGCCGCGCTGCAGGCACACCTCGAGAAGCACCTCCCGTGGGGCGCGACGCTCAACGCGGTCGTCGTCGACACCGGCGAGGCCACCCAGATCGACGCCACCGGTCCCGCGTACGAGGCCGCCCGCGCCGCGTTCACCGAGGCCTGGGACGGCACCGCTCCCGTCGACATGGGCGTCGGGGGCTCCATCCCCTTCATCGCCGAGTTCCTCGACGCCTTCCCGCAGGCCAGCGTGCTCGTCACCGGCGTCGAGGACCCCGACACCCGCGCCCACGGCGCCAACGAGGGCCTGCACCTGGCCGAGTTCGAGAAGGTCGTCCTCGCCGAGGCGCTGCTGCTCAAGAACCTGGGTGAGCTCGAGCGCTGACGCCCAGCACGTGTGACGGTCCGGCCGCTCTGGCGGCCGGACCGTCGTACGTCACGCGCCGGTGCAGTCGCGGCCGCAGTCGTCGAAGCGGTAGCCCTTCAGGGGCGGCACGAAGTCGCCGCGTCGAAGGCCTCCCACGATGGTGACGCCGCCCACCTGGCCTCGAAAGACCACGTCCTCGAGCCGGCCGACCTCACCCACGTCCTCGCCGGTGCGCTCGTCGATGCGGGTCACGACGAGCACCGACCGGTCCTCGCCCGCGTACGAGAACCGCAGCATGCCATGGTCGTCGAAGGCGAGCAGGTCGCCCTGGTAGAAGCCCGGCTCGGGCTCGGGGTCGGGTTCCAGGTAGCGGTCCCACAGGAACTCGCCCGTCGCGGTGTCGTGCACCCGGCCCGTCTGTGGGGCGCCGTCCATCGTTGTCGCGACGAAGACGGACACGCCGCGCGCCGTTGCGAGGGGGTCGAGAACGGGATCGTCCATGGTCTGTCCGAGCTCGTCGAGGAGGACGGCGGGTGTGGAGGGGCCGCACGGACGGGGAGTTCCCTCACTCAGGGCGAAGCACCGTGTGGGCTGCTCATAGCCGTTCACGTGGAGCACGTCGTCGTGCAGGTCGAGGCTGCTTCCGCGGATGGTGTCGACCTGCTCGAGGTCACGTCGCCACGCGACGTCTCCCGTGGCCAGCCGGACGGCCACCAGTTGGGTACAGGTGCTCGGGAGCAGACCGTCGGACTGCAGCGGCTGACCTCCCCAGCCCTCCATGGTGAGATGCGCTGTGCCTCGGGGTGCGACGAGCGCCACCATCATCTCGTCCTCGGGATCGAGATGCGTCTGTGCGCACACGAAGTCGTCCAGCGCCGTGGTCACCTCCTTGCCGGTCCTGCCGTCGCGGATGATCAGCTCTCCGCCGAGCACGGCCTCGTCCTGGAAGAACCGGTGGGCCGAGGTCCAGTACCGGGCGGTGGTCTGTTGGGGCTGGTTGACGCCAGCCGGCACCGACCACACCTGCTGCGCCTCCTGCGGCGTCACGGTCTCCGTCGGCTCGGCCTCCGGCTTGTCGGGGTCCGAACCACCCGAGGTCGGTGACGAGCACGCGGCAGCGAGGACGGTGATGGTGGCGACAACGCCGGCGGTGAGGACACGCCGGGTGCGCCCGAGAGACGTCGGCACGCGCACATGGTGGCAGAAGGAGCCCGGCCGCCGGGGCGGGTTGGCGAAGGTGGTGCCGTCTCAGGCTCCCGGCACCACGAACCCGGCGATCTGGGACCTCAGCCCCTCCTCCTGGTCGACCGCGAGCACCACCACGTCGCCGATGAGCGTGAGCAGCAGGCCGCCCTCGACGCGGCCCACCTCGCCACCGATCTCACCGGTACGAGGGTCGACCTCGCTGAGCACGGCGACACTCCTGGCCGGGTCGTCGGCGTACTCGTAGTGCGCGCGCAGCAGCCGCCCCGAGGTGCTCAGCACGTACGCCTCGTTGCGTCGCCACTGGTCCGGCAGCAACGGGTCGGGGTCGAGGGTGTCGGTCCACAGCAGGCGACCGTCGGGCAGGGAGTGGGCGCGTACGACGGCAGCTCCGGCGTCGCCGGACCCGGTGAGGAGCACGACGTCGGCGCTGCGGCCGACCTCCTCCTGCCCGTCCAGCGGCGCCACGGGCTGCCCCTCGGCGTCGAGGAACCGCTCCTCGGGAACCTCCTGGCACTGCTCCCCCGACAGCCGGAGGCCGTCCTCCAGGCCCCAGCACGAGGTCACCGCTCCGCGCGTGTGGTGCACGACGCCGTCGCGGACGGCCAGCCGACCCGGCCGCTCGCTGGGCGAGGGGAGGGTGGCCTGCCACACGGGCCGCCCGGTGGCCAGGTCGACCACCTGCACCGTGGTGCAGTCGGGTCGCTCGGAGTCGAGCATGACGCCGCGAGCCGGGCCGGTGGTGACGAGGACCACGAGGCTGCCGCCGACCGGCAGGACGGGCTGGCCGCACGTGAACCCCTCGACGCCGCGCACGTCGCGGATCGAGCCGTCCTGGACGTCGCCGGCCTTGTACGGACCCGGATGGGCGGTGGTGCCACGGCCCACGCCGCTCGTCGTGGTGCTGGCCGCCAGCCACCAGCGCTCGTTCCACGTGGTCGGCACGGTCTGCCACCCCGAGGCGGACCAGGCGCGTTCGAGCACCGGCGCCGGCGTCGGGGTCGGCGCGTCCCCTTCGGCGTCCGCGCCGGACGACGTCGCGCAGCCCGCGAGCAGGAGCAGGGGAGCGAGCGCGCCGAGCGTACGGGGGAGGGGCATCGATGGATCGTCGCAGATATCTAGCCCGGTGGGGAGCCCTTCACTGGTCCCGGGCGGGCGGCGGTGACCGCTGGGCGGCGGCGGTGCGGCTCCACGGGCCGTTGGCCCGTAGACTTCTGACCGTGCCCAGCCCGATGAACAGGCGGAAGGGCGGCGACGGCCGCCTCACCTCGGCGATCGACCCCCAGGACCAGGGGCCGCAGGACGCCTGCGGTGTCTTCGGGGTCTGGGCGCCCGGCGAGGAAGTCGCCAAGCTGACCTACTACGGCCTGTACGCGTTGCAGCACCGCGGTCAGGAGTCCGCCGGCATCGCCGTGTCCAACGGCCGCCAGATCCTCGTCTACAAGGACATGGGCCTGGTCTCGCAGGTCTTCGACGAGTCGACGCTTGCCTCGCTCAACGGCCACCTCGCCGTCGGCCACTGCCGGTACTCCACCACCGGCGCCTCGACGTGGCACAACGCGCAGCCGACGTTCCACCCGACCGAGACCGGCTCGATCGCGCTGGCGCACAACGGCAACCTCACCAACACCGCCGACCTGGCGCAGATGCTGAGCGAGACCGACACGGGTCAGCTCGACCTCGGCGTCCGCATGCCGACCGCGAGCAACGACACCTCCGTGGTCACCCGGCTCCTGGCGCACCACCCCGACCAGACGGTCGAGGAGCGTGCCCGCGAGCTGCTCCCGCAGATCCGGGGCGCGTTCTCCTTCATCTGGATGGACGAGCACACCCTGTACGCCGCCCGCGACCCGCAGGGCATCCGTCCGCTGGTGCTCGGCCGGCTGGAGCGCGGCTGGGTGGTCGCCTCCGAGACCGCGGCCCTCGACATCGTGGGCGCCTCCTTCATCCGCGAGATCGAGCCGGGCGAGATGGTGGCGATCGACGAGGAGGGCCTGCGTACGAGCCGCTTCGCCGACGCCGCCCCCAAGGGCTGCCTGTTCGAGTTCGTCTACCTCGCCCGCCCCGACACCCTGATCTCCGGTCAGCGGGTGCACAGCGTGCGCGTCGAGATCGGTCGCCGTCTGGCCAAGGCTTTCCCCGCCGACGCCGACCTGGTCATCCCGGTCCCCGAGTCGGGCACCCCGAGCGCGATCGGTTACGCCGAGGCCTCCGGCATCCCGTACGGCACCGGTCTGGTCAAGAACGGCTACGTCGGCCGCACCTTCATCCAGCCCAGCCAGACGATCCGCCAGCTCGGCATCCGCCTCAAGCTCAACCCGCTGCGCGACGTCATCGAGGGCAAGCGCCTGGTCGTGGTCGACGACTCGATCGTGCGCGGCAACACCCAGCGCGCGCTGATCCGGATGCTGCGTGAGGCCGGCGCCCGCGAGGTGCACGTGCGCATCTCGTCCCCGCCGGTGAAGTGGCCGTGCTTCTACGGCATCGACTTCGCGACCCGCGCGGAGCTGATCGCCAACGGCCTGTCCACCGACGAGATCTGCCGGTCCATCGACGCCGACTCGCTCGGCTACATCGACCTCGACGACCTCGTCGACGCCACGAACGTCGCCAAGCCCGACCTGTGCCGCGC
>NZ_JBJEHY010000176.1:0-1578 GCF_051876515.1 Nocardioides sp. | reverse complement strand
GCCGGCGTCTCGATCGAGGCGGCCGACCTGGCGATCGAGCTGATGAAGTCGTCGGTCGAGAAGGCGCGCCGTCCGGAGATGATCGGCGGTCTCGGTGGCTTCGCGGGCCTCTTCGACGCCTCCGCGCTCAAGGCTTACGAGCGTCCCCTGCTGGCCACCTCCACCGACGGTGTCGGCACCAAGGTCGCGATCGCGCAGAAGATGGACGTCCACGACACCATCGGCCACGACCTCGTCGGCATGGTCGTCGACGACCTCGTCGTGTGCGGCGCGGAGCCGCTGTTCATGACCGACTACATCGCCTGCGGCAAGGTCGTCCCGGAGCGGATCGCCGCGATCGTCAAGGGCATCGCCGACGCGTGCGTGCTCGCCGGCACCGCCCTCGTGGGCGGCGAGACGGCCGAGCACCCCGGCCTGCTGCACCCCGACGAGTACGACGTCGCGGGCGCCACGACGGGCGTCGTGGAGGCCAGCAAGCTGATCGGCGCGGAGCGGGTCGAGGCCGGCGACGTGGTCCTGGCCATGGAGGCCTCCGGCCTGCACTCCAACGGCTACTCCCTGGTCCGCCACGTCTTCTTCACCCAGGCCGGGTGGGCGCTCGACCGCGACGTCCCCGAGCTGGGCCGCACGCTGGGCGAGGAGCTCCTCGAGCCGACCCGCATCTACGCCAAGGCCTGCCTCGAGCTGGCCGCGCAGACGGGTGTGCACGCGATGTCGCACGTCACCGGTGGCGGTCTGGCCGCCAACCTGGAGCGCGTGATGCCCGCGCACCTCAGCGCGCGCATCGACCGCGGCACCTGGACCCCGCAGCCGGTCTTCGACCTGGTCCGCCAGGTCGGCAACGTGCCGCAGCCCGACCTCGAGGCCACCCTCAACTGCGGTGTCGGGATGGTCGCCCTGACCCCGGCAGCCGACGTCGACCGCTCGATCGAGGTGCTCGCCGGGTACGGCATCCGCGCCTGGGTGGCGGGCGAGGTCTCGGCCGACGACGCGCTGGGTGGCAAGGTCGTGCTGGACGGTCAGCACCCCGGTTGGTGAGCCCCGCACCCGCTCCACCTGCGCGTTTTCCGACACGGTGACCATTTCCGGGCTCTGGGTGTGCGGGAACAACCACCACTCGGGTACGGTTGCCCTTACGAGTATGTGACCGATCAGACCGGGCGCAGCGAGCCTTCTGGCCTCCAGGGGGACGCGAGCCCCGGCCAAGTGTGCAAGGGGGTCGGACCCTATGGGGCGCGGCCGAGCGAAGGCTAAGCAGACGAAGGTCGCTCGCGACCTGAAGTACCGTACGCACGAGACGGACTTCGGCGCGTTGGCGCGAGAGCTGCACGGCGACAACGGAAGTACGGACCAGGTCGAGTCGGATGACGACGTCGACACGAGCTGGTCGGACTACTCCTCCGATCCCGGTCGATGACCTGGCCCCCGGCCACTGACCCGCACCTCGTGCGGCGGTGACCGGAGGAGCCGTCCGACCACCCCCTGACGCAGGCGACTGACCTCGCCGCGCGCCGGTGTGCTGCGCCACGGGAGAACCCCGTGGCGCGGTGGACGTGACGGTTCGTGGAGTAGCGGTCC
>NZ_JBJEHY010000175.1:0-7981 GCF_051876515.1 Nocardioides sp. | reverse complement strand
CCCGGCAGCGCCACCCAGAAGCCCTCCGTGGTGTCGGTGGAGCTCCACCCCAGGGGCCCGTACCAGTAGGTCCACGGCCACACCACGTGCCAGCGCCACGTCTGCTCGAAGTTGCCCTGCAGCAGGATCGTGACGATCACCAGCAGCACCACGGCCACCGGGGTGGCCCCGCGGCGCGGGAGCCAGCGCGCCACCAGCAGGCCCAGCAGGGGGCCGCCGAGGGCGGGCACCACCGAGAGCGCGAACATCACGGTCAGCACGTGGGCGTCGGAGAGCGGGCCAAACGGTACGGCCCCCGCCCCGGGCGGTTGCGCGTAGAACTGTCCGAGCGCGACGAGGAACCACACGGTCGCAGCCGTGAGAGGCACGACGAGGGCAGCCAGCAGGGCCCGCGTCCGTACACCCTCCCCGGCGGCGGGTGCGCCGGCGGCCGCGGCGGCCAGGTCGGAGCGGCGGGTGAGGCTGGACATCGTGATCATGCCGAGCAGCCCGAGCAGCGCCGCGGGGACGATCATGCTCATGGTGGAGGACGTACCGTCTCTGGGGCCCAGGATGCTGTACGTCATGATCGCGGCGGTCCCGGCCACCCCGACCAGGAAGAGCGGGTGGCGAGCGTAGTGGCGGATCTCGCGGGCCGCCAGCGCCCCGAGGGCCTGGCGGGAGGCACCGGCCTCGGCGTGCGGTGCGGTGAGGCTGCTCATCGCGCCACCTCCGCGGCCGGGGAGCGGAGCAGCAGGTAGGCGTCCTCGACGGTCGGGGCGACCGGATCGAACCCCGCGCCAGGAACCCCGCCCACCGAACGGATCCGCCCGCTGCCGGTCCGCCAGCTCTGGGAGGCGCCCGGGGTGGGCCTGTCGCCCTCGTGGACGCAGCCCTCGGCGGCCGCGAGCAGCTCGGGCACGGTGCCGTCGAACCGCACACGGCCGGTGTCCAGGACGATGACCCGGTCGCACAGGGCGGAGACGTCCTCGGTCTGGTGGGTGGAGAGCAGCACCGTGCCCTGCTGGTCGGAGACCAGAGCACGCAGACCGGCCCGCTGCTCGGGGTCGAGCCCGGTGGTCGGCTCGTCGAGGATCAGCAGCTGGGGTGCGCCGATCATGGCCTGGGCGATCCCCAGTCGCCGGCGCTGGCCCCCTGACAGGGTCCGGATCCGGGACCGGGTGCGGTCCCCCAGGGCCACGAGGTCCAGCACGCGCAGGACCTCACCGTGGCGCGCGCGGGTGTCGTCCCACTCCTTCAGCACGGCCACGTAGTCGAGGAAGCCGAACGCGGTCATCCCGCGGGGGAAGACCACCTCCTGCGGGAGGTACCCGATCGTGCGGCGGGCGGCGACGCGGTCGGCGTACGAGCCGGTCACGTCGTGCCCCGCCACCCGGATGGTGCCCGCGGAGGGGGACTGGATGGTGGCGAGCATGCGCAGCAGGGTCGACTTGCCGGCACCGTTGGGGCCGAGCAGGCCCACGACGCCCGGTGTCAGGGTCAGGTCGAGCGGGTGCAGGGCGACGGTGCTGCCGTACGAACGGCTCACCGCCGAGAGCGAGGCTGTCATCGGATCCTCCTGGGCAGGTGGTGGTGCGTGGAGTGGACGAAGGAGCAGGCCAGGGCCACCGCGAGAGCCGCGGCCACGCCCTGGACGGGAGCTGAGGTGACGGTGAGGAGCTCCCCGGTGGACTGGGTCACCAGCACCAGCGCGACCCACGCGGCCGACACGGCGGTGCCGACAGTGGTGGGGGAGAACCGCTCGAGGAGCGCGAGGGAGGCGCTGGTGAGGGCGAGCCCCGGCAGGCACCACACCCAGGCGAGGTCGCCCAGCGCCGGCACGAGCAGGGTGAGCGTGGAGAGGACGGGGATGGCGACCGCCAGCGTGGCGACGGTGCGCAGCAGGCCCAGGCGTGCCTTGGAGTACGGGGTCGCTGCCGTCACCTCCCGCAGAGGGTCGGTCACGGCGTACGCGGCCACGACGGCCAGCACGGGGACCAGGGGACTGAGCACCAGGAACGTGAGGGTGGAGTAGCGGCCCGCCTGACCGGCGAGGACGACGGCGGCGACGGCGGAGCCCACGGCGGTCGCCCACGGGGTCCGCATGCTGTCGACGGCCCGCAGGAGCACCCGGTCCCGCTCGTCCACCCCGACCAGCCGCAGCAGCCGGTCGCCCAGGGTGGGCGGCGGTGCGGCGATCGCGACCCGGACGTCGTCCCAGACCTGGGCAGGTGCCGGGTCGTGGTGGCGGGCCAGGGCGCGGCACTGCGCGCATCCGGCCACGTGCATCTCCACCGAGGCCTCTGCGGCGGGTGAGAGGCGGCCCAGCGTGTAGGACTCCCACAACGGTGCGTCGAGGTGCCAGGTCATGTCATGCCTCTCATCAGGTCGCGCCGGAGGTGGTTCTTGGCCAGCCGCACCCTTCCCTTGAGCGTGCCCAGCGGGATCTGCAGGGCCCGGGCGGCCTCGCGGTGGGTGAGCCCGTCGATCACGGTCGCCTGGATGGCTTGGCGCAGCTCGGGTGAGAGCGCGGCCAGGGCCCCGCCGAGGTCCCCGCTCTCCACGGCGGTGAGGAGGTCGTCCTCGGCGCTGCGGACACTGGGGACGAGGGCGGCGATCAGCTGGTCGCTGACGGGCGCGGGCGCGCGTCGCCCGCGCGTCCTCGTCGCCAGCTGGCGGATCGCGATGCCCCACAGCCAGGCCCCCACCTGGCCGTCCCCGCGGTAGCGGTGCGCGCTGCGCCACACCGCCACGAACGTGTCCTGCAGCGCCGAGGCGACCAGTTCCTCGTCGGAGGAGCGGCGTCGCAGACGCTGCACCAGCCACGGGGAGTGGCGCTCCACGAGCTCGCGCAGGGCGGTCTCGTCCCCGCGGCCGATGGCGGCCAGCAGGGCCTCCTCGGTGTCGTCCTCGTGTCCCACACCCTCAATGTCGCGGGTACGGGGGCTCCGTGGATCACAGTCGGGGAGATTTTTTCGCCCGAGCTGCCTGCGGGTGCGGCGCGGCGGTCAGTGCCGGCGGCCGAAGGAGTACGGGTTGGAGGCCTGGAGCGCGTCGACGAGGGAGAGGAGCAGGTCGGCGCGCTGCGGCACGGCCGGCCGGCCCAGCTCCAGGTGCAGGTGCAGACACCGCAGGAACGTCTGCGGGTTGTACGTGACCAGGTACGGGTCGTGCTCGCCGGGCACGCTGCCGACTCCCGCGGAGGCGACGATGCGCACCAGCCACGGCTCCACGACGCTGAGCGGCACCTCGCCACGCAGCAGGATCTTGCGGACCGCACCAGCGATCCGGTCGGGCTCCCCGGACAGCAGCGGCGCGGCGTCGGGGTCCAGCACCCGGTCGGCGACGACGTCGAGCAGGACGGTCAGCTCGGTGGCCCCCAGGAACGGGGACGAGGCGATCTCACCGATCGCGTCCGCGCCGTGCGCGATGGCGTGCGCCCACCCGTGGTGGGGGACGTACCCGCGGGTGTCGCGCTCGCGCAGCCACCAGCTGGCGACGTGGTCGCCCCACTCGAGGAGCTTGGCGTGGCTCAGCAGCCCCTGGGCGTTCGCCCGGGCCACGCACTCGGTGACCACGACCGCAGAGAAGCTGCGTCGGTAGACGGAGTCGGTGCCCTGCTCGCCGAGCCCGACCTTGAGGCCCTCCAGCATCCCGTCGCCGAGCCCGGTGAGGTGGTCGTCGTACACGCCCTGGGAGATCCACGTGCTCAGCGCGGGCAGGGCGATCCCGTCACGCTCGGCCGGGTCGGAGGAGCCCAGCATGGTGGTCAGCTCGACGGTCAGGTCGTCGAGCGGGCGGTCGGTCGGCACCGAGAGTCCTGAGGACATGACTCCGTGCCAGTACCCGATCACCATGGGCCCCATCCTGCCAGCCGCCCCTGACAGTTCCGACCCGGTGTCCGGGGTCCACGGGTGGCCCGGCCGCGACGGCGTCCTACGCTGTGGGCGTGCCGTCCCTCAACGAGCTCGTACGAGCCCACACCGACCTCGACGACGAGGACGTGACGTGGCTGCACCTCCTCATGGCGGACTGGCAGATCCTGGCCGACCTCTCCTTCGCCGACCTCGTGCTCTGGCTCCCGGACCGGGCCGGCGAGGGCTGGTGGGCGGCGGGCCAGATGCGCCCCACCACCGGTCCCACGGCGCTGGTCGACGACGTCATCGGCACCTTCGTCCCGGTGGGTCGCCGCCGCATGCTCGACGAGGCGTTCGAGCGTGGGCGCACCGTGCGTGAGGGAGACCCCGAGCTGCGCGACGTCGTGCCCGTGCGGGTCGAGATAGTGCCCGTGCGCCGCGGCGAGCGCGTCATCGGCTGCGTCGCGCGCAACACCAACCTGATCGGCCTGCGCACCCCCAGCCGCCTGGAGCTGTCGTACCTGCAGACCGCCGGCGACCTCGCCCAGATGATCGCGCACGGCCAGTTCCCGCAGCCCTCCCAGCGCGGCGACCACACGGACTCACCGCGGGTGGGGGACGGGTTCGTACGGCTGGACGCCGCCGGGCGGGTGAGCTACGCGAGCCCCAACGCGCTGTCGGCGTTCCGGCGCCTCGGCCTGCAGGGCGACCTCACCGGCCTCGTCCTGGCCGACCTGACGCGGCAGCTGATCCCGCCGCGCCGCCGCCCCGACGAGGAGACGCTCAGCGCGGTGCTGGGCGGGCGGTCCGCACGCGACGCCGAGCTGGGCTCCGACGAGGTCACCCTCGCGGTGCGCTCCATCCCGCTCAGCCCGCGGGGTGAGCGGGTCGGCGCGCTGCTGCTGGTCCGCGACATCACCGACCTGCGCCGCCGCGACCGCGAGCTGGTCACCAAGGACGTCACGATCCGCGAGATCCACCACCGGGTGAAGAACAACCTGCAGACGGTCGCCGCCCTGCTGCGCCTGCAGGGGCGGCGCATGACGGACCCGGCGGCGCGGGCGGCGCTGGAGGAGGCCGAACGCCGCGTCGGATCCATCGCCGTGGTCCACGAGACGCTGAGCCAGGCCGTCGACGAGGACGCCGACTTCGACGAGATCGCCTCGCGCCTCTCGATGACCGTCTCCGAGGTGTCCGGGGTCGACGTGGGGGTCCGGGTGCTCCGCGCGGGGTCGTTCGGCACCGTGCCGGCCACCATCGCCACGCCGTTGGCCATGGTGCTCACCGAACTGCTCCAGAACGCGGTCGAGCACGGGTACGTCGGGATGGCCGAGGGGGACACCCAGCGCCTCGTCGAGGGTCGCGGAACCGTCACGGTGACCGCGCAGCGACGCCCCGGCCGGCTCACGGTCAGCGTCGAGGACGACGGACGTGGCCTCCCGGATGGCTTCGACGTCCACGGCTCCACGAACCTGGGGCTCACCATCGTCCGCACTCTTGTGGAGTCGGAGCTGGCGGGCTCGCTGGTCCTGGGACCGAGTGGGACGGGGCACGGCGCTCGCGCCGTGATCGACCTGCCGCTGGAGTGAACCGACCGCGCGGGTCGGTGCTGCTCGGCTGACCGGGCCCGAGCCGTCGGTCAGCGGTGGGTGGGGCTCAGGCGGTGCGGATGCGGGCCCGGGCGTTGCGGCGCTTCAGCGCGCGACGCTCGTCCTCGCTCATGCCGCCCCACACGCCGTGGTCCTGTCCGGCCTCGAGGGCCCAGGCGAGACACTGCTCGCGGACGTCGCAACGACGGCAGACCTGCTTGGCCTCCTCGATCTGAAGGATCGCCGGTCCGGTGTTCCCGATGGGGAAGAACAGCTCCGGGTCCTCGTCGAGGCAAGCAGACTCACTGCGCCAATCCATAGTTGGATGTTTTCCTCTTTCTGTGCGCGGGGAGGGCATCTGGGTCAGCCCTGGCGTGTGTGGCGCCTCTCGGGTGTGGCGCATGACAACAACAATCGTTTCACAAACGCGACGTCCAGACTCGCAACGTTTGATGATTCCCACAACCCCCAAACGCCGTCACATCCGTCACAACTACGCTGGGAATATGCGTGAGACGAGCAAGGATGAATCGGTGCCGGCCCCCGCGGAAGCCGCAGTGGTCCCGACGCCGCTGAAGGTGGCGGCGGGGATCGTGGTGCTGCAGTCGCTGTGGATGATCGGCCTGACCGTTGCCGAACTCGTCAACCTCAACAGTGCCAGACTCGAGATGGGTACGACCACCGCGTTCTTCTTCGGCGCCGCGGGCGTGGGTCTGCTCGCCTGCGCGTGGGGTCTGCTGCACCTGCGTACGTGGGGCCGGGGTCCGGTGCTGCTGGCCCAGCTCGTCCAGCTCGGACTGGCGTGGAACCTCCGGGACGGCGACTTCGTGTGGGTGGCCGTGCTCATGGCAGTGGTCGCACTCGTCGCGCTGGGCTGCCTCGTCCACAAGCAGAGCATCTCGGCTCTCGAGGGCCGGGAGATCTGAGTTCCTGACCAGCGGGACTCCCGCCCAGCCTCACTCGTTCTCGAGGGAGGCGCGCAGCTGCGCGAGGGTGCGGGCCAGCAGTCGCGAGACGTGCATCTGGGAGACCCCGATCTCCTCGGCGATCTGGGCCTGCGTCATGTTCTTGAAGAACCGCAGCAGCAGGATGCGCTTCTCGCGCTCGCCCAGCCCCTCCAGCAGCGGCTTGATCGACTCGCGCACCTCGACGTGCTCGATGCCGGCGTCTGCCACGCCCAGCGTGTCGAGCATGCTGGGCGCGCCGTCGTCGGAGTCGTCGCCGGCGTCGAGCGACAGCGTGGCGTACGCGTTGGAGGACTCCATGCCCTCCACGATCTCCTCCACCGTGCAGCCGATCTCCTCGGCGAGCTCGCGCGGCGTGGGGGAGCGGCCCAGCTTCTGGGTCAGCTCGGCGGTGGCGGAGCTGATCTGCATGCGCAGCTCCTGCAGGCGCCGCGGTACCCGGATCGCCCACCCCTTGTCGCGGAAGTAGCGCTTGATCTCACCGATCACCGTCGGCGTGGCGTACGTCGAGAACTCCACCCCGCGGTCGGTGTCGAACCGGTCGATCGCCTTGAGCAGCCCGATGGTGCCGACCTGGACCAGGTCCTCGTACGGCTCGCCGCGGTTGCGGAACCGCCTGGCCGCGTGCTCCACCAGTGGCAGGTGCAGGTGCACCAGATCGTCGCGCGCGCCCGCGCGCGAGGCCTCGGTGCCCGCCTCGTCGCGCATCACCGCGAACAGCTCGGCGCTGCGCCGTCGCAGCTCGACCAGCGCTGCCCCCGGCACTGCCTCGACCGTCGTCTCGTCCCCCGTGTCGATGCGGCTCATCTCAGGGGACGACTCCTGTCAACGGCACGGTCCTCTCGGACTGCACCGTGAAGCTCACCTCGAACCGGCCCGAGCGGGAGCCGGCCGTGGCGTCGCTGGCCAGCGTGTCCAGGACCTGCCACGCGAACGAGGAGCTGTCGACCTCGGGCTCGTCGCCCGCCTCGACGGAGGCGTGCACGGAGACGTACCCGTCGGTGAGGGTGAAGGTGCACACCAGGTCGCTGCCCGGGTCCGCCGCGGGCAGCAGCAGCGCGATGGCCTCGCCGATCGCCATGCGCAGGTCCTCGATGTCGTCCATCGTGAAGTCGATCCGCGCGGCGAGACCGGCCGCGGTCGTACGCAGGACCGCCGCGTACGCCCCCTCGGCAGGAAGCCTCACCTCGACGGTGGCGCGCTCGGGCGCCTCGTGTGATGTCTCGTGTGCCATCTGCGGTTGCGTTCCCTCGTCGGCAGGTGGTGGGTGGCCCCACCCTAGCCCGTGGCGCGGGCCCCTCGGCGGTGGCCGGGCCGGGTACGACGAACGCCGCGTCCGAGCGGGTGCTCGGACGCGGCGTCCGGTGGTGCCTCAGGCGTCAGGTCGGTGCCTGACGCCCGGGGTCACTTCTTGGTCTCCCAGAAGATCTCGGCGATCTCGTCGATCTTGGCGAGGAGCTGGTCGGCGACCTCGGCGTCGAGCGAGCCCTTGGTGCCGCCGGCACCGGCGAGCTTGGTGGCCTCGTTGACCAGCGTGTGCAGCTGCGGGTACTTCTCGAAGTGCGGGGGCTTGAAGTAGTCGGTCCACAGC
>NZ_JBJEHY010000174.1:0-8111 GCF_051876515.1 Nocardioides sp. | reverse complement strand
AGAACCAGCGTCCGTCCTCCTGCCCGGAGATGGTGAACCCGCCGTGGAAGGCGGGCGCGACGTTGTCGGGGTGCCCCTCGATGTCGGCGGCCAGCGCGAACAGCGCCTCGTCGGAGACGAGCAGCTGTCCCCCGGCGACCAGTGCACGGGCCAGCACCACGCCAGCCACGATCGCGGCGGACGACGAGCCCAGCCCGCGGCTGTGCGGGATCACGTTGCGGCACTCCAGGCGCAGGCCCGGCAGCGGCGCGTCCATCAGGGCGAGCGCGGCCGCGATCGATCGGACGACCAGGTGGGTCTCGTCGAGCGGAACCTCTCCCTCGCCCTCGCCGGTGACGACGACCTCGACACCCGGGGTGGGTCGCGCCTGCGCGACCAGCTCGTCGCGCAGCGTCAGCGCGAGGCCGAGGGCGTCGAAGCCCGGTCCGAGATTGGCCGACGTGGCCGGCACGGTGACCCGTACCTGCCCCTCGACGAACGTCACCATCAGCGCAGACCGGCGGCGGAGGCTGCAGCCTCCACGTCGGCGTCCACCACCGTCTCGGTGACGGGCCCGAAGCCCTCCAGCGCGGTCACGGTGTCCTTGAGGCCGTGGCCGGTGACGGTGATGACGACCTTCTTGCCTGCGTACGAGTCACCCCGCTCGAGGTCCTGCAGCAGGCCGGCGACACCGGCCGCGGAGGCGGGCTCGACGAAGACGCCGTCGTTGGCGGCCAGCTCGCGCTGGGCCTTGAGGATCTGCTCGTCGCTCAGCGAGGCGAAGCGGCCCCCCGACTCGGCGGCGGCGGCCTCGGCCAGCTTCCACGAGGCCGGGTTGCCGATGCGGATCGCGGTCGCCTTGGTCTCGGGCTCGGGGAAGACCTCACCGGTGACCAGCGGGGCGGCGCCCTCGGCCTGGTAGGCCCGCATCACGGGCAGCTTGGTGGCGCGGCCCAGGTCGGCGTACTGCTTGTAACCGAGCCAGTACGCCGAGATGTTGCCGGCGTTGCCGACGGGCAGCAGGTGGAAGTCCGGGGCGTCACCGAGACGGTCGACCACCTCGAACGACGCGGTCTTCTGCCCCTCGAGACGTACCGGGTTGACCGAGTTGACCAGCGCGACCGGGTAGTTCTCGGCGAGCCCGCGCGACATCCGCAGACAGTCGTCGAAGTTGCCGCGCACCATGATGATCTGGGCGCCGTGCATGATCGCCTGCGCCATCTTGCCGGCGGAGATCTTGCCCTCCGGCACGAGCACCAGCGGCTTGATCCGGGCCTTGGCGGCGTACGCGGCCATCGAGGCCGACGTGTTGCCGGTCGAGGCGCAGACGACGGCCTTGGCGCCCTCGTGCACGGCCACCGACAGCGCGGCGGTCATGCCGCGGTCCTTGAAGGAGCCGGTCGGGTTGTTGCCCTCGACCTTGAGCCACACCTGGCCGCCGGTCACCTCCGAGAGCCACAGCGACTCCACCAACGGGGTCCCGCCCTCCCCCAGCGTGACCGCCGGGGTGTCCTGGGGGATGTCGAGCAGCGTGCGGTACTCCTCGATCACGCCGCGCCACTGACCGTTGGCCCCTTGGCCGTTGGTGGTCATTCGTCTCCTCCCTCAACGCGCATGACCGAGGTCACCTCGCGCACGATCTCCATGTTCCTGAGCTGCTCCACCGTGGCCGACAGGGCGGCGTCGGTGGCGGTGTGCGACACGACGACGAGCTGGGCGTCGGCCCCGCGACCCTCCTGACGGACGGTCTGGATCGAGACGCCCTGGTCGGCGAACGCCTGCGCGACCGCGGCGAGCACGCCCGCACGGTCCTCCACGTCGATCGCGACGTGGTAGCGGGTGACGGTCTCCCCCATCGGCATCACGGCGCGGTCGGCGTACGCGCTCTCACCGGAGCCGCGGGTACCGGCCAGGCGGTTGCGGGCGACGGTGACCAGGTCGCCGAGCACGGCGCTGGCGGTGGGCGCGCCACCGGCACCGGGGCCGTAGAACATCAGCTGGCCGGCGGCCTCGGACTCGACGAACACGGCGTTGTACGCGCCGCGCACGCTGGCCAACGGGTGGCTGCGCGGGATCATCACCGGGTGCACCCGGGCGGCGACCTGGTCGCCGGTGAGCTCGCAGATGGCCAGCAGCTTGACGACCGCGTCCATGTCGCGGGCCGAGGCCACGTCGGCGGCGGTGACGTCCGAGATGCCCTCGCGGTGCACGTCTGCGGCGGTGACGCGGGAGTGGAACGCCAGGGAGGCAAGGATCGCGGCCTTGGCCGCGGCGTCGAAGCCCTCCACGTCGGCGGTCGGGTCGGCCTCGGCGTACCCGAGCGCCTGGGCCTCCTCCAGCGCCTCCGAGAAGCCGGCACCGGAGGTGTCCATCTTGTCGAGGATGAAGTTGGTGGTGCCGTTGACGATGCCCATCACGCGGGTGACCCGGTCACCGGCCAGCGACTCGCGCAGCGGACGCAGGATCGGGATGGCGCCGGCGACGGCGGCCTCGTAGTAGATGTCCCGGTCGGACTTGTCAGCCGCCTCGAAGAGCGTCGGACCGTCCTCGGCCAGCAGCGCCTTGTTGGCGGTCACGACGCTCGCGCCGCTCTCGAGGGCGGCCACGATCAGGCTGCGGGCCGGCTCGATGCCACCGATGACCTCGACGACCAGGTCGACGTCGTCACGGGTGACCAGGCCCATCGCGTCCGTGGTGAGCAGGCCCTCGGGCACCTCCACCTCGCGCTCGGAGTCGAGGCGGCGGACCGCGACACCGGCGAGCTCGACCGGGGCGCCGATGCGCGCCTCGAGGTCGCCGCTCTGCTCCTGCAGGAGCCGCACCACCTGGGAACCGACCGAGCCACAGCCCAGGACGGCCACGCGCAGAGCGCGCTTGTCACCCTCACTCATCAAGCACCTACGTCCGTCGACAACAAGTCCTCCACAGTTTCGCGCCTGAGGACGACGAATGTTTGCCCATCCCGCACACTGATCACCGGCGGACGCAACGCGTGGTTGTAGTTCGAGGCCATCGAGCGGCAGTACGCGCCGGTCGCCGGCACCGCGACCAGGTCTCCCGGCGCCACGTCGCCGGGCAGGAACTCGTCCTTGACCACGATGTCGCCCGCCTCGCAGTGCTTGCCCACGATGCGCGACAGCGTCGGCTCGGCACCGCTGGCCCGCGAGGCGAGCGTGGCGGAGTAGTCGGCGTCGTACAGCGCGGTGCGGATGTTGTCGCTCATCCCGCCGTCGACGGAGACGTACGTGCGGTGCTGGCCGCCGTCGAGGGCGACCCGCTTGACGGTGCCGACCTCGTACACGGTGCACATCGACGGTCCGACGATCGCGCGGCCCGGCTCGATGGACAGCCGCGGTCGCTCCAGCCCGAAGATGGCGCACTCGTCGTCGACGATCTTGCCCAGCCGGGTGGCCAGGTCGGCCGGCGTCTGCGGGTCGTCCTGGCTGGTGTACGCGATGCCGAAGCCGCCGCCCAGGTCCATCTCGGGCGAGACGTGGCCCAGCTCGGAGGCGATCCGGGCGTGCAGCGCGAGCACGCGGCGGGCCGCGACCTCGAAGCCGGAGGTGTCGAAGATCTGCGACCCGATGTGGCTGTGCAGCCCCAGCAGGGTCAGCCCCTCGGTGGCCAGCACCCGCCGGGCCGCCTCGAAGGCGTCACCCGAGGCGATCGAGAAGCCGAACTTCTGGTCCTCGTGCGCGGTGGCGATGAACTCGTGCGTGTGCGCCTCGACGCCGGCAGTGACCCGAACCATGACGCGGGCCGTACGACCCAGCTCGACCGCGACCGCGCCGATCCGCTCGATCTCCGTGAACGAGTCCACGATGATCCGGCCCACACCCAGGGTCAGCGCGCGCTCGAGCTCGGCAACGGTCTTGTTGTTGCCGTGGAAGCCGACCCGCTCCATCGGGAACTCGGCACGCTCGGCGACGAGCAGCTCACCGGCCGAGCAGACGTCGAGGTGCAGGCCCTCCTCGGCCACCCAGCGGGCGACCGTGGTGGCCAGGAACGACTTGCCGGCGTAGAAGACGTCGAAGTCGGCGAACCCGTCACGGAAGGCGGCGGCCCGGGCGCGGAAGTCCGCCTCGTCCAGGACGTACGCCGGGGAGCCGTGCTCGGCGACCAGGTCGGGCAGGGTGACCCCGCCCACGCTCAGGACGCCGTCGGTCTTCTCCGCGGTGGTGGACCACAGCTGGGGCAGCAGGGCGTTGGGGTCCTCAGGGGCGCTGAGCCAGTGCGGCCCGCGCAGGGCGCCGTCGGCGTGAGCCCAGCCGGAGGGGTGTGCGGTGGGCACGACTCACATCCTCTCGGGCGCGGAGACGCCGAGAAGGTCGAGACCGTTGGCCAGCACGATCCGGGTCGCGTCGACCAGCTGCAGCCGGGCCCGGTGCAGGTCGGTGGGCTCCTCGTCGCCCTTCGGCAGCACCTGGCACTGGTCGTAGAACTTGTGGTAGGCCGCCGCGGTGTCCTCGAGGTAGCGCGCCACCCGGTGCGGCTCACGCAGTTCAGCAGCCGCGGAGACGACCCGCGGGAACTCGGCGAGGGCGCGCAGCAGGTCCCCCTCCTTCTCGTGGGTGAGCAGCTCGGGGTGGGACGCCGGGGCCAGGCCCAGCGCCTCACCGTTGCGCAGCAGCGAGCAGTTGCGCGAGTGGGCGTACTGCACGTAGTAGACGGGGTTGTCGCTGGCGGCCTTGGCCCACAGGTCGAGGTCGAGGTCGATGTTGGAGTCCGACGAGTAGCGGGCCAGCGCGTAGCGGGCGGCGTCCACGCCGATCGCGTCCACCAGGTCGTCGATCGTGACCACGGTGCCGGCGCGCTTGGACATCCGCAGCGGCTGTCCGTCGCGCAGCAGGTTCACCATCTGGCCGATGAGGATCTCGAGGTTCTTGCCCGGCTCGTCGCCGAACGCCGCGCACATCGCCATCATCCGGCCCACGTAGCCGTGGTGGTCGGCGCCCAGCATGATCAGGCAGCGGTCGAACCCGCGGCTGCGCTTGTCGAGGTAGTAGGCCAGGTCGCCGGACAGGTACGCGCCCTGACCGTCGCGCTTGATGATCACGCGGTCCTTGTCGTCCCCGAACTTCTCGGTCCGGAGCCAGATCGCGCCGTCCTGCTCGTAGGTGTTCCCCAGCTCGGTGAGCCGCTCCACGGCGCGCTCGACCGCGCCGGAGGTGTGCAGGTTGTCCTCGTGGAAGTAGACGTCGAAGTCGACACCGAAGTCGTGCAGGCTCTTCTTGATCTCGGCGAACATCAGGTCCACGCCGACCTCGCGGAAGACCTCCTGCGCGGCCTCGTCGTCGAGCTCGAGGACGTCGGGCCGGACCTCGACCACGTTCGCGGCGATCTCGTCGATGTACGCGCCGCCGTACCCGTCCTCGGGGGTCGGCCGACCGTGCGCCGCTGCCAGCAGGGAGCCGCTGAAGCGGTCGATCTGGCCGCCATGGTCGTTGAAGTAGTACTCGCGGGTGACCTGGGCGCCCGACATCGTGAAGATGCGCCCCAGCGCGTCGCCCACAGCCGCCCAGCGGACGCCGCCGATGTGGATCGGGCCGGTCGGGTTGGCCGAGACGAACTCGAGGTTGATCTTCTCGCCGCCGAAGGAGTCGTTCGAGCCGTACGCAGCACCCGCGGCAACGACGTCGTCGGCCACCTGGCCCTGGGCGCCGGCGGAGACGGTGATGTTGAGGAAGCCCGGTCCGGCGATCTCGACGGCGTCGATCCCGTCGGCGGCCTCGAGGCCCGTCCTGACGAGCTCGGCGAACGCGCGCGGGTTGGTGCCCGCCTTCTTGGCCAGCTGCAGCGCCACGTTGGTGGCGTAGTCGCCGTGCCCCTTCTGCCGGGGTCGCTCCACCGTCACGGAGGTCGGGACGCCGTCGGGCAGCGTCACCGAGCCGTCGGCCACCAGGGCCTGCAGGACGTCGACGATCGTGGTGGAGAGCTGGTCAGGATTCACCCCGCAAGCCTATCGGCGCACCACCCCGCACTCCGAACCGGTTTCACCGGCGCGAGACCGAACCGGTTTCACGTGGCCGGGCGGCGGGTTGTATGGTCTACCTCGCCTGAGCCCCCATAGCTCAGGGGATAGAGCACCGCCCTCCGGAGGCGGGAGCCTAGGTTCGAATCCTAGTGGGGGCGCAGATGAACGGCGGCGGTGCTCAACGAGAGCACCGCCGCTGTGACATTTCCGGGAGGCGGGAGCCTAGGACCGAATCCTAGTGGGGGCGCAGATGAACGGCGGCGGTGCTCAACGAGAGCACCGCCGCTGTGACATTTCCGGGAGGCGGGAGCCTAGGTTCGAATCCTGCCGGGGGCGCCAGAGAACATGCAGGTCAAGGGCACATTTCCGAATGTGCCACACCCCACGTACACACCACGTACACACCACTCGTGGCACACTGAGGGCATGCCGAGCGTCAAGACGAGGACCGCGCGCGACGGGACCGTGCGCTACTACGTGCGCTTCCGCGCCAACGGCCTGAACACCTCGTGGACCTTCGACACCGACCCCGAGGCGCAGCAGTTCGCCCGCGACGTGGAGCAGCGCGGCGGAGACTGGGCGCTCGACAACCTGCTGGCAGAGCAGGAGTTCGCAGGCTCGATGACGCTGAGCGAGTGGGCCGCGAGGCACTTCGACGCCCTCCCGAGCGCGTCGCCGGCCACGCTCACCAACTACCGCCGCGACTGGCGGATCCGTTGGGAGCCGCACCTGGGTCACATGAAGATCGACCGCATCACCAGCGAGGACGTCCGTCGAGCCCTGGCAGCCCAGACGGGCGCCGACAAGACGATCGCCAACGCGTGGGGTGTCCTCACGGGCATGTTCAAAGCCGCCGAGCTCGACAACCACATCGAACGCTCCCCCGCTGTCGGCGTGAAGCTCGGGCGCTCCACCGACCATGAGGCCGCCGAGCACCGCTACCTGAACGCTGCCGAACTACTCCAGGTCATCGAGGACACCACGCCCTTCTACCGCCCCCTCATGTGGATGCTCGTGGGCACCGGCATGCGCTGGAGCGAGGCCACGGCACTCACCGCCGGAGACGTCGACCTCAACCGGGCGACCGTGCGCGTCACGAAGGCGTGGAAGAGCGACCGCGAGAACAAGCGCTTCTACGTCGGCCCCACCAAGACGAAGAAGTCTCGTCGCACCGTGACCCTGCCGCCCGAGGTGGTCGAGGCGGTGCGCCCGCTCGTGACAGGCAAGCGCCCCGACGAGCTGCTGTTCGTCAACAAGATCGGCGAGTGGGTCAAGCACCAGACCTTCTACCGCGACCAGTGGCGCACGCGGTCGACGCGCAGCATCCCCGACCCGAAGCCGCGCATCCACGACCTGCGGCACTCGCACGTGGCGCTGCTGATCGGCCAAGGCATCAGCCTGCCGGTGATCCAGGCGCGCCTCGGGCACGAGAAGATCACGACCACGATCGACACCTACGGGCACCTGCTGCCCGACGTGCAGGCCGCCGCGGCCGACGCGGCGTCGCGCGTGCTGAGCGGCGCGCGACCCCCGAAGGAGATCTAGGCGCTGGCTGCCCGCCGCTTCGGCCCGCAGCCTCTTTAGTCCGCCAGGCGCTCGTGCAGGTAGTGCCGCTCACTCGGGTGCAGCCAGCGCAGCCGGTCGCGTAGGACGCGAACGTCCACGTGCAGTTCTTCGGCAGCCTCCTCCAGGGACAGCGCCCAGGCCAGCGCGTCCCCGATGCGCTCGACGTCAGGGATCAGCAGGCGGGCCGTCGAGCGACGCACGTCCGCCTCGTGCCGCGCGAGGTGCGTCGACAGCACCGGGCCGTGCTCGGCGTGCAGGCACTCATGGAGGATCGTGCACCGGCGCTGCTCCCACGTGAGGTCCGAGCGGAGGCTGATCGTGCGGTGCGCGTGGCGCGTGACACCCATGCGCCGGTCGGCGTCCGGCTCGTGCCAGCGCAGCGTCCACTCCGCGAGAGCGCGAAGCCGGCGCCACGGATTCAGGTCCCCCGTCATGGCCGGGACCGTAGTGGCCCCGTCCGACACGGTGCTCAGTCCTTGTCCTCGCGCGCGGCCTCGTCTTCGACGACCGGGTACGACTTCTGGCGGCGCTTGTCGGCCAAAGTGGGGAGGTTGCGGACGACGGGGGTGGCCTCCGCCAGCCTGGCCGCCTC
>NZ_JBJEHY010000173.1:0-8115 GCF_051876515.1 Nocardioides sp. | reverse complement strand
ATCCGCAAGCGCGTGAACCAGGCCTCGGGTCACGAGTACTACGCGTCGCTGCGGACGACGACCGCGATCGACCGCGCCGAGGTGGCCGTCCTGGTCCTCGACGCCGAGCAGTCCATCTCCGAGCAGGACCTGCGCATCGTGCAGACGATCCGCGAGGCCGGTCGGGCGCTGGTGATCGCGTTCAACAAGTGGGACCTCGTGGACGACGAGCGTCGCTACTACCTCGAGCGCGAGATCGAGCGTGAGCTCGTCCAGGTGAAATGGGCTCCTCGGATCAACATCACCGCGCGTACCGGCTGGCACGTGGACCGCATCGTGCCCGCCCTGGACAAGGCGCTGGAGGGTTGGGAGACCCGCATCTCCACCGGCCAGCTCAACAACTTCCTGGGCCGTCTGGTCGCCGAGCACCCGCACCCGGTGCGCAGCGGCAAGCAGCCCAAGATCCTGTTCGGCACGCAGCCCTCGACGGCCCCGCCGACCTTCATCCTGTTCACCTCCGGCAAGCTCGACGCGGCGTACGAGCGGTTCATCGAGCGTCGCCTGCGTGAGGAGTTCGGCTTCGTGGGCACCCCGATCGTCCTGCAGGTGCGGGCCCGGGAGAAGCGCAAGCGCTGAGTACGCGCACCGATGACGCCGTGAGCGAGGGCGCGGGAGAGTGGGAGGCATGACCCACACTCCCGCGCCCTCGTCGTCCCTCCGTCCCGCTGTCGTGCAACTGCGTCCCTGGATGTCGGCGCTGGCTGGTGTCCTGATCGGCCTGGGCCTTCTTGGTGTCCTCGGTGCCGTCCTCCTGTGGTTCTCCGCGCTGGAGAACGACGACCCGCTGGCCGGCCTCGGTTTCGTCTTCGCCGCGCTGCTGGTGCTGTGGACCTGCGTCCCCGCGATCCTCGGGGTGCTCGTCCTCGTGCTCGGGCGCCGGTGGCCCGGCGCCTCGAGGGTGATGGTGTGGGTGGGTCTGGCGTGGCACGGCCTGTGGCTGCTGCTGGCGGCGGGCATGTTCCTCCCCGGCTTCGCCTCCGTCTGAGCCGCGGAACCACCCCCCGAATGCGTCGTCGGAGCGGGTCTGCGCTATGGTTTCCTCGCTCGTGTGCGGCAGGTCCGTACGGAGTGTTCGGGCTGTAGCGCAGCTTGGTAGCGCACCTGACTGGGGGTCAGGGGGTCGCAGGTTCAAATCCTGTCAGCCCGACCGAAGAAGCCGCAGGTCAGAGGGCCTCTCGCTGGTGCGAGAGGCCCTCTGGCATTCCCGAGGTGTCACGCAGATGACGTGCCCAGGATGTTGCGCGCGTACATCGGGTGCGTGAAGGTCGAAGCGGGCGCGTGGGGTGATGGCGGCGCGGCTGAAAGCAACCCCAACGTCATGACGCCTACAGTGGCCATTCCGCCGTCACTCCAGACCTCCCTGGAGGAACGTTGACCAACACGTTCAGCATCTCCGCACCTTCTGGCTTCGGGATCGTCGAGAAGGTATTCCTCGTTGAGGATGACGTCCCGCTGGACACGGCACAGCAACGGCACGAACTCTTGAACCTCCACCGCGCCGCCCTCGTCCAGGAAGCATTCCTCGATCCACGCCTGCAAGCGGCCGGGCGCGTGGAACCGATCCCGCTCCCAAGGCTGATGGACTTGGTCTTCGACGAGACGTGGCAACTTCTTCAGAACGACCTCGACGCGGTGACGTACATGGTCAACTCGGTCGAGGTGCACGGCCAGACGATCCGGTACCGCGACGTGACGTTCCTCTTCTCCGACCTCGGCTGGAAGCAGTCACCCGACTTCGCGGTGTGGCGGCTGCCCGAGGTCGACCGTCACATCCCGTGGCCCGTTGTGGCGTCGATCAGCGGCCAGGCGGCGGGGTCCTAGGCAAGGGATTGCCCCCAGTTGAGTTGGCACCTTGCGGTGATGGCCAGGCGTGCTTTCGACATGGCCGGAGGATTGCGGGAGTTCTTCCGCTTCTGGGGCTTCGGGCCACGTGAGGCACCGGAGTTTGCGGGTCACCGGGTGGCCCACAGACTCCTCCGCCCGGTCGCCGGCCTCAGCCCTGCGCGTACACGGTGACGACGGTTGCACTACCGCGTCACGGTTGTCGGGTTCGAGTGCAACGGAACCGCGCAGTGGGCCGACGACGTCCATGGTGTCAGCGTCCGCTACGTGTGAACGATCCCGCTCAACCGCGAAAGGCGTGATGGTGAGAATTCGACTGACCGCGGCAACGGTGCTGGCACTGGGGCTGATCACCCAGGGGTGCTCCTCGGGCGTTGCCGAAGGAGACGGTCAGCCGCGCGCGAACTCGACCGTCCTGTCGATCGTCGTGGTGGACGGGCCTCAGTACTCGACCGTGGAGGAGCTGACCGCCGTCAGCACGCACGTGCTTGAAGGCACCGTCACAGGGATCTCCTTCAGCGAGCGTGACGACGGCGGCGTCGTGGCCCGAGCAGCATTGCGATCATTTTCCTGGGGTTCGAAGTCGCCGAGACACTGAAGTCGCCCGGGGAATCACTCAATGGCCAGGCGGTAGCCGTGTCGTTGCAGCTGGACGTTCCGGAATCGCCGATCCCGAGCGAGGGCTCGCGACTGATCCTGCACCTCACCGAGGCGCGCGCCGCTGACACCCGGGAATAGTCTGCTCGGCCCTCGATCGAGACGCGTTCGGCACCCTTGTGGTGTCCCACTCCCCAGCGGGGGAGGTGGACGGGCGCCCAACTCCATGGGTCCTCTGTGTCGCGATCCCCGTCGGTGTCGCGATCACTGCGCTGATCGGGTGGGAGTCCGTGTCCCGCAGGGCCTGGGTCGGTGCGGCGCTCGGCGTGCTGGGCGCCTACGCGTGCCTGACCGCGTACGTCTTCGTACGGATCTTGTTCGACATCAGCTGAATCGAGCTTCTCCGGGCGCGGGATCCTCTACGCGCGCGGCACCGACACCAAGACCTCCCGTGTTGCCGGCGGGTGCCGGTGAAGGTGAGCGACGGCCGCGAACCGGCAGGTAGCCTGCCGACCATGGTGCGATGGACCCCACGTGGCGGCAGCGAGCCCGAGATGCGGGCCTCCCACGACGACCGCGACCGGGTGGCCGACGTGCTCCGTGTCGCAGCCGGCGACGGGTACCTCAGCTTCGACGAGCTCGACGAGCGCCTCGAGGCGGCGCTCTCCGCACGCACCCGTGCAGAGCTCGCCGGGCTCACTGCTGACCTACCCGTCGGCCCCACCCTCGACCACCGCGGCGCACAGGCCAAGGCGGTCGTGAAGATCGAGCAGAAGCACGGCTCGCCCGTTCAGCGCGACGGCGCGTGGGTGCTCCCGCAGCGGATCGAGGTCGCCACCAAGTGGGTCGGGGTCACCCTCGACCTCAGCGAGGCCGTCGTCACCGGCAGCACGCTGGACGTGGTCCTCGCGATGACGGGCGGCGATCTGGTCCTCGTCACCCGCCCCGGCATCGTGGTGGACCTCGATGACCTGAGGACGGCCCACTGCCACGTGCGCTGCCGCGAGGCCCCTCCCGCTCCGGGCATCCCGGTGACGCTGCGCGTACGCGTCTCAGGGCGCAAGAAGCACGGAGGTGTCGTCGTACGCCCCGTCACCCGCACGTTCGGCCAGTGGCTGCGGGGGCAGTCCCCGACTCCTCCCGCCCTCTGAGAACGAGGTGCCACGGCTCAGCGAGCCAGCGAGGTCTCCCGGACACGGAACGGTGGCATCCGGCCGGCCATCGCCGTCGCCGACGGTCCGGCAGCCTGGACGACCCCGTCCGGGCGCACGAGGGCGGACCGGGCGCCGCCGTCGGTGAGCCACCGTGCCAGCGCCGACCCGTCACCCGCGTCCACGACGAGCCCGCCGCGGGCGGCGACGAGAGCGCGGGTGTGCTGGTTCACCGGGCCGCAACTGACGAGCGCGAAGCGTCCGGAAACCGTTGAACGGTCCCACCGCTCGCCGCTGTGGGTGGCGAGCGGCACGTTGGGGCACAACTGGCCGACGAGACGGTGGCGCGTTCCAGGGATCCTGAGAGCCGGTGTCGAGCCGTTGACGATCTGCTCACGCAGCCCGGGCACGCGGTGGGCGTGGGGGAGGAGTGCCCGCCGCCCGAGGTCTCCCAGTCGCCCACCCTGCGTCATGGCGCGGCCCATCCACACGGCTGTACGGATCAGGGCACGAGCGTGCGGCGCCCGCTCAGCCTCGTACGAGTCGAGGGTGGACTCAGGGAGGTCTCCCTGCAGCACGCCGGCCACCTTCCAGGCGAGGTTGTGGGCGTCGCGCATCCCGGCGCCCATGCCCTGGCCGATGAACGGTGGCGTCAGGTGCGCCGCGTCGCCGAGCAGGAGGACCCGGCGGTCGCGCCACCGGTCGGCGATCTGCGCCCGGAACGTGTAGTCGGTGAGCCGCCTGACCGTGAGGTCCGCCGTGACCGTCCCGACCCACGGGGACAGCAGCGGCGCGAGCGCGTCGATGGTGCCGAAGGCCGCTGACGTCTCGCCGTCGAGCAGCTGGAACTCCCACCGGTACCGGCGCTCGCCGATCCGCATGTACGTCGCGGCGCGCGCGGTGTCGCAGACCTGGTGCACCCCCTCCCAAGCGGCCAGGCCCCGGTCGGTGTCGATGTCCACGACCAGCCACCTCTGCTCGAACCCCAGGTCCCTCATCCCCGCGCCGAGCGCAGCCCGCACGGTGCTGTTGGCGCCGTCGCAGCCGAGCACGAACGGTGCCAGCACGACGTGCTCCTGACCGCTGGTGCGGTCGGTCCAGGCGACGCGCACCCGGTCCTGGGACACGTGCTCGACGGCGGTGACCTCGGCCATCCCGCACACGGTCACCTCGGGCAGACCGGCGACGTGGGCGCGCAGCAGCCCCTCGAGGTCGGGCTGGTCGAACATGTTGGCCTGCGGGTGACCGTGCACCCCCACCAGGCGGTCCCGCTCGAACTGTGCCAGCACGGCGTGGTCACGGCTCAGCAACCTCAACCCGCGGCCAGGGCGGGAGATGGCCGCGAAGTCGTCGTCCAGCCCGAGCCGGTCGAGGATGCGGCGCACCTCGTCGTCCAGGTGTACCGCCCGCGGTTGGGGGTACACGCCCGCCCAGCGGTCGAGGACGAGGGACCGCACGCCGTACTGCGCGAGGAGGGCGGCGGCCGTGACCCCCGTCGGACCGGCGCCGACCACGACCACGTCGGGCGGCCTGCTGGCGCCGGGTGGCGTCACTCCGCGTACCTGACGACCGTGCGCTGGGTTCCCAGGTCGACCAGGCCGTCCTGGGAGGCGATGCTCACCTCCACGACGTCGCCGTCGGCCAGGTACTTCTCGTTCTTGGACTGCGCGTTGAAGAACGCCTTCCACTTCTTGGCCGGGGGCAGCAGGCTTCCGATGATCTCGACGGGCCGCGGGGGAGCCTTGAGTGCCGTTCCGCCCGGCGTACCGGTCAGCACCAGGTCGCCGGCGTCGAGCCGCTGGAACCGGGACAGTGCCGCGAGGGCCTGGGCGGGGGAGTAGATCATGTCGGCCGCAGTGTTGTCCTGGCGGGTCTGGCCGTTGACCTTCAAGGTGAGACGGAGGGTGCGGAACGACTCGAGCTCCGCGCCCGTGAGCAGGACCAGCACGGGGCCGGTCGGGGTGAAGGTCGGGTACGACTTGGCCTCGTAGAACTGGGTCTTCGGCAGCTGGACGTCGCGTGCCGAGACGTCGTTGGTGACCACGAACCCGGCCACCCACCCCGTCCAGTTGGCGTCCGTGACGACGTCACCGACGGCCAGGGTGCGCCCCACGACCAGCCCGAGCTCGACCTCGTAGTCCAGGAACCGCACGTGCGACGGCTTCACGACGTCGTCGTACGGCCCGCTGACCGAGCCCGACGTCTTCCGGAATAAGGTGAGCGGCACGGTCTCGGGGTCCATGCCGGACTCGCGGACGTGGCTGACGTAGTTCGTCATCTGGGCGACCACCCGGCACGGGGCGGTGACAGGCGAGACGAGGTCGAGGGAGGCGACGGCGGTGCCGCCCGGTCCGCCCGCTGCGGTCTCGACGGCGGCCCGGTCTGCGAGTAGCTCAGCGGTGCTGGTCGCCCCGGTGGCGATGCGGGCGGCGGTGCCGTCGGAGGTGAGGGCCCACCACGCGTCGGCGGTACGGAGGACGGAGATGCTCACGAGGTCGCTACTTTCATCAGGCCGCGGAGGCGTTCGAGGTCCCACTCGTTGTCCTCGCGCAGTGAACGGATCATGGAACGGAGCTCGGCCGCGGACTCCTTGCCGGGAGCCAGGCCGAGGAAGTCCTTGGTGACCGGCGGGCCCCACTGGGCCAGACCGGAGGCGGTCATGGGCGCCCACCCGGGTTCGAGGGTGCAGTCGAACCGGTCGCCGTCGGTGAAGTGCTCGACGAGGAACCCGTCAGGGTCGCGCCAGTAGTCGAAGATCTGGCTGCCCTGGATGTGCCGGCCGACACCCCAGGAACGCTGGTACCCCTCGCCCAGCAGGAACTCCCCGCCCGCCGCCAGAGCGTCGAGGTCGCTGACCTGGTAGGCCGAGTGGACGTACCGGTTGGAGGGGCCGAGCGTCATGGCCAGGGTGTGGTGGTCGGTCGGCTCGCTCCCGCGGTCGCACCGGATGAAGCTCATCGTCGGCCCCCGGTGCCGCTGGCCGTCGAAGAACAGGAAGTCGCTGACGATCAGACCGAGGTGCTCCAGGTACCAGTCCAGGACCTCGCGGTAGCGCGGGGACTGCAGGACGACGTGCCCGAGTCGCTGCACCCCGGCGGGTACGCGCGGTGGGCGCTGCGTCGCGTTGGTGCGCAGCACCTCCTGGCCGACGTTGACGGTGCGTGGCGCCTGACCCGGGAGCGCCTCGAGCTCGTGGACCCCGTGCACCACCCGTACGGGGAGGCCGCTCGGGTCGGTGAGTTCCACGCCCGCGCCGCCGAGGGACTCGGGCATCCGACGGACCGGGGTGCCGGTCGCGTTCGCGAGCCGGACCAGGTCCTCGGCCGCGGCGGCAAGGAAGGTGGGGCCGAGGAAGCGGGAGCGGGGACCGTGGCGCAGGATCACGCACGGTGCGCCGGGGTCCGTGCCACGCAGGTGCGTCTCGCCCGGTGCGGTGACGCTGGTCGTGAAGCCGAAGGCGTGGGCGAAGCGTTCCGCGGCCCTCAGGTCCGGCTTCGCGAACTCGAGCCACGCCAGGTCACGGACCTTGATCACCGGGTTGCGTGCGCGCCCGGGGTGCTCCCCGGTGAGTGCGCCCTGCTCGCTGTGCAGGTCGCTGTGCGTGCCGTGGGCGTCCCCGCCCACTGGCGGGGACGGTGGCCCGAGGCCCGGTTCGTACGACGTCATGACAGCCACCTTCCAAGGAAACTGACGACATCCTCAGTTGCGGCCGTTGCATACGTCAAGCGTTTCTGACGAATTCCTCAGTTCGGTGGCAGCGCGTCGGGCTGGTCCACCCGCGTCGCGGGCGCCCTCGGGGGAGGGGCTCAGGCGAGGGGCTCGGGGAGGGGGAGGCGGCAGATCTCGGAGGCCTCGTCCGCGGGTACGCCGAGCATGCGGAGCAGGTCTTCCGCCACGGCGTCAGCCGCAGCCCCGTCGTCGCGCGAGGGCTCGTCGTGGAGGAGCTGCCCGAGGCAGAGCATCGCGCCGGCGATGACCATGAGTGCCAGCTGAGGGTCGCCCACGTGGAAGCGTCCTGCCGACGTTCCAGCCGTGATGTCGCGCAGCGCCCGGGGTGCGAGACCGTGGTCCAGGCCGACCAGCCGGGTGCCGGTGTTGAGCAGGACCTTGCTCAGCACCGGCTGCCTGCGGTGCAGTCGGCCGGTGAGGCGGAAGCTCTGCGCGAACGCGACCGCAGGGTCGTCGAGGTCGGCGGTGAGCTCGTCCATCAGGTCGCCGTGCCGCTCGACGGCGTCGCGCACGGCGGCCTCGAAGAGCGCTTCCTTGCTGTCGAAGTGGTAGTACAGGGTCCCCGCCCCGACGTCGGCCGCCCGCGTGACCTCAAGGGCAGGGACGTCCGTCCGGTTGTCCGCCAGGAAGCCCTGTGCGGCCTCGATCAGGGCCGCCCGGGTGCGCTCCTTGCGAAGGTCGGTCCGACTGGTCGCAGGAGGGGTGGCGGGCGCGGTTGCGGTCACGACGTCCCTCCTCGCGCGAGCTCCGGAAGCTC
>NZ_JBJEHY010000172.1:0-8158 GCF_051876515.1 Nocardioides sp. | reverse complement strand
ATCGATGCGGCGTTTTCTCTCGAGGCGCTTGCTTAGAATACCACCGACGACACAGTTTGTCAACACTTTTTCGACTATTTTCACAACAAATTTTTAAGATTTTCCGCCTACACTAAATATTGTGCCTAATGCCGCGCATAATAACAATATGGCTGATTTTAAGAACCTGTTCCGCCGCGAAAAATGCGGCGATGAGCCCCACGCACGGCGCGAGCCCGCGTACAGGGGCACGATAAGCGCAAAAACGCTCAATGACATATTCGACGGCTGCTCGGACTTTCAGTCGCGAGATATACGCCCGGGTCTCAGCGGCGATAAGACGCTTTTTGTCTGCTGGCTCGACGGCGTTGCCTCGGGCGGCGACATTTCAAAGGACGTGCTGCGGCCCCTGACCGAGATTCTTCGCGCGGGAGTCGCACTTTCTCCGCAGAGGCTTCTCGACGGCGCGGTGTACAGCTCGCAGGCGACGCTGCGCACGACGCTCGACGATATAGTCGGCGATATAACGCAGGGCTGCTGCGCTGTCGTTTTCGAGGACGAAAGGTGCGCCGTGTGCTTTGAAAACCGCAGCGCGCAGATCCAGCGCGGCATCAGCGAGCCGACGCTTGAGAAATCCCTCAAAGGCGGCAAGGACAGCTTCACCGAGACCCTGCGCACCGACACCGCCCTCGTGCGAAAGCGCATCGCAAACCCCGCGCTGAAGATCAAAAGCACTCTTCTCGGCCGCAAGAGCCTGACAAAGGCGGCGATACTCTACGTCGACGGCGTGGCCGACCCCGCGGTCGTCTCCGAGCTCGAAAGGCGTATTAATAATATAAATGTAGGCGGCGCCCTCTCGACCGGCATCATCGAGGAGTACGTCACCGACCGGCCGCGGCAACTCCGCCTACGACCGGTACTACTCCGACCCCAGCGTGCTCCCCAACCCGAACCTGGGGCCGCTGGAGAAGGCGCCGTTCCACGCCGTACGCGTGGTCATCGGCGACCTGGGCACCAAGGGTGGCGTCGTGACCGACGTCAAGGGGCGTGCGCTGCGTCCCGACGGCACCGTCATCGAGGGCCTGTACTCCGCCGGCAACAACTCGGCCTCGGTGATGGGTCGGACCTACCCGGGCCCCGGCTCCACCCTCGGCCCCGCGGTGGTGTTCGGCCTGATCGCGGCCCGCGCCATGGCGGCCTCGACGCAGGGCTGAGAAGCAAGGACCAGGAGGAGTCTCACGGTTAGTCTGAGCGGATGCCCCGCCGCGACGCCGCCCGCAACCGTGAGCTCCTCCTGAGTTCCGCCGAGGAGGTCTTCCACGAGCACGGGGCCTCGGCCCCGCTCGACCTGGTCGTGCAGCGCGCGGGTGTCGGCCGCGCCACCCTGTACCGCCACTTCCCGGACCGACAGGCGCTCGTCTCGGCGCTCTTCGAGGCGCGGGTCGACGACCTGGAGAAGCTGGCCGGCGCCACGGGCCCGCACCAGCTGGAGACGCTCCTGTCGGAGATGTGGACCATGCAGCAGAGCGCACCGGGGCTCTTCCTGGTGCTCTTCGCCTCCGACCCGGGCCAGCAGGACCTGGCCGCCCTGGGCGAGCGGATGGAGCGGATCGTGGCGTCCTCCGTCGAGGGCGCGCACCAGGAGGGGTGGCTCCACCCCGACGTCACCGCGCACACGATCATGCAGGTCCTGATGATGCTCACGGGCTCCGCCGCCATCGCGGGCGGGCCGCAGCGCGACCTGCCGGGGACCAGCGTCCTCGACGTCATCCTGCGCGGCCTGCGCAACGACACTCCGTCAGGACATTGATCCGCCGTACGCGGGCACTTACCGTAGATCCTCCCGTGGACCTTTAGATCGACAGGACGAGTTCCGCCCCGCCCGAGCGGGGCGGACGTCCACCCAGCCGGGTCCCGAAACCTCAGGAGGTGCAGTGATGGTGCGCGGAGTCCCCTTCCTCGACGTGACCGGTGCGGTCGGCTGGATCGCCGCGGACGGAGCCGAACGCATCATCTCGGAGCTGACCGACGCCCTGGCCGAGGACTTCCGGCGCTGGGGGGAGTTCCACCTGACACCGCGTCTGGCCTCCCACTCGCGCGACGGGGTGATCGAGCTGATGCCCACCAGCGACGGCCAGCAGTACGCCTTCAAGTACGTCAACGGGCACCCGATCAACCCCTCGCGGGGCCTGCAGACCGTCACCGCGTTCGGCGTGCTCGCCGACGTCGCCACCGGCTACCCCGTCTTCGTGGCGGAGATGACGCTTCTCACGGCCCTGCGCACCGCCGCGACCTCCGCCCTGGCCGCCCGGGTGCTCGCGCGTGCGGACTCGCGCGTCATGGCGATGATCGGCACCGGCTCCCAGGCGGAGTTCCAGGCGATCGGGATGCGCGCCGAGCTCGGCATCGAGCGGCTGCGGGTCTTCGACACCGACCCCGCCTCGACGGCGAAGTTCGTCCGCAACGCCACCGCCCTCGGGTTCGAGGTCGTCGTGTGCGACGACCCTCGGGCCGCCGCCCTCGGGGCGGACGTCGTCACCACCTGCACCGCCGACAAGGCGTACGCCACCGTGCTCCCCGCCGACGCCGTGGTGCCCGGCATGCACCTCAACGCCATCGGCGGCGACTGCCCCGGCAAGACCGAGCTCGACGCCTCCGTCCTGGACCGGGCCAGGGTCGTCGTCGAGCACACCCCGCAGACCCGGATCGAGGGTGAGCTGCAGCAGATGCACGACGGTTTCGCGGTCACCGAGCTCCACGAGGTGCTCACCGGGGCTGCGGCCGGGCGGACCAGCGCCGACCAGATCACCCTCTTCGACTCGGTCGGGTTCGCCGTCGAGGACTTCACCGCCCTGCGTCACGCGTACGCGCGGGTGGCCGGCAGCGGCCTGGTGCGCCACCTCGACCTCGTCGCCTCCCCCGCCGACCCCAAGGACCTGTGGGCCCTGGTCGCCGGCGGTGCGGCGGCACCCGTCGACGCGGAGCTCAGCGTCCTCGACGGGCCGCGTTGAGGACGCTGATCGCGCGGTCCAGCACGGGGTAGGTCAGCCGCCCTGCCGCGGCCATCACGACCCCGCGCAGCGGCATCTGGGCCATGGCGGTCTCCATCATCGCGGAGTTCGCGTCGTCCCCGACCGACACGCGCCGGCCGGCCATGGAGAGCAGCAGCTTCTGCAGCCGTGCGCCCAGCCAGGTGCCGTCGAGGTCGCTCAGCGTCGAGTCGCGGTGGAAGGGCAGCAGCGGACGCGGAGCGGGCACGGACCGCCCCAGCAGGACGGCGAACTCGGCGTCGTCGACCAGCGGGCGCGACGGTGCCTCGACGGCGGTGACCGTGTCGGGCGAGTCCAGCACCACGGTGCTGCGCAGCGGGAGGTCGCGCGAGGAGGTGCCGACGCGGATCTCGAACTCGCCCGCCTCGACGGCCCACGCCGCGGTGGCGGTGTCGTACACCGCGAACCCCCTGCGCCCGAGGTCGAGCTGGACCCGGCGCGCCTCCCCCGGCTCCAGGTGCACCTTGGCGAAGGCCTTGAGCTCCTGCTCGGGGCGCGGGACCGACGACGCCACGTCGTGGACGTACACCTGGACGACGGTGGACCCGGCCCGCTCGCCGGTGTTGGTGACGGTCACCTCGACCTGCCGCTCCTGGCCGGACCCGCTCACGGTGAGACCGCCCAACGAGAAGGTCGTGTAGCTGAGCCCGTGGCCGAAGGCGAAGCGCGGCGCCACCCCGCAGGTGTCGTGGAAGCGGTACCCGACGTGGAACGTCTCGCGGTACTGCACCTGGGTGGGGTGGTCGGCGAAGTTGGCGCTGGCCGGGAGCTCGGCGCCCGAGACCGGGAACGACTCCGCGAGCCGTCCACCGGGCTCGGCGTCGCCGGTGAGCACGTCGACGAGGCCGGAGCCGCCGGCCTGACCCCCCAGGTACGCCTCGACGAGGGCCGCCGGGCGGTCCGCCCACGGCACCTCGACCGGCGCGCCGTTGACCAGGACCACGACGGTGCGCGGGTTGACGGCGAGCACGGCCTCGACGAGCGCGTCGTGGCCGGCCGGCAGACGGAGCGTGGTGCGGTCGAAGCCCTCGGACTCGTGGCGCGCGGGCAGTCCGACGACGACGACGGCCACGTCGGCCTCCGCGGCAGCCGTACGGGCCGCCGCCAGGTCGGCGGGCGTGGCCTCGCCGCTGGCCGGGTCGTAGCCGGCGACGTACTCCACCTGTGCCTGGGGCTCCAGCCGGCTGCGCAGGGAGTCCAGGACCGAGTCGACGCGGGTGGCGTTGACCAGGGAGCTGCCGGCCCCCTGGAAGCGGGGCGTGCTCGCCATCGCGCCGAGCAGGGCGACCCTGCCGGTCCCAGCCAGCGGCAGGAGCCCGTCGTTGGTCAGCAGCACGGTCGCCGCGGCTGCTGCGCGGCGCGCCAGGGCGTGGTGGGCGTCGTGGTCGACCGCACCGGGAGCCTCGTCCGGGCTGGCGTCGTCACGAGCGACGCGCTGCACCATCTCGACCAGGCGTTCGCAGGCCCGGTCGAGGTCGGCGTGGCTGAGTGCGCCGGACTCCAGCGCGGCGTGCACCTCGGCGTTCCACGAGCCGTTCGAGCCCGGCATCTCCAGGTCCATGCCGGCGCGGACGCCGACGGCGCGGTCGGCGGTGCCGAACCAGTCGCTCATCACGACGCCGTCGAAGCCCCACTCGTCGCGCAGGATCTCGGTGAGCAGGCGGTACGACTCACCCGTGTGCTCGCCGTTGAGCAGGTTGTAGGAGCTCATCACCGTCCACGGGGACGACTCGGTCACCGCGATCTCGAAGCCGGCCAGGTAGACCTCGCGCAGGGTGCGCTCGTCGACGACCGTGTCGACGCGCATCCGGTTGAACTCCTGGTTGTTGGCGGCGAAGTGCTTGAGGCAGGCGCCGACCCCCTGGGACTGGATGCCGCGGACCATCGCGGCCGCAGTCTTGCCGGAGAGCAGCGGGTCCTCGGAGAAGTACTCGAAGTTGCGGCCCCCGGCGGGGTGACGCTTGATGTTGAGCCCCGGGCCGAGCAGCACGCCGACCTGCTCTGCGGCCGCCTCACGCCCCAGCGCCTCGCCGATCTCCTCGAGGAGCTCGAGGTCCCAGGTGGCGCCGAGGCCGGCGGCGGGCGGGAAGCAGGTGGCGGGAACGGACTCGGCGAGGCCGAGGTGGTCGCCGGATCCGGCCTGCTTGCGCAGCCCGTGGGGCCCGTCGGTGAGCATGACGGACGCGACGCCCGGCACGGCGCGGGTGGACCAGAAGTTGCGGCCCGAGAGCAGTCGTACCTTGTCCTCGGTGCTCAACCGTGCGACCACCTGGGCGGCCGTTGCCCGCTGCGTCATCAGAAGTCCTCTCGCCGTGCCCACCACTGCCGCCGGTGACTCTAGCGACAGCGCGGGGAGCCGCCTGCTCAGCCTCGGGTGGTGGTGACCTCCCAGCGCTCACCGGCCACGACGGTGTCGCTGGGAACGATCTTCTTGCCCAGAGGCATGAGCGCCAGGGGCACCATCTTGAAGTCGGCGATGCCCATCGGGATGCCGATGATCGTCAGGCACAGGGCGATGCCGGAGGCGATGTGGGTGAGCGCCAGCCACCACCCGGCCAGCACCAGCCAGACGATGTTGCCCAGCAAGGACGCCGCGCCCGCGTCGGGGCGCTCCACGACCGTACGACCGAAGGGCCACAGCGCGTAGCGGGCCAGGCGGAACGAGGCCACGCCCCACGGGATGGTGACGAACAGCACGCACAGCACCACGCCGGCCAAGGCGTAGGCGACGAACAGCCAGAAGCCGGACAGGACGAGCCAGATGACGTTGAGCAGGAACTTCACGGTTCCATCGTCCCACCGGACCGGCCAGCCGTGTCCGTTTCGCGGCAGAAGGTCAGGACACCTTCGGTGCGGTGATCGTGACCTTCTTGCCCCAGCGGCGGAAGTCCTGCGTGGTCTTCACGGTGATGCCGTAGGCGGTGCCCACCGTCTTGATCCGGACCGGACGGTAGGAGTTGTCCAGCCACACCCGGTACGTCGAGAAGGTGGTCTCGGCGTAGGCGGGGGTCCCGGTGTACTCGCGGGCGCGGACCCCGTTGACCTTGCGGGCCTTGCCGGTCCACTCCCACGGCGTGCTGCTCGAGGCGAGCATGGAGCGGTACGCCTGGGCCGACGAGTTGGCGCGCCACAGCACGAAGATCAGGTACGCCTGCCGCTCGCGCTGGGTGCCCTTCGCCTTGGCCTTCGCCCAACCGTGACCGGCCTCCTTCCACCACGCGTCGTCGCCGAGGATGACCACGCGCGAAGAGTCGGCGTACGTGACCGACGCGTCGGTCACCTTGGTGAACCGCATCGGCCCCTTGCTGACCTCACCGTCGTGGTTGGTGGTGACGGTGACCGTGCGCCCGGCCTTCATGCCGCGCACGACGCAGCGGCCGAACATCTTCGCCGGGATGGGGCGGCGCGGGTTGACCGTACGGTCGGCGCAGGACGTGGTCTGCGTGGCGGACTGGACCGGCGGTGCCGGCTGCGCCTGGACCGGGCCGACGAGCAGCCCCGCTCCCAGCACGGCTCCTGCCGCCGCCGTCGCGACCGTCCTGAACGTACGTCCTCGCACCGCTGCTCCTCCTGCCGATGACTGCCTGTGGAGCGGGCAGTCTATTCATGCCGAGGAGTTCGCGGCGCGGGACGTCGCGCTCAGCGGCGCCCGGAGCTGAAGGAAGCGGCGCTGTGGCCGCCGCTCGACCCGCCGGAGGAACGACGCCGGTTGCGACTGCGGGACGGCTGCTGCCCCCCACCGGTGGGCGCTGCGCCGGAGCCACGACGCTGGCCGCCGTTGCCGCCGCCCTTGGGGCCGGCCTGCTTGGACTGCGATCCCGCGCCCAGGCCGCGACCGCGCCCGCGGCCCCCGTTGCCTCCGGCCTGCCCGGAGCCGACCGGCTTGGTGCCGCCGCGCTTGGCACCCAAGCGCGAGCCGCCACCCTGGCCGCCGCCCGTGGGCTGCTGCCCGCCGAGCTCGATGGCGCCGGAGCGGACCCGCTCCCCCGGGGCCAGCTGCGTCAGGACGGGGTGGTCGGTGCCGTTGACGCGCGTGGTGGTGGGCTTGATGCCGGCAGCACGGGTCAGGTCGCGCACGTCCTTGACCTGCTCGCTCGTCATCAGGGTCACCACGGTGCCCTCGTTGCCGGCGCGGGCGGTGCGGCCCGAGCGGTGCAGGTACGCCTTGTGCTCGGCCGGCGGGTCGGCGTGCACGACCAGGGCGACGTCGTCGACGTGGATGCCGCGGGCCGCGATGTCGGTGGCGACCAGGGCGGTGGCGCGACCGTCGTGGAAGGCCTCCATGTTGCGGGTGCGCGCGTTCTGGCCGAGGTTGCCGTGGAGCTCGACGGCGGGGACGCCGTTCTTGTTGAGCTGGCGGGCCAGTGCCTTGGCGCCGTGCTTGGTGCGGGTGAACACGACCGTACGACCGGGGGCGCTGGTGAGGTCGACGAGGACCGGCAGCCGGTGCTCGCGCTCGATGTGCAGCACGTGGTGGGTCATGGTGGCCACGGGCGACTGCGCCGAGTCCGCCTCGTGGGTCACCGGCGAGGACAGGAACTGCTTGACCAGCACGTCGATGCCGTTGTCGAGGGTCGCCGAGAACAGCAGCCGCTGGCTGCCGGTCGGCGTCTTGGCGAGCAGGCGTCGCACGGCCGGGAGGAAGCCGAGGTCGGCCATGTGGTCGGCCTCGTCGAGGACGGTGATCTCGACGTCGTCGAGGGTGCAGTGGCCCTGACCGATCAGGTCCTCGAGGCGGCCGGGGCAGGCCACGACGATGTCGACGCCCTTGCGCAGCGCGGTGACCTGCGGGTTCTGGCCGACGCCGCCGAAGACGGTGCGGCTGGTGAGCCCGGCCGCCTTGGCCAACGGCTCCAGCGAGGCCTCGATCTGGCCGACCAGCTCGCGCGTGGGGGCCAGGATGAGGGCACGGGGGGCGGTGGCGCGGGGGCGGCGTCCGCCGGCGAGGCGGGCCACGAGCGGCAGCAGGAAGGCGTACGTCTTGCCCGAACCGGTGCGGCCACGTCCGAGGACGTCGCGACCGGCCAGCGAGTCCGGCAGGGTCGCTGCCTGGATCGGGGTGGGGGTGGTGATGCCGAGGGTGGACAGGGAGTCGCTGAGATCGGCGGGCACGCCGAGGTCGACGAAGG